>JARRIY010000022.1:0-16569 GCA_037379985.1 Maritimibacter sp.
ACCGCCCTGATCACCGGTTCATCGCAAGGCATCGGACTTTCACTGGCCACGGGGCTGGCGGAAGCCGGGGCGAAAGTCATCCTGAATGGACGTCACCGGGATAAACTGGAGGTGGCATCAGAGGGTCTGATCGGCGCCGGGCATGAGGTGCATGTGCTGCCTTTCGACGTGACCGAGGTCGATTCTGTCCGTGCCGCGATAGACGGTTTTGAGGCTGATATCGGCCCTATCGACATTCTCGTGAACAATGCAGGCCGCCAGCACCGTGCCCCGCTGGAAGAGTTTCCACCCGAGGCGTTCGACGCGCTGATGAAGCTGAATGTGAATGCGGTGTTCTATGTGGCGCAGGCCGTGGCACGGCACATGATCGCCCGCGGGCGCGGAAAAATCATCAGCATCGCCTCGATCCAGTCAGCCCTCGCCCGTCAGACCATTGCCCCCTATACCGCCTCGAAAGGCGCTGTGAGCAACCTCACCAAGGGCATGGCGACCGATTGGGCGCAGCATGGGCTGCAGGTCAATGCCATTGCGCCGGGCTATTTCGACACGCCGCTCAATGCCGCGCTGGTGGCTGATAAAGACTTCACCGCCTGGGTCGAAAAGCGCACCCCCGCCGGGCGCTGGGGGCAGCTTCCCGAGCTGCGTGGCGCTTGCATCTTTCTGGCCTCTGAAGCATCGAGCTACGTCAACGGCCAGACGCTTTTCGTCGATGGCGGCATGTCGGTGAGCCTTTAACCGAGCCGCGCCAGCGCCCATTGCGCCGCCTCTGCCAGCACCGGATCCGCATCCGCCACCAGTGGCTCCAGCACCGGGATCAGCGTGGCGTCGCCTGAATTGCCGATGGCATAGCAGACATTACGCAGAAACCGGGCACGCCCGACGCGCTTGATCGGGCTGCCGGAAAACTTGGCGCGAAAGGCGTCATCGTCGAGACGTGCCAGCTCTGCCAGATCCGGCGCGGCGAGGTCATCGCGTGCCAGATAGCGCGCCTCACTCGCGGCAACAGCAAATTTGTTCCACGGGCAGGCGGCAAGGCAATCATCACAGCCATAGATCCGGTTTCCCAGCGCTGGGCGCAGCTCTTCCGGCACCGGGCCTTTGTGTTCGATGGTCAGGTAAGAGATGCAGCGCCGCGCGTCGAGCTGATGCGGGGCCGGAAAGGCCCCAGTGGGGCAGGCGTCAAGGCAGGCGGTGCAGCTACCGCAATTCTCCTGCCCCGGCGCATCAATCGGCAGCTCCAGCGTGGTGAAGATCGCGCCCAGAAAGAACCAACTGCCCAGCTCACGCGACAGCAGATTGGTATGCTTGCCCTGCCAGCCCAGCCCGGCGGCGGCGGCCAGCGGCTTTTCCATCACCGGCGCAGTATCGACGAATACCTTGATTTCGGTGTCAGGCCCCGCCTCTTCGATCAGCCAGCGCCCGAGCCGCTTCAGCCGCTTTTTCACGATGTCATGATAATCGCGGTTTTGGGCATAGACGCTGATCGCCCCCTTGTCGGGATGCGCCAGCACATCGCGCGGGTCATGCTCGGGCGTATAGGGTTCGGCCAGCATGATCACCGAGCGTGCCTCGGGCCAAAGTTCCGCCGGATTGCCGCGCCAATGCATGCGCTCGGCCATCCAGCCCATATCGCCCTGCCAGCCCTTGGCGACAAAGGCATCCAGCCGCGCGGCGATCTCAGGCACGGCATCGGGCCGGGTGATCCCGAGGCTGGCAAAGCCCTCGTCCCGGGCCCGAGTGATGAGTTTGCTTTTCAGCGTGCCGGTCAAAAATCCAGATCCGCATAATGCGGGGGCGGCGGAAAGCCGGGCAGATGATCGGCCAGGATCGACCGGAAGGCCGGGCGCGATTTGATCTTGGAATACCATTCACGCACATTGGCGTTGCGGTCCCAATCCACATCCGAGATGTAATCCAGCGTCGACAGATGCGCGGCGGCGGCGAAATCGGCCAGGGTCATCTGATCGCCCGCCAGCCAGCGGCGCTGATCCAGCAGCCATCCCATGTAATCCAGATGCATCTTGATCGCCTTGGCCCCGGCTTTGACATTCGCGCTGTCAGGATAGCCCTGCCCGGTGATCTTTTTGTTCACCCGTTCATAGACCAGCTTGGAGGTGACTTCGTTATGAAACTTGTCATCGAACCAGCCAACCAGCCGCCGTACCTCATAGCGCCCTTCGGGGCTCGTCGGCATCAGGGCCGGGTTGGGATAGCGCTCTTCCAGATATTCACAGATCGCCGCGCTTTCGGCCAAGGTCTGGCTGTCCATCCGCAGCACCGGCACTTTCCCCGCCGGGTTACGGCGCAGAAATTCAGGGTTTTTAAGCCAGTAGCGCTCCTCGACCAGCTCAACCTCGATCTTTTTCTCGGCCAGAGACAGGCGCACCTTGCGGCTGAACGGTGACAGCGGAAAATGATACAGGCGGTTCATCTGGCGGCACTCTCCCCATGGTTTATCTGGTAATGGCGCGAAAGCGCGCGGCAATCAATCCTCGAAGCAATTTGCCCGGCCATCCCGGAGGATCGTTGCCGCCCCATCGCGTACAGAGGCTGCCCTTTGCCAGACGAATTGCGAGGGATTGCTGGCCGAGCGCTCTTTCGGATTAGGCAGCACCGAGGCCAGACGCGCGGCTTGGCTGGCATTCAGATCAGCGGCGGAAATGCCGAAATAATGCTGGGCTGCGGCGCCGACGCCAAACACGCCCTCATCGAATTCCGCCACGTTCAGATAAACTTCCAGAATGCGCCGTTTCGACCAGCCGAGTTCCACCATCGGCGTGATCAGCGCCTCCAACGCTTTGCGCGGCCAGCTCCGGGCGGGCCAAAGAAAGACGTTTTTCACTGTCTGCTGACTGATCGTCGACGCCCCCCGGCTTTCGCCCTCGGCAATCACCTGCCGGATAGCGCTCACGTCAAACCCCCAGTGATTACAGACATTCGCGTCTTCGGCTGCCACGACAGATCGCGCCATCACCGGGGCGATATCTTCCATATCCACCCAATCGTACTTTACCCCATCCAGCCGCGCACTTTCCGAGGCCATGTAAAGCGTGGTGGGCGGGTTCAGGATCGAAAAGATCAGCACCAGCGGCACAATTAGAGCCAGAAGCGCCAGTATAGCCCGGCGCAGCCAGCGCCAGACAAAACGCACAGGCGGCCCGGCAAAGCGCCAATACAGCCGCCACAGCCCGCGCAGCACGCCCCGGGTAAAGGAATAGGTCTCGTCTGGTTCGTCCGCTTGCCCCATGGCCCCTTGTCTCCGGGCTGGGCTCATCGGTCAAGGTGGAGAACAGATCGAAACGATGGGCTGGCAATTCACCCCGGTCGGCGCGCAATAGTCGATGGCGGCGCTTTCGGCCTCGCTGCGGGTCGCCCCGTTTGCGTAGCCCCAGCCACCATTGTCGCCCACGGCAAAGGCGCCACAGCTGTTATAGAAGCTTTCGACCACCCCGCAGGTTCCCGGACAATTCCGCTGGGCCACCTTGATCGCAGCCTGTTTTGAGATCTGGTTATAGGCATAGCCCCAGGCCTTGTTCGGCCCAAGCGCCACCGCGCCATAGCAGCGTTGGTACAGGCAATCCTCTGCCTGCGCCGCGCCAGGCAGGACGGTCGCGCACAGTACAAGAGCGAGGGTGAGAGCGTTCTTCGTCATTTGCTTCCATCTAGGCAGAAACCCGTTACCAGAGCCTCACCGAACCCAGATCAAGGCAGTAAAACCGGCAAATTGGTAAACTCGGCGGATGATGAGGAGGATGCTATGCCCTACGATTCTCTGCCGTCTTACGACATGTCCGACAATGAAACCGGTTGCTGCCCGCGCTTCCATCCTGAAGGCTGGGATGGGCTTGAGCTGAGCTTTGAAAACAAGCTGTTCGTGCGGGCTGAAACTCGGTCATTCTTCCATATCCCACTGAATTACGGCGCGGTTTTCCCGCGCGTTCAGGCAAATCTGGAAGCGGCGGGTGCCTTCAATCCGGATGACTTTCTGATCCTCAGCAAAGAAGTGAATTTGTTCAAAGAAGAGCATTTCTTTGCGGCCGGTCGGAATGTTCCGGGTGAAGAAATGACCCGGCTATCCGGGAATTTCGTAAGCAAGGTTTTCGAAGGCCCCTATCAGAATGCCAAACGCTGGTATGATGAGATGAAATCCATCGCGCGGGCGCGGGGAAAACCCGACGGTGCGGTCTATTTCTTCTACACGACCTGCCCGAAATGCGCCAAGCACTATGGGAAAAACTACGTGGTCGGATTTGCTGAAGTGTAGAGGCAAAAAGGGCGACCCGAAGGCCGCCCGTTTCTGATTATTCTGCCGGAACCGCTTGGCTTTCAGCCGAGAGCGGTACGGGGATATGCGCCAGCATCTCTTTCGGGCAGATCTGCACGAAATTCTGCTTTTCATTCTCCCAGTCCTGCAGGATCTGATGCGCTTTGATGCTGCCGGTTTCATCGGCATGGCGCAGGATCAGATCACGCAGCTCGTGCTCCCAATGCTCCATGGTCACCGGCGCGGTAACCAGCGTTTCCATGTTCATGAAATCGCCAATTTTTCTTTCCGGGTCATAGATATAGGCCATGCCGCCGGTCATCCCGGCGCCGAAATTCGCCCCGATATCACCAAGGATCACTGCAACGCCGCCGGTCATGTACTCACAACCGTTGGAGCCACAGCCCTCGATCACCACTTTCGCACCCGAATTCCGCACCCCGAAACGCTCGCCTGCGCGGCCCGCGGCGAAGAGATAGCCGTCGGTCGCACCATACAGCACGGTGTTGCCGATAATCGTGTTCTCTTCGGCCACCAGCGGCGATTCCATCGGCGGACGCACCACGATGATACCGCCCGACAGGCCCTTGCCGACATAGTCGTTGGCATCGCCTGACACTTCGATCTTCAGCCCGGGCGCGGCAAAGGCCCCCAGCGATTGCCCGGCGGAGCCGGTAAGCTTCAGCGTCAGGTGATCGGGTTGCAGATTGTTCCGCATCCCGAAATTGCGCACGATATGGCTGGATGTGCGGGTGCCGATGGTGCGGTCGGTGTTGCGCACTGCGTATTGCAGCTGCATTTTTTCGCCATCGTTCAGGAAGCGCGCGGCATCCTTGACGATTTCCGCATCCAGCGTATCGGGCACATCATTGCGCGGCCGGTCGAGATCATAGGTGATCTCACCGGTGGTATCGACTTTCACCAGCAGCGGGTTGAGGTCGAGATCGTCCAGATGCGAAGCGCCACGGCTGACCTGGGTCAGAAGGTCCGCCCGGCCGATCACCTCTTCCAGCGAGCGCGCGCCGATCCGGGCGAGGATTTCCCGCACTTCCTGAGCGTAGAAGGTGATCAGGTTCACCACCTTATCCGCCGAGCCGGTGAATTTGGCGCGCAGATCTTCGCGCTGGGTGCAGACGCCCACCGGGCAGGTGTTCGACTGACACTGGCGCACCATGATGCAGCCCATGGCGATCAGCGCGGCGGTGCCGATGCCGTATTCCTCGGCCCCCATCATCGCGGCCATGACGATGTCACGCCCGGTGCGCAGCCCACCATCGGTGCGCAGCGTCACGCGATCACGCAGCAGGTTCATGGCCAGCACCTGATGGGCTTCCGTCAGACCCATTTCCCAGGGCAGACCGGCGAATTTCACCGAGGTGGCCGGGCTCGCGCCGGTGCCACCATTATGGCCCGAAATCAGGATCACATCGGCTTTCGCCTTGGCCACACCAGCGGCAATGGTGCCGACGCCGGAGCTTGCCACCAGCTTCACCGTCACCTTGGCGCGCGGGTTGATCTGCTTGAGGTCATAGATCAGCTGCGCAAGGTCTTCGATCGAGTAGATATCGTGGTGCGGCGGCGGGCTGATCAGGGTCACGCCCTTGGTCGAGTGGCGCAGCCGCGCAATCAGATCGGTCACCTTGATGCCCGGAAGCTGGCCGCCCTCGCCGGGTTTCGCGCCCTGCGCCACCTTGATTTCCAGCTCTTCGCACTGGTTCAGATATTCAGCCGTCACACCAAACCGGCCAGAGGCGACCTGTTTGATCTTGGCCGAGGGGTTATCGCCATTCGGCTCCGGCACGAAATGCGCCGGATCTTCGCCACCTTCACCGGAGTCGGATTTCGCCCCGATCCGGTTCATCGCCACGTTCAGCGCCTTATGGGCTTCGGGCGACAGGGCGCCAAGGCTCATGCCCGGCGTGACAAAGCGTTTGCGGATCGCGGTGATGCTTTCCACCTGATCCACCGGGATCGGATCACCAATCGGCTTGATCTCCAGCATGTCGCGCAGGTGGATCGGCGGGTTTTTCTGCATCAGCGCCGAGTATTTCTTCCACGTCTCATACGAGGCGCGGTCACAGGCGGATTGCAGCAGGTGCATGGTCTGCGCGGCCCAGGCATGGGTTTCGCCGCCCTTGCGGGCTTTGTAGAACCCGCCGATGGGCAGGACGTTGGCGCCTTGCGACCGCCAGCCTTTGGCATGGATCTCTTCCAGCTTCTGCTGGATACCGCCCACGCCGATGCCCGAGATCCGGCTGGTCATGCCGGGGAAATATTCGTTCACCATCGCGCGGCTCAAGCCCACGGCCTCGAAGTTCAGCCCGCCCCGATACGAGGAAATCACCGAAATCCCCATCTTCGACATGATTTTCAACAGGCCCGCGTCAATCGCTTCGCGGTACTTGTCGATCGCTTCGGTCAGCGTCAGGTCAAGCAGCCCGCGTTCGATCCGGTCGGCAAGGCTGTCTTCGGCCAGATAGGCGTTGACCACCGTGGCACCCGCGCCAATCAGCACCGCAAAGTAATGCGGGTCGATGGCTTCGGCAGAGCGCACGTTGAGCGAGGTAAAAGTGCGCAGCCCCTTCCGGGTCAGCCAGGAATGCACCGCGCTGGTGGCCAGGATCATCGGCATCGGCACCCGGTCGAGGCCCTGATGCATATCGCTGAGCACGATATGCCCGGCGCCGGAGCGCACTGCATCTTCGGCTTCGTCACGGATCCGCGCCAGCTCTTTGCGCAGGGTGCCTTCGCCGCCATCGGCGGGGAAGGTGCAGTCGATCTCGACCATCTTGGCTTTGAACTGTTTGGTCAGCAGCTCGAACTGGGTGTTGCCGACAAAGGGCGTATCCAGCACCAGAATCTCGGTCTGCCCGCCAGCTTCATCCAGCACGTTCTTGAGGTTACCAAAGCGCGTTTTCAGGCTCATCACGCGATATTCACGCAAGGAGTCGATCGGCGGGTTGGTCACCTGGCTGAAATTCTGACGGAAGAAATGGCTGAGCGGCCGATATTGGTTCGACAGCACGGCGGCAGGCGTATCGTCGCCCATCGAGGCGAGGATTTCCTTGCCGTCTTCGGCCATCGGCGCCAGCACCTGTTCCAGCTCTTCCAGCGAATACCCGGCTGCCACCTGACGGCGGCGCAGTTCATCGCCCGAGAACAGAGCTTTCTCTTCGCTTTTCAGCTCGTCCTGAATATCCTTGATCTTGCTGACCAGCTCGCCAAACGGCAGGTTGGTGGCCAGCTTGTCTTTGATCTCGGTATCGTGGAACAGCAGCCCGTCTTTGGTATCCACGGCCAGAATCTGCCCCGGACCAAGCGCGCCTTTTTCCACAACGCTGGCCTCGTCGGTGGGCACCATGCCCACTTCCGACCCGGCAATCACCAGCCCGTCGCCGGTGACGACATAGCGCATCGGGCGCAGACCGTTGCGGTCAAGCCCGGCGCAGACCCAGCGCCCATCGGTCATCGCCAGCGCGGCGGGGCCATCCCAGGGCTCCATTGTCGCATTGGCGTAGTTATACATGTCGATCCAGGCTTGCGGCAGATCGCTGGCCTGTTTCGACCAGGCTTCCGGCACCAGCATGGTTTTCGCCATCGGCGCCGAGCGCCCGGCACGCACAAAGACTTCGAACACCGCGTCCAGCGCCGCCGAATCCGAGGCGCCCTGCGGCACGATCGGTTTGATGTCTTCCGCCATATCGCCAAAGGCCGAAGAGGCCATGCGAATTTCGTGGCTCTTCATCCAGTTCAGGTTGCCCTTCAGCGTGTTGATCTCGCCGTTATGGGCACGCATGCGGAAGGGTTGGGCCAGCCACCATTGCGGGAAGGTGTTGGTCGAATAGCGCTGGTGATAGATCGCGAAGTTCGATTCGAACCGCTCATCCATCAGGTCGGGGTAGAACACCGCAACCTGCTCGGCCAGCATCATGCCTTTGTAGATCAGAGACCGGCAGGACAGGCTGGCAATATACAGCCCGCTGACCCCGGCGGCAAAGGCGGCTTTTTCGATCCGGCGACGGATCACGTAAAGCTCGCGCTCAAAGGTCTCCTCATCCACGCCTTTGGAATTGGTCAGGATGATCTGTTCGATCTCGGGCCGGGTCGCGTTGGCCTTCTCGCCCAAGCATTCGATATTCACCGGCACTCCGCGCCAGCCATAGATCGTGTAGCCCATGCGCAGAATTTCGGTTTCCACGATGGTCCGGCAGGTTTCCTGCGCACCAAAATCGGTGCGGGGCAGGAACACCTGACCAACCGCAATCAGCTCGTCCATGCGCGGCTCGTGGCCGGTGCGACGGATCTGGTCATAGAAGAATGCCGGCGGGATTTGCACGTGAATGCCCGCGCCATCGCCGGTTTTGCCATCGGCATCCACCGCACCCCGGTGCCAAACCGCTTTCAGCGCGTCGATGCCGTTTTCCACAACCTTGCGCGAGGGTTTGCCGTCAATCGACACCACAAGACCCACGCCACAGGAGGCATGTTCGAATTCATCGCGATACAGGCTGTTATCAGCCATCCATGCGCGACGGGCCTCTTCTTCGGCCATCCAGCTATCGTTGTATTTGGTCATGGGGACACTCCTTCGGTGGAGATGCCGAAAAGCAGAGCCGTGTCTGCCTCCGACAAGCGTTCATGATCGCCCGCAAGGGCGTAGGAATCGGGTTTCCGGTCGTAGAAAATCTCACGGCGCAGGGTCAGGCCGTTCGGATCATCAAGCAGACCGACATTCAGTTCGTAGTCGCCGGGTTCGTCCGAGCCATGGTCATAGCGCGACCACAGGCCCGAGCCGCAGTTGGAGCAGAAGTAACGGCTGGCAACCGGCGAGGAGCGATAGCGCGAGATCTGATCTTTGCCCGCAGTGATCTGCATATGGGCCGGATCAACGGTCACGCCAAAATGCGCCGAACCGCTCCAGCGCTGACACATCCGGCAATGACAGACGCCAAAGCTGCCAAGTTGGGTTGCGGTGAATTGCACCGCGCCGCACAGGCAATGTCCGTGATGCGCACTCATGCAGCACCTCCGCCACAGCCATAAAGCGGTGAGGTCGCGCCAAAACCCGGCTCGCCCGGCAGGATGAAATCCACCGGAGAATCATCATATTGCTCGGTCCGGCCCTCAGCATCGGTCACGTCTTCGATGCCCAGAAAGAACTGCTTCAGCTCATGCGAGAAATACTGCGTGCCTGCCGACTGGTATTCGACAGTGCCATCCTCAGCGGTAATCGTCATCTGGATCGCAACCTTTTCCAGCCGCTGGCCGTCAATGGTTTCAACCTCGCCGGTCAGGTGGTCAGAGCCGGTGACGTGAATGTCATAGCTGTGATCGGGCAGCGAACGGTGCATGATGAAATCATACTGATCACGCCCGGTTTTCATCAGCTCGGCCATATCAATCGGATCGGCGGCGGGCGGGGTGAACTGCTCGCGCGATTGATCCCAGGTGTAGACCGTATCAAGCCATTGATATTCGGGAGAATAGGCCGAGATTGATTCCAGCCCGTAATCCGAGAAATTCGCGGCCCAGCTTTTGCCCTCGGCTGCACCCTCGCATTGCCACATAAGCATCACAGAACAGCTTTTGTTTTGTACGGTCAGAAACGCCTCGCATCCGGCGGGCAGGGCAAAGCCTTCGGGTTCGGATTTCGGCGCGCTCCCAGCAAAACCGGGCAGGGCGAACAGAAGCGCGCCGAGCGCTGTCGCTGTCATATGCAATCGCATTCTTTGCCTCCTGTCTCTGTGGTTTCGTTTCGGGTGATGCCGGTCAGCCCCGGGCGGCTAAACCCGGGCCTGACCACATGATCGGTGTGATTATTCCGCGGCGACCTTGGCGGCTTCTTCGTCAAAGGCTTTCAGCATCGCAGTGGCCGCATCGCGCCCGTCTTTGATCGCCCAGACCACCAGTGACGCGCCGCGCACGATGTCACCGCCCGCATAGACGCTGTCGAGATCGGTTGCGCCCGAGTTGAAATCGGCCTGCACGGTGCCCCAGCGGCTGACCGGCAGCGCGCTTTCATCCCACATCGCGGGCAGGTCTTCCGGCTCGAACCCAAGCGCGGTGATCACCAGATCGGCGGCCTCGGTGTAATCGGCCCCTTCGATCGGCTCCGGCGACTGACGACCCGACGCATCGGGATTGCCCAGCCGCATTTGCTGTACGATCACGCCGGTCACCGGATCGCCGGTGAAGCCCTTCGGGTTGGCGAGCCAGACAAATTCGGCGCCTTCTTCCTCGGCATTGGCGACTTCGCGCTGGCTGCCCGGCATGTTGTCGCGGTCGCGACGATAAAGGCATTTCACGCTGCTCGCACCCTGACGGATCGCGGTGCGCACGCAGTCCATCGCGGTATCGCCACCGCCGACCACGATCACCTTTTTGCCTTTGGCATTCAGCGTGCCGTTTTCATAGGCTTCCACCTCGTCGCCAAAGCCGACCTTGTTCGACGCGGTCAGGTAATCGAGCGCCTGCACGATCCCCGTCGCGGTCGAACCGAGGCCGCTCAGCGCGCGGGTTTTGTAAACACCGGTGGCGACGAACACCGCGTCATGCTGACCACGGATCGCCTGGAAGCTCAGATCAACGCCGACATTGCAGTTCAGTACGAATTTCACACCCGCGCGTTCCAGCTGTTCGGCGCGGCGCATCACCACGTCTTTTTCCAGCTTGAAGCCCGGGATGCCATAGGTCAGCAGCCCGCCGGCACGATCATGACGATCATAAACCGTGACCTGCACACCGGCGCGGCACAGCATATCAGCAGCGGCCAGCCCGGCAGGCCCGGCACCGATGATGCCCACGCTTTCGCCGCGTTGGGTCGCCGGGGTGATCTCTTCCACCCAGCCATTTTCCCAGGCGGTATCGGTGATGTATTTCTCGACCGAGCCGATGGTCACAGTGCCATGGCTCGATTGTTCGATCACACAATTGCCTTCACACAGGCGGTCCTGCGGACAGATGCGGCCACAGATCTCAGGGAAGGTGTTGGTTTCCTGGCTGAGCTCATAGGCTTCTTTCAACCGGCCCATTGCGGTCATCCGCAGCCAGTCGGGAATATTGTTCGAGAGCGGGCAATGCGCCTGACAATAGGGCACACCGCATTGCGAACAGCGCGAGGCCTGCTCGGCGGCTTTCGCATCGGCAAACTCGGCATAGATTTCGTCAAAATCATGCGTGCGCGCCTGGGCCTCCCGCTTCTCGGGCATGTCGCGCTGGATATCCACGAATTTCAGCATCGGCTGCTTTGCCATGGGGGGGTCCTCCGTCTCTTCGGGAAGCCTCTTTAACAGGTCGCAGAGAAAAGAAAAGGCATAAATGCTGACCTAAATGTCGATAAGTGTCGATGGGCGATGCGATTTTGCCATGGATTTTCCGGTTTATAGGTCATAATGAGTGACCTATATTGGGTTAGTGAATTGTTTTATATAGATAATGATGGAGTTTCTTTGATGGGTCAGTCTGGCCGGATCTGCGGCAATCCGTGTCAGCCGATGATGCTGAAGGCCGAAAGCATCAGCAGCGCGCCGCCAAACAGGATCCGATAGATCGCAAAAGCGGTGAATCGGTGGGTCTGGATAAAGCCCAGAAGCCACTTCACGGCGATGAAGGCGGTGATGGTGGAAATCACGAAAGCGATTCCCAATGCCGTCCAGTCTTCGCTGACCGCGCCATCTTTAAACAGGCTCAGCAATTCATAGCCGCTGGCCGCATACATGGTGGGGATGCCGACGAGAAAGGCAAACTCGGTCGCTGCCGCGCGGTTCGAGGTGCCCAGCAGCATGGCGACAAAAATCGTTGTGGCGGATCGCGAGGTGCCCGGAAAGATCGCCGCTACGATCTGCGCGAGCCCCACGGCAATCGCCACTTTCCAGGTGATCTCGATATGATCGCCGCCGCGTTCGGCCAGCCGTTCTGCCACGATCATCCAGATCCCGCCAATCACCAGCGCCCAAGCGACCGGCTGAATGGTGTCGGGCAGCTCAAAGCCCAGCTTTTTGGCAACCAGCCCCAGAACCCCGGTGATGACAAAGGCGGTCAGCAGTTTGAACAGATAGTCGCGATTGGCCTTGTCGCCCCAATTGGTAAGCAAGCCAACGATACGCTGCCAATAGATCACCGTCACGGCCAGAATGGCCCCGGCCTGAATGACGATATTATAGGCCTCTGAACGCGCGCCCAGCCAATGTTCGGCCAAGAGCAGGTGCCCGGTCGAAGAGATTGGCAGAAACTCGGTGATCCCCTCGATCACGCCGAGCAGGACATCGTTCAGATAACTCATAAAAATCAATCCCTGCCCGGGGTCAGACTTGCATCACAATTTGGATGGGTGATCAGGTTTTCAGGTCATTCGCCGATGCGGTGGTTGCCGCATATTGCCCGGTCACACGGAAACGCCACAGATAGCCCGGCAGAACCGCCGCCATCATCTGGGTTTCCAGCCCAAGCTCTTTGAAGCCTTTGGCCCCGGAACCAACCACATTGTGATGTTTCAGCGTGCGCACCTGATCAACGGTCAGCGGTGCCCGGATCAAACCGCGCGAGACGGTTTGCCAAAGGTCGAACCACCAGGCGAAAAACTTCGCCAGTGCGAAGGGCATGTTGAACACGAAGCGACGGCGCTGAATGATTTTCAGCATCATCTGCATCATTTCGGCCAGGGTCATTTCATCATGCCCGCCAAGCTCATAGACACCCGGTGCAGCTGCGCCGGTTGCCACTTGCTCGACTGCCGCAGCGACGTCATCGACGAAAACCGGCTGAAACAGCGTGTTGCCGCCGACAATCGGCAGGACCGGGCTGAACCGGGTCATACTGGCGAAGCGGTTGAAGAAATGATCTTCGGTGCCGAAAATTACCGATGGGCGCAGGATGGCAGCATTCGGGAAATGCTCCAGAACCGCCTCTTCGCCCAGCGCTTTGGATTTCAGATACAGGCTGTCAGAGGCTTTATCCGCCCCGATGGCCGACAGATGCACCAGCGTTTCAACACCTTCGGCTGCGGCCAGCCGGGCGATGCGACCAGCGCCTTCGTGCTGAACTGCGTCGAAATTGTTTTTGCCGCCCTTGTCGAACGTGCCGACGCAGTTGATCACCGCATCCGCGCCGCGCATGGCTTGGGCAACAGAGGCATCATCGCGGATATTGCACAATTCCAGGTTGACCTGACCAACCGCGCCATAGGTGCGCACGTAAAGCCCTTCATTGGGGCGACGTACAGCTACCCGCACGCGCCAGCCCGCCTGGGCCATCCGATGCACAATATAGCGCCCGACAAAGCCTGTTCCGCCGTAGATGGTCACCAGTTTCGACATTGCGGTCTCCCAGTCAATTCTGCGCCCTTCAATAGCCCTGCCAGACGCGGCGGACAAGGCAGAATGGCAAATGCGACAGATGCAAAGCTGTCGCGGTGTGATGTCGGGTCAGGCAAGGATCAGGCGCAGGCCCAGCTCAACCTCATGATCTATCCGCGCGCCTTGCTGTCAGCCGTGCTGCGCCAGGCATTCCCGTTTGGGCTGTGGCATCCAGACTTGACGGCGCGAAAACTTGAACGATCCTTCGTCTTCCAACCTGCGGATCAAGCGCGAAATGGTCTCGCGCTGCACCCCGATAAGATCGGCTAAGTCTGTGCGCGACAAGGGTAATTCCATTTTCAGCCCATCGACAGTAACCTCGCCATGACGCTGCATCAGCTCAGTCAGGAGCGCGGTCAGCCGGGCTTTGTTAACCCGCCCGGCCGAGGCGATGATGCGAGCCTGGCTGTGGTCAAGCTCGATAACGGCGCGGCTGGCGAGTCGGGCCAGAACGTCGGGTGTGGCTGACACGACTTTTTCGGCATCGCGGCGGGTGACGGTGCAGATGCGTGAGGGGATCAGCGCGCGCGCTTCGGTATGGTGCACGCCATCGCCAAGGAAGGAGCGAAAGCCGATCACATCGCCAGGATAGGCCAGACGCAGCATCACCGAGGTGCCATCGACACGATGCGCGCGCAGCGCCATCAGTCCGCGTGACACACAATAAACCCCAGCATTTTCAGCGCCTTCGGCAAACAGCATCTCGCCCGGTGCAAGCTCGCGCCGGGAATGACTCGCGGCCAGGATCGATACATTCCCGCCGGTGACCGGGCGCCAGACGCTGGCGTCATGCATCCGGCATTGTCCGCAGGGGTGCAGAGCAATCGGTGAATCCATCATGGGCGTGTGACCTTGTGCTTTAGCGTTGTCCTCGTCCCCGGGCATAAGCTCTGCGCCTTTGTGATTGACGTCAATGGGAAGGCTTGACGCAGTCTGGCTGCGCCGAAGTGTGGCGGATATGGCCTTAGATGGGCGGGGCTCCGGCGGACCAATCAGCGCCTTTTTTGCCGGTCAGAAAACCGTCGGCAAAACGTATGCCATGCGTATGGCAAGCCAGCGCTTTCGCGGCCTCTTCGCCATCCATCTGCCCATCGCGGCGGGCTGCCCAGATTCGGCAGACCGCGTCGAACCCCTGAGCCTGTGGTTGCAGGCGCAGGGCATTGACACCGGCCTCGCGCAAAATCTCGACCTGATGAACTGCCGAGAGCGATGCGGCTGACAGGGTTTGTACCCCGTTCATTGCCAGAAATGGTTCGTCATCCAATGTGCGAATTTCCAGCCCATCGGGATCGTCCTCGCAGGCAAACTGGCAGTTATCCTTTGCCCGCCCATGCAGCCTTGCGTGATAACAGCGCCCGGAGATTGCCAGCGGTGCGCGACCATGGGCCCAGACCTCAACCGTTACGCCCAGCTCGGCGGCGGTTTGGGCCAGCACCGTGACCGAGGCCAGCGGCAATTCCGGCGGCAGGCAAATGCGCGTTGCGCCGCGCCCGGCGAGCCAGGTCAGGGTGGTTTCATTATAGCAGTTGATCAGCGGGCCGACGGAAAAGGCGGTGCCTTGCGGCAGATGGGTGAGCGCGGTCAGATCGTTCACTTCGATTTCCAGCCCAGCCTCAGCCAGCGCGGCAGTGGCTTTGCGTTCGCGCGGCAGGGTGACAAGCGCCAGAGAGGTCAGCACCACCTGCTTGCCTGCCGAGGTCAGCTTATCAATCGCCTCGGGCAGACGGTCGGCATAGAAGGGCAGGCGTTTCGAACAGACAAGCTCGCCCAGCACCACCCGTTCTGGTGCTGCACTTGCAAGCGTGGCGTAGAAATCCGACCATTGATCGACGGGCCAGAAAAACGGGTTGGGTCCGACAGTCAGCTCCACGCCTATCTCCAGGTTTTCTTTTTCTTGTATGCGCCGGTGGTTGTGGCGCCGCCTTCCGACAAGCGCCCCAGCAGCCCGGCGGGAATCTCGCGCCCCGCTTCCAGCGCATCGACTGCACCACGGAAGCTGCGAACCACCTGTTCGACATAGGCGCGTGAGCGTTGCCGCCCTTCGATTTTCAGCGCCGTCACACCCGCCTCGCGCAGGCTTGGCATCATCGACGCCGCATCAAGGCTGACGGCATCTTCAAACAAATGCCCTTCCTGCTCACCCGCCCGGAACATGCCTTTGCAGAGTGTCGGATAGGGGGCGGGTTCACCGGCCTGCACACGATTGATGGTGAAACCACCAAGCTGTGAGGACAGGCTATCGCCCTCCTGATGATACGCTACATGGCTGGCGGGCGAGCAGGCGCCAGCTGTGAGGACAGGCTATCGCCCTCCTGATGATACGCTACATGGCTGGCGGGCGAGCAGGCGCCGTTCATGTTGGGTGATTGCCCTGTGGCCCAGGAAGATAGGGAACAACGACCTTCGGCCATGACGCACAAACCACCAAACACGAAGACCTCGGTTTCCACCTCGGTTTCGGCATTGATTGCCGCGATTTCAGGCACCGAAAGCACGCGCGGCAAAACCACGCGCCGGACGCCGAATTCACGGCCATAGAAATTGATCATATCGGCATTGGCGGCGGCGGCCTGAACCGAGAGATGGCGCCGCAACCCGGGATGATGCTCGGCCGTATGGGCCAGCAGGCCAATATCGGCCAGGATCACCGCATCGGCCCCGGCGGCTTCGGCATCGGCCACGGCGGAATGCCAGATCGGTTCAGCGCCCGCACGCGGGAAGGTGTTGATCGCGACCAGCACCTTGACGCCCGCCTTATGGGCAAAGGCAATGCCGTCTCGCATTTCGTCACGGCTGAAATTCAGCCCGGGGAAATTGCGCGCATTGGTTTCATCGGCAAAGCCGCAATAGACACTATGCGCTCCGGCTTTGACCGCCGTGCGCAGGGCGGCTGGCGTGCCTGCAGGACAAACGATCTCCATTACCATGCGCCAAGTTCCTCGGGCCGTGACA
>JARRIY010000023.1:0-15230 GCA_037379985.1 Maritimibacter sp.
GCTCACCGACAAGGACGAGACCGGCGAATATGTGATCCCGCACATCATCTATTCCGATGCCTATAGCTCGGAAACCGTCGCCTATGCGGATCTGATCCTGCCCGACACCACCTATCTGGAACGCCACGATTGCATCAGTCTGCTCGATCGCCCGATCTGCGAGGCCGATGCCGCCGCCGACAGCATTCGCTGGCCGGTGGTCGAGCCAGATCGCAACGTGCGCGCCTTCCAGACGGTTCTGGTCGAGCTGGGCGTCAAGCTGGGCCTGCCGGGCTTTGTGGATGAGAGCGGCGAGGCGGTCTGGAAAGACTATGCCGACTATATCCAAAACCATCAGCGCCGCCCGGGCGTGGGGCCGCTGGCCGGGTTCCGGGGGCCGGAGGGCAAGGATCACGGGCGCGGTGAACCAAACCCGAACCAGATCGACGCCTATATTCAGAATGGCGGCTTCTGGATCGGGCACATCCCCGAAGAGGCGCAATTCTACAAACCGTGGAACAAGGCCTATCAGGAATGGGCGGTGGAAATCGGCCTCTTCGATGCGGCCGTGCCCTATGTTTTCAGTCTCTATTCCGAGCCTTTACGCAAATTGCAGCTCGCCGCCGAAGGTCATGGCGTCAACCAGCCGCCCGAGCATCTGCGCGCCCGGGTGAAGCGCACCATGGACCCGCTGCCGATCTGGTACGAACCGTTCGAAGACGGCAATGTCGATGTGACCGAATACCCGATCCACGCGCTCACCCAGCGGCCGATGCACATGTATCACTCCTGGGGCACCCAAAACGCCTGGCTGCGCCAGATCACCGGCATGAACTACCTCTATCTGCCCACGCAGATCTGGCAGGCGCATGGCTTCACCGATGGTGATTATGCCAAGGTGAGCTCGGTGCATGGTTCGATCACCGTGCCGGTGGCCCATCACGCCGGGCTGAACCCGCACACGGTCTGGACATGGAACGCCATCGGCAAGCGCAAGGGCGCTTGGGCGCTGGACGAAAAAGCGCCGGAAGCAACCGAGGGCTTTTTGCTTAACCATCTGATCAGCGAATTGCAGCCACCGAAGGGCGACGGCATGCGCTGGACCAATTCCGACCCCGTCACCGGCCAGGCCGCCTGGTTCGATCTGCGGGTCAAAATCGAAAAAGCAGAGCCTAAACCGGCAGAATCGCAACCTACGCTTCCCCCGATCAAATCGCCGGTCGGCAAAGGGCCCAAGAACGTGGCGAGGAAGATCTGATGACCAAGCTGCCCGAACAGACCCAAAAAAAGCTCGGCCTGGTGATCGACCTCGATACCTGCGTGGGCTGTCATGGCTGCGTGACTGCCTGCAAGGGCTGGAATACCCAGAACTATGGCGCGCCGCTTTCTGATATCGATGCCTATGGTGCCGATCCGCATGGCACCTTTCTCAACCGGGTGTTCAACTACGAGGTTCAGCCGAAAGATGGCCCCTCGCAAACCATCCACGTCCCCAAATCCTGCCTGCATTGCGAAGACGCGCCCTGTGTCACCGTTTGCCCGACCGGCGCCAGCTACAAGCGCGCCGAAGACGGGATCGTGCTGGTGAATGAGGATAAATGCATGGGCTGCGGGCTCTGCGCCTGGGCCTGCCCTTATGGTGCGCGCGAGCTTGATCAACTCGCCGGGGTGATGAAGAAATGCACCCTCTGTGTGGACCGGATCTATAACGAAAACCTGCCGGAAGAAGACCGCCTGCCCGCTTGCGTGCGCACCTGCCCGGCGGGCGCGCGGCATTTCGGCGATCTGGGCGACCCCGACAGCGCGGTGTCGCAGCTGGTGGCAGACCGTGGCGGGATCGAGCTGATGCCCGAGCAGGGCACCAAGCCGGTCAACCGCTATCTGCCGCCGCGTCCGAAAGACCAGCTCGACAAACATCCACCCGCGCCGCTTCAAACCGTGGCCACCGAAGCCAAGGGCTTTCTGGGCTGGCTCGACAAGGCGCTGGAGGCACTTCCGGGCGGAAAAGACACTTCTGAGAAGGAGCAAGCCTGATGCATCCGGCACCTTCCGTTATCATCTTCACCTCGCTTTCGGGTCTCGGCTTCGGCTTTCTGGCCTGGCTCGGCCTCGGCATTCCCGACCTCTACGGCTGGCAGGCTTTCGGGGCGTTCTTCGTCGCCTATGCGCTGGCAGTGGGCGGGCTTCTGTCGTCGGTCTTCCACCTCGCCAATCCGAAAAACGTGATCTACTCGTTCAGCCAGTGGCAAACCTCCTGGCTCTCGCGTGAGGGCATCATCTCGGTACTCGCGCTTCTGACCTTCGCGGTGTTTGCCATCGGTCGGATCTTCTTCGACACAAACCTGCCTGTTTTTGGCGTAATAGGCTCTGTTCTGGCCCTGATCACGGTGTTCTGCACCTCGATGATCTACACCCAGCTCAAGACCATTCCGCGCTGGAACATGCCGCTGACCCCGGTGCTCTATCTGCTCTATGCGCTGGCCGGGGGCGCGCTTTTGTCGATGCAGGTCAAGGTGGCCGGGGTTCTGATCCTGGTGCTGACCGCGCTGCAAATCGCGGCCTGGATGATGGGCGACGGGCGGCTGGCAGGCTCCGGCAGCACGCGCGGCACCGCCACCGGCCTGGCCCCGATCGGCGAGGTGCGGCTGTTTGAAAGCGGCCACACCGCGCGCAATTACATTCTTGATGAGATGGTGCACCAGATCGGCCGTAAGCATGCGCAGAAACTCCGGGTAATTTCGACCCTATTTTTGGGTATTTTGCCGGTTGCACTGCTGCTCGCACTGCCCACAAGCCCCGTCATCACCGGCATCGCATTTATCAGCCATCTGATCGGCGTCTTCGCGTCGCGTTGGCTTTTCTTTGCCGAAGCAGAACATGTGGTCGGGCTTTACTACGCCAAGAGCTGACGCTCGGCACGAGGGAGGAATAAAATGATCAAACGTATCATGGCCCATCTGGCTCGAATCGAGGCCACCGGGGTGAAGGGCAATATCGTCGAGGCCGGGCTGGTTTCGGAAAAAGACGTGGCGATCAATGGCCACAAGGTGGTGGTGTCGATCAATGTGCCCGGCGATTTTGCCGGTGACCTTGACCTGCTGCGAAGCGAGATCGACCGGCGGCTAAAGCGCAACATGCCACAGGTGGAGAACTTGCTGGTGGTGCTGACCGGTGAAGCGGGCGCGCTGCACCCGCAAACGCCGGAGCCACCAAAGCTGCGCAAACCGCCCGCGAAAAACCCCGGCGTGCCCGGCCCGGATATGCGCCCGAAACAGGCGGCGATTCCGGGGATCAAGCACATCATCGCAGTGGCCTCGGGTAAGGGCGGCGTGGGCAAATCGACCACGGCGGCCAACCTTGCCGCCACGCTGGCCAGCCTTGGCTTCAAGGTCGGGCTGCTCGATGCCGATATCTACGGCCCCTCGGTGCCACGCCTCTTGAACATCACCTCGCGCCCGGCGATGCAGGGCGACAAGGTGATCCCGATTGAAAAATACGGCATGAAAGTCATGTCGATGGGCTTTCTCATGGATGAAGAGGCGCCGGTGATCTGGCGTGGCCCGATGGTGGTATCGGCGCTGATGCAGATGACCCGCGATGTGATGTGGGGCGAGCTGGATTTCCTGATTCTCGACATGCCGCCGGGCACCGGCGACGCGCAACTGACCATGGCCCAGCAAACCCCGCTTTCAGGGGCTGTCATTATCTCAACCCCTCAGGATCTGGCCCTGGTTGATGCCCGCAAGGGTTTGAAAATGTTCAAGGATGTCGATGTTCCGATTCTGGGTATCGTCGAAAACATGTCGAGCTTCATCTGCCCCCATTGCGGCGAGGTCACCGAAATTTTCGGCCATGGCGGGGCTGAGGCCGACGCGCACCGGTTGGGCGTGATGTTTTTGGGCGCGATCCCTCTGCATCTGGAGATTCGTGAAACTTCCGATGCCGGCACGCCGCTGATCGTCGCCAACCCAGAGGGGAAACACGCCGAAATCTATCGCAAAGTGGCGCTGAAAACCGCCGCCCTGCTGGGCATGGCCGAGGAGGAGGATGACTGAGCTGCATTCTGTTCATTGAACCGAAACCCGCAGCGTTCTATCACTTCAGATAGAACTCAGTGAGGCATCCATGGCGAACCATCTTTACAAGGGCGACCTGCCCGACGGGCTCGATCTCGGCCCAGTTGTTGCGATTGACACCGAAACCATGGGGCTGAACCCTCATCGTGACCGGCTCTGCGTGGTGCAGCTCTCCAGCGGCGACGGCAATGCTCATATCATCCAGATCGCCAAGGATCAGAGCGAAGCGCCCAACCTGGTGAAAATGCTGAAAGATCCTGAGGTTCTGAAGCTGTTCCATTTCGGCCGATTCGACATCACCATGCTGCTGAACGCCTTCGGTGTGCTGACCGCTCCGGTCTATTGCACCAAGATCGCGTCAAAGCTGACCCGCACCAATACCGACCGGCACGGGCTGAAAATGCTGCTGGATGAAATGCTGCATGTGGATGTGTCGAAACAGCAGCAGCAAACCGATTGGGGCGCGGATGAACTGACCGAAGCGCAGCTCGATTACGCCGCCTCTGACGTGCTCTATCTGCACCGGTTGAAGGAAAAGCTCGATGCCCGCCTGGCGCGTGAAGGACGGGTTGAAGTGGCGCAGGCCTGCTTTGATTTTCTGCCCATGCGCGCCAAGCTTGATCTGATCGGCTGGCCCGAAACTGACATTTTCGCGCACTGACTCCGCCCTAATTCCGACGATCTCTGGTGTTGACATAACGGGATCGGCATCACCAAATGAAGGTAATGATGCATCTCAATGCGCATGTTCCCGGGCCGGTACTGATCCGGCCGAACGCCCAGACCCCCCGTGCGATCCGGGCGAAGTGTTTTACTCAAGCCCAAACTCCACTATCCGGACCGTATGCGGCGCTTTTTGCCGTCATATCCCGGACCCAACCACAATAAGGAGGTAGGATGAAATATCTGATCAGTGGCAAACAGATTGATATTGGTGAATCCCTGCAAACACATGTGAAAACCGAGCTTGGCTCGGTTGTTGAGAAATACGCTCAGCGACCAACTGATGCACAGGTTGTGTTTTCCAAAAACGCGCATGAGTTCGTCTGCGAAACCGTGGTGCACCTGTCGACCGGGCTCACCGCGCAGGCCAGCGCAAAAGCCACCGATATCTATGCCGCTTTCGATGAATGCGCGGAAAAGATGGATAAGCAGCTGCGCCGGTACAAGCGTCGGTTGAAGGATCACCACAAAGAACGCTCGAATCCTGTTGAAACATTGGGCGGTGCCTCGTATATCCTCGCCTCAGAAGACGGGGCCGAGGACGCAGAGCCTGAATCGCTGCAGCCGATCATCGTTGCCGAGATGGAAACCAAAATTCCGACGATCTCGGTTGGCGAAGCGGTGATGCAGATGGAGCTGGCACATGCGCCCGTGCTCGTGTTCCGAAACGAGAAATCGAACGGGGTTAACGTTGTGTACCGCCGTGAAGACGGCAACATTGGGTGGATAGATCCCGGCAGCACGGTCTGACGCGATAAACGCACGGGCCGGAAAGCAAGTTAGGAACCATGAGACTTTCGAACATATTCCGGCCCGACGCAGTTAAAGTGATCGGTGGCGTTTCCAGTAAAAAACGGTTGTTTCAAGACCTCGGCGATCTTGTTGCCTCCAGCTATGGGCTGGATTCGGGCATGGTATTTGCCGCTCTGCAAGACCGCGAAACCCTTGGGCCGACAGGTGTGGGCCATGGTGTCGCGCTGCCGCATGCGCGGGTGGCTGGGCTGAATCAGGTTGTCGGTGCTTTTGTGCGGATCGAAAAGCCGGTGGATTTCGATGCCGTTGATCGTCAGCCGGTCGATCTGGTCTTTGCGCTGTTTGCCCCGGAAGGCGCGGGTGTTGATCACCTGAAAGCGCTGGCACTGGTCTCGCGCACCATGCGTGACAGCGGCGTGTGTGCCAAACTTCGGGCCAATGACGATCCCGATACGCTCTATACAGTGCTGACCGAAGCGCAGGCGACCCGCGCTGCGTGATATGCCAGAGCCTCCTGATCGGGGGCTCTATTTCATTTTGCTCCAAGGGCGGTAGCCAAAGAGCATGAAATCGCGCTGATAGATGCGGCGGATCGCATCTTCGATCTCATCATCATAAATATCGCCCAGCGCAATGGGGCCGTCGTTGATAGGTTCCGGCGCAGCCGGCACTGTATCAAGCCCGACCTCTTCCGCCAGACGCGCAAGCCCGGCCTCAAGATCGTCTTCGCGAAGAATATGATCGGGCAGCAACACCTGTCCAAACCCGGCAATGACATTGCCCAGCGTCGCCCAAGAGGCATCGACCCGAATACCGCCCTGCCCGGCGATATTGGCTTCAACAAATTTCAGGAATTTCTGGAAGGCATCCCGATGGCGCGGCTTATCCCAGCTCTCGCCCTCTGGCAGTTGGCCCGGGAAGGTAATGTCATACTGGTCGGAAATCGTCTGGCGGATCTCATGAAAGGTGTGGGGGCCATTGGTCAGGAAATGCGTGCAAAAGGCAGCGTGAACACGTTCGGCCGGATGGCGGATCACCGTGAAGCTGCGATGCGCGGGATGCTGACGCTTCCATTTACGCAGATCTTTCTGGGTCATTCCTGATTTCAGCGCCTCGGCTTCGATCCCGTCAATCGCGGCCATCCAGGCTTTCACCTCCCGATCCGCGCTCGCCTGTACCGGCATATATAGCAGCGGTACAGCTTCACAGGTCACATAGCTCGGCACCACTGCCGTGCGCACCGGTTCGAAATTCGGCAGGCTGTCGAGATCGTAGCGATCAATCTCGTTCACCGCTTTCTCAAGCGTGGCGAAATTCGTCACCTTATCCGCCAGGCTCTCGGGGTTCTGCTTTTTGAACTTGCTGGATAGCGAGGAAAGCTCGTGATCAACCCCCAGGAACCGCGCCAGCCCGTTGATGATCTCACGATCCTGCAGATCGTCGTAGTTGATATAGAACCCAGCCTGACCGGTGGTCTGCAACCGGCGTGTGATCTCTTGCTGCCGTGCCTTCACCGTATAGAATAACGTTCTGAACGCCTCCGGGTCAAACTGCACCCTCTGCTTCTTCGCATCTTTGCTGTTATGCAGGGCCCATTGATTGGTGGATTTCGCAATCGCATGCGATACCCAGGCATCGACCAGATTGCGGCTGAGAATGATCTTGGCGCAGCGTCTGTCATCCAGCACATGATCAAACACCCGATCATCATGGCCGCTGAACAGCCGAAAGCCAAACAGTCCCTCGGTATTCTGACGCATCGCCTCAATCAGTTTCAGCGGGTCGGCATTACGTTGGGCAAGGCTTACCCCCAACAGTTCCTCCCGCTTCGGCTTCCCGATGAAGACGGGATTGAACACTTCGCCATATGAGGTCAGCCCCGGAAACTCGTTGATATTCGATTCCAGAAAGTTCGATCCGGTGCGCATTTCGCCCAGGATGACGAAACTATCAAAGGATTGGCTCATCGGATCTACCTATTTCACAAGATATGGCCGACGCGGCTTTTGATGCATCGTCTCGATACTGTTGGCCACCGGGAAATCACCCATCAGATGAGGCTGCATCCCCTGATTTTTCAGATTTTGTAGAAACTGCCCAAACCCATCGAGCGATACCATGCGCGGCGCTTCCGTCAGACGATGGGCATCGCGCGCGCCAAGCTCATCTATTATGGTTTGCAAAGGCTCCATTGGCGCATCAACAAACTCGGCCAGGGTCCAAATCCGAATCTGCGCCTTGGCGTAGTTTGACCGAAGCGCGACAAGATGTTCTGCTTCGATTTTCTGCAACCGGGCCGCCTCTTTGCGAATATCTGTAAAATTGGAATTGGAGTAGAACAGCGGCACCGCCCAGGCACCGGAAATCACCGAGATCGTCGCATTGGCATCTTTGGCAAGATCCCAGCTGATTTTCTGATTGTCGCGCGGGCCGAATTGGAAGCATTGCAGCTCGCCCCGCGTACTCCAGATCAGATTGGTCAGAAAGGCACGAGGATTGTAGTCCCGCAGGGCCACATGATCGGTCAAAGCCCCAGCAAAAACCTTTTGACCACCTACAAAGGCAACCCCATCGGGGCTAAATAAATGGCCGTGATTGCGTAGCCCCACCACGCGGGTGAGCCAGTCTTCGAAATCCTCGAACAACTCGGCAAAGCCTTCGAATACGGCATAGGGCGCAGCGGTCAGCCCACGTTCCCAACCGTCATTCGGAAACCGGCTTTGCATATAAAGCCCAGGCCGCCCCTTGGTGCGGCGCTCGACCGCTTTCGAGAACACCCTGTCAATCTTGCCGGGATTGGGTTCGGCCCCCGAAAAGATCGACGCGTCATCCGACAGAAAGCCCTTATAAAGCTTGTCAGCATGCGGCCAGATTTTCCGCGCCACAAAACAATCCGACCGTCGCAAGAGCTGCATGTGATCATCAAAAAACACATGCGGTTTGCCCTGAAAATCAAATTTCGACAGGGTCAGAGACCGGCTTTCCACATTGGTGGAATAAAGCCGCACCAGCGTCTGATAATAGCTTTCGTCGGGGATCCAGACCTTGGAGAAATAGCGATCATATTCCGCGCGATCCGGATCTTCCAGAATGGTCGACAAGACCTGACGGGTCAGGCACCACCACTGGCTGCCTAGATGCGGCACAAGCCCGGCCGGGATCTTACGTTTGACCTTCCAGCGTCGTTGAAAATCGACATACCAGTCAAACAAGCGGCGCTGACGTTTCCACGAGAAGGGAAAGCGCAGGGTAAAGCGTTCTTCATCCAGCCCGCCCACGGTCCATGGCACATCCTCGGTGGTGACGCTTTCGATAAAATTGGTCAGTGGCCGTTCGGCCAGATAGTCTTTCAGCTCCTGCACCGGGCGCAGCGGCAGGCAGGACCCGGAGGCCAGATAAACATGGCCCACATCGGGGAATGATTTCAGCATCAGGGTCGAGGCCGCCTGGCTTGCCTCAACCAGCGACCAGGTGCCCCATTCGCACGAATAGCGGCGGCTGAATTTTACATTGTCGAGATCGGCCAGCGAGGTGACAAAATCCTGATGAGCCCGCCGCTTCACCTTTTTGTCGACATGAATCACCACTGGGCAATCATGCTTGGCCCAATGCCGCGCCACCTGCTCGGCCCGGTCCAGCGCGGTATGCACCAGCATGATAATACCAACGCTCATGCCCAGTTTCCTTTTGACATGAGTCCAAGGATTTCCAGCTGACGCCAGTTGATATAGCGCTCGCTCCAGCGGCACCACAAATCGGGATCATCCTCCAGACGGGCGTGATAGGCCTTGTATTCCTGGCTACCCGCATAATGCTGTTTGCGCTCCAACTCTTCTGCGGCCTTTACGGTGAAGGTATCGAGGAACTTGGCATGCAAAAGCAGACCCGACGCTTTTTCCCCACCCCACTCATCGTAGGTCACATTCAACCGGCGCGGCAAAAGCGTGTGGGTCGAGCTGATATAGACATAGGACCGGTGCCATTTCACCAGCGGAATCTTGTTCAGTGCCGGGGCTTTCTTGGGCCTATCGGCGAAAAAGGCGCGCATCCGCGGCCCGCCCTGGACCCACAGGTTACGGTATTCCGGATTTTTCCGGATCATGTAGTTTCCGCTATCGAACCACGCAGCGATTTCAAACGGATCCTGACCCTCACGATAGGGCTGCGCATCAAGCCGCCCTTTCGGATACATGTCGAGCAACATGGCGCTGAAGCTCGGCAAGGACGAAGCATCAAGCCAATCCGTCAGAGCCTGCAGGGGCCTCGTATCGCAGAACGGGTAGATGAAAAACTCATCCGGATCGACGACCAGACACCAGTGATTATGCCCGTGTTTCCGCAACAGCCAATTCAGCCAGTCGACCCCAAAACGTGAACGCTTATAGCTCGCCTTGGTGCTCCAGAGCGAAACGTCAGGTTGCTCTTCCAGATACTCGCGCCCGCCATCTGTGCTGTCATTATCGACAATCAGAAAATGCCTGACCCCCATCCGGCGATAGTAGTCGAGGAAATAGGGCAGGCGGATCTTTTCATTGCGTATGGTGGAAAACAACAGGGCGTCGTCAGGGCCAATATGATCGGTCCTGTCAGAAACTGTGCCCAACTCCCGCCGCTTCCGGAATGCCCGGAACAGCCAGCGTTGGCGTCGTAGCCGCAAGCGATATGAATGCCAAACGCTCAATTCGGTCCTCTGCCCCTGCGCCAGTTTGATCTACCAGAAGACCCCTAACACATGCTTTAGAATGTAATGCCTCGTTTCCCATTGGGAAACAATATCCAGCTGTCATGCTCTTTTATTAAACCCAGTCGCCACGGGTCATCAGCCCCAATTTTTCAAGCTGATCCGGGCCTTCATAGCGCTCGGAAGAGGGGGTCCAAAGCTGTGGGTTATTCGCCAGCCAGTCATAATAACCGTTGAACAGATCGGGATTGTTGAAATGCTCGCCGCGTGCTTGTTCTTCACGCGAGCGCTCGACAACTGTGTCCAGGAATTTGCTGTGCAGCAACACCCCTGAAGGCCCAGGACCACCGGGGCCCTCATAGGCATTGTTCAGCCGGGATGGCAGCATGGAATGCGTTGAATTTACGTAGGAATACCGCAAGTTCCACCGGATGAGGGGAAGCTTGTTCAGGGTCGGGCCACGGCGAGGATTCTTGTCAAAAAATGCGCGCTCACGCACCCCGCCCTGTAGCCAGAGATTTTGCATGGGACGCTGTCGGCGTATCGTCCACGGACCATTGTCAAACCAGCACAGCGTATCGAACGGATCGTCACCCGCCTGATAGGGCACCTCTCCAACCGGCCCTTTTGGATACATGTCGAGCATCAGCGCGCCAAAAGCCGGGATACTCTGCGCATCCAGCCAGAGGGTCAGATCACGCAGATCGCGGGCTGGATAGTGCGGAAACACCAGTATTTCGTCAGCATCGACAGTTAGACACCAATGCCTGCGCCCGTAATGCATCAGCAGCCACCCCAGCCAATCCATTCCGAAGCGCGACGCCTTGTAGCTCGCTCCGGTCTGCCAGATCGACACATCGGGCTCGCCCGCCAGCATCTCGGCGCTGCCGTCACTGGACATGTTGTCGACAAAAAAGAAATGGCTCACGCCCAGCGCCCGATAGTGGGACAGGAAATAGGGCAGACGATGGGCTTCGTTGCGGATGGTGGTAAAGGCCAGAATCGCATCATCGGCCAGCCCGGCGCTGCGATCATTCAGACAGGTAAGCTGGTGACGAGACCGAAAGCTACGCCACATCAACCGCCGCCGCTTCACACGCAGCTTGTAAGCCTGCCACCCCGCTTGGAGATCCATCCCGACCTTGTCTCCAGACCACGTTCCAAGGATCGGATAGTACCGACCACTGGGGTGATCTTACTCAGCCGCCCGGCGATGCGACATCAGTTCTTCAAGATAATCGCCAAATTCATCGCGCAGATCTTCCCGCGACAGACCGAAAGCAACGGTCGCCTGCAGGAAACCGGCTTTGGACCCGCAGTCAAACCGCTGCCCCTTGAAACGGTAGCCATAGATATCGCGACCATTTTCCAGCTCGGCTGCAATCGCGTCAGTCAGCTGGATCTCTCCGCCCGATCCCGATTTCAGCTTGTTGATATTCTGCAGCACATCCGGGGTCAGAATGTAGCGCCCGATCGCAGCAAGATTTGACGGCGCTTTATCGGCGGAGGGTTTTTCAACCATACCCTTGGCCTTGACCAGAGCCCCATTTTCTTCTGCGATATCCAGCACACCATAGGAGGATGTTTTCTCAGGCGGCACTTCCATCGCCGCAACCATGGCTCCGCCGGTTTCCTCATAGGCTTCGACCATTTGTTGCAGAACTGGTTTTTCCGCCGCGATCACGTCATCAGGCAGAATGACCGCAAAAGGCTCATTGCCAATCAGTCGCCGTGCACACCACACAGCATGGCCAAGCCCCAGCGCCTTGTGCTGGCGAATATAGGCGATGGCACCAGATTCCATGTTGGTGTTTTTCAGAATCTCAAGCAGATCATCCTTGCCGGATTTGCGCAGGCTCTGTTCCAGCATCGGGGCAATATCGAAATAGTCCTCCAGCGCGCCTTTGCCGCGCGAGGTGACAAAAATGAATTCCTTGATCCCCGCCGCCCGGGCCTCATCAATCGCATATTGAATCAGCGGTCGGTCAACCAAGGTCATGATCTCTTTCGGAATGGATTTGGTCGCAGGCAGGAACCGGGTGCCAAGACCTGCCACCGGGAAAATTGCTTTTGTAACCTTAGTTTTCATTCTTCTTAGATCCTCGTAATAACCTCGCTCCCGAGGCATGTTCCTTTGACAACCAGGCGATAAAATCGGTTAACGCGTAATAGCCTATAGCGGATGTGATATGTCGTCATCACGTAATCATGACGATTTCCATGATGCCATACTCGATTACTCCAGTCATACCGAAGGGCAAACAGATCGCACAGTTTTGCGGCATGTTGCGTCTTGATGACACAGGTTCCATGCACACCCTGTGTCTATTCCAGCCCGCGTTCCGCCAGCATTGCCTCAATCCGCGCCACGTCCTCGGGGTTGTTCAGCTCCCAAAACGGGTAACCGCGCGCCTCGACCTCAACGCAAAGCATCGGACGATCACGTTCCAAAAACCGTAGCTGTTCCAGCCCTTCCAGCCTCTCCAGCGGCCCAGCTTTCCAACGCGGATAGGCCGCCAGCGCCGACGGTCGATAGGCATAGACCCCGACATGGTGAAATACCGGGGTTGACGCATCAGGGGCATAATCCTGATCAATATGCGGGATCACTTCCTTGGAAAAATAGAGCGCCTTGCGATCGATGCCGAACACCGCCGTGGTACCACCGACCCGACCGGCGCGCCGATCATCCAAAAACCCGGCCAGCGCCTTGCCGGTACAGCGCAGAACTGGCGTGGCGACTTCTGCAGTCTCATGTTCCGAAAGCTCCGCCACCAGCTCTTCGACAAACCAGGGTGGGGTCAGAGGAGCATCGCCTTGCAGATTGACGACAATATCATAGCGACTGCCCAGCGCATCAAAGGCTTCCGCACAACGTACTGTGCCGTTTTCACAGGCATCCGAGGTCATCACCACCTCGGCGCCAAACCCCTGTGCCTCGTCCCGGATACGCGCGTCATCGGTGGCAACCACGACCTTATCCACCCCCCGCACCGCCATCGCGGCCTCCCAGGACCGGCGGATCAGGCTCTTAACCTCACCGGTGGCTCCGGTCAGCCCTGCCAATGCCTTGCCTGGGTATCGAACAGAGGCATAGCGGGCTGGGATGACAATCAGCACCGACATATCAAGCGGGCTTCAGCTCGACGCCCGGGGCGTAGGCGATGAAAAACGGGTTTTCATAAATCGGTTTGCCATAGGTCAGCGGCGTATGGTCATCAAAGCGCACGACATCGCCACCCGCACCTTTCAGCACGGCATGTCCTGCCGCCGTATCCCATTCCATCGTGCGGCCAACGCGGGGGTAGATATGGGCCTCGCCGGTGGCAACCAGACAGAATTTCAGCGACGAGCCTGCCGATTTCATATCTTTCACTGCATATTTGTCGATGTAATCGTCGGTCGCCTGATCGCGATGCGATTTAGACGCCACGACCATCAGCGCTGAGTTGTCCGGTGTCGACACTTTGATTGGAGCTGTCTTGCCGGGTGTCGCCTTGTCAAACGGCCCCTCTTCTTCCACCGACAGACCATCCGCCTCGGTGTAGAACATCCGCCCCTTTGCCGGCGCATAGACCACACCCCGGATCGGGATCCCATCTTTCACATAGGCAATATTCACCGTGAAATCGCCGCGACGGTGGACGAATTCCTTGGTCCCATCCAGCGGATCGACGATCAGAAACTCGCTGGCCTGTTCCTTGTGGCTCTCAGCTTGTTCTTCGGTGACAAGCAGCACATCGGGAAAGGCCGCGCGTAGCCCGGCAGAAATCAGCGCATCGGCGGCCTCGTCAGCCGCCGTAACCGGGCTGTCATCGGATTTCGCGCGCACATCGAAATCGTCCGACTGATAGATCTCCATGATCACATCGCCCGCTTCCAGCGCCAGCCGCCGCATTTCGGTGGCAAGTTTCTCAAAATCCATTTTTCGCTCCATCCGGCTTCACCGACCGCTCTTATTGATCAAGTCTTATGCTCTCCTTATGATATGCGTTAGGGGATCAGCAAGAAATCCCTGCCATTTTCAGGCAACGAGGCAAAAGGCTCCTATATGTTCCAGGTACAGGAAGAGCAAAGCCAACTATCGCAGGTGATCGGCCTTTTCGAGGTGATCTATCATGCGACCGTGCGTGCCATCCGCAAAAGGCACTCGAATGCGCTTTTCGGTCTGCTCCTGAACATGCTGCAGACCATGATGCTGGTTGCTGTTTTCTATCTCATGTTCGCTGTGCTGGGTATGCGCCGAGCTGCATTGCGGGGCGATTTCCTGATCTACATCATGTCAGGTATTTTTCTCTACATGACGCATATCAAGACGGTTAGTGCTGTGGCGACGGCAGAGGGCCCGAATTCTTCGATCATGCACCATGCTCCGATGACCACATTCGTGACCATCTCGGCCGCAGCACTGTCGCAGCTCTATCTCCAGCTTCTGTCCGTGATGGTGGTGCTCTATATCTATCACATCGCTATTTCGCCGATTGAATTCTACGATATCTCTGGCACCTTTTTTATGCTGCTTCACTCCTGGTTCACAGGAATTTGCGTTGGACTGATATTTTTGGCTCTTAAACCCTGGCTACCACAAATCTCTGCCATAACGCAGCAGCTCTACATCCGGGCAAACATGATTGCGTCAGGCAAGATGTTCGTGGCCAACACACTGCCACATAAAATGCTCGTGTTGTTCAACTGGAATCCGTTATTCCATACAATCGACCAGGCCCGGGGATATGCTTTCATCAACTACTCTCCGCATTACTCCAACTGGCTTTACCCATTGCTGGTCGGGCAAGCCCTCCTCCTGATCGGGTTCATGGGCGAAGCCTATACGCGCAAACATGCCTCGCTAAGCTGGTCGTCGCGACAATAGATCCGTCAGCTGACCACCCGCAGGGTCAGATTGATACGCCCACCTTCCGCCAACAGGTTGGACGAGCCAGTCCGGGTGCGATCAATTCCGTGAAACGCCAGCCGGGAAGCCCCCTCAAGCAGAAGCGCATCGCCGGACTGCAGCC
>JARRIY010000024.1:0-19377 GCA_037379985.1 Maritimibacter sp.
GTCCGGCTCCGGCAACCAGGCCGAGCTGAAGACCTTCGCCGTATCGGCACCGACCACGAAAGACACACCCGGCGGCGGCAGTTCCGGCAGAGTCTGATAGAGCTGCCCGGTGCTGTAATCCCGCGCCAAAACACCGCGCGAGAAGTTGTTGCCGATGAACAGATCGGCCCCGACACGGGCAAGGGTCACATCTCCGGTACGCGCTTCCATATAGGGGCGCAGCACCATCCCGTTGGGCAGATTAAACCGATAGGCGACCTCGCCATTCACCGCGCCTCTCAGACCATTGGGGCTCTGATTAGCCAGCGTTTCACGCGACGGGCGCGTGACACCGATCAGGTTATGTAGCCGCCTCTGAATCCAAGGAATCCCCGAAACCGACCCCGATACAACTGCTTCTGTCCCCCGCGAAAACTCAGCATTTTCACGGGCCCAATGGGTGTAGAGCCCCAAGGTCGCGATCCCGGCATAGCGGCGATCTCCGGGCGCGGCATGGCGCAGATTGGCGGGGGCCAGCAACCGACCGGAATAGCGCAGCTCGACCAGATCACCGGGTTTCTGTGGCAAATCGAGGGTTCCATCGGGACCGAACATAAAGCTCATCGCATAGGAACCCGTGCGCCAGCGATCTTCGCCATCACCCAGATAGTCGTTGGTGAACAGCCGCCCGTTGCCGAGATAGCCGCGCCCACCAAGAAGGTCTACCCCCTGCGCCCCCGCCGGAGTGACGAAGGCGATACAGTAGGAGATTACCGCGACTAGGAAAATACGCATGATAAGGCCCGTTTCTGCTCTTCGGCACATTGGCTGCGCCGTTTGTTAAGAGCTTTCTAGAACCGATCCCGCATCATTTCCACCATTTTCCCGCTTTACGTGCATATCCTTGGCTCTGTGTTGCCCGCGTGAGACCGCCCCTGACCTCAGCCTCAGCCGCACTTGGAATGGCCGCAGGCGCCACAGGTCATGCAGCCCTCGACCATGCGCAGCTCAAACTGGCCGCAGCGCGGGCAGGCTTTGCCCTTGTTCTGGCTCTGCGCCGCCTTGCTATCCAGCAGCGTCACATCGGCGCGCGGGTCGGATTTCAGCCCCATCCCCTCGCCTTGAATGAAATCGGTGGCGATCATATGCCGCTCGATCACCCCGCCGATGGCCGCCAGGATCGAGGGCACATAGCGCCCGCCCAGCCAGCCGCCGCCACGCGGATCGAACACCGCTTTCAGCTCTTCGACCACAAAGCTCACATCGCCGCCGCGCCGGAACACTGCCGAGATCATCCGGGTCAGCGCCACGGTCCAGGCGTAATGCTCCATGTTCTTGGAGTTGATGAACACTTCAAAGGGCCGCCGACTGCCGCCCACCACCAGATCGTTCACGGTGATATAGATCGCGTGCTCGCTTTCGGGCCATTTCAGCTTATAGGTGATGCCTTCCAACGTCTGCGGCCGGTCCAGCGGTTCGGCCATATAGATCACATCGGCGCCGCTATCGGCTTCCGGGGTCTTTTCCGAGCTTTCGCTGACGCTCAACACCGAGCCGGTCACATCATTGGGCCGGTAGGTGGTGCAGCCCTTGCAGCCGGTTTCATAGGCCTGCAGGTACACATCCTTGAACGCTTCGAAATCAATATCTTCCGGCACGTTGATGGTTTTCGAGATCGAGCTGTCGATCCATTTCTGCGCGGCGGCCTGCATTTTCACATGCGCCTCGGGCTCAAGCGTCTGGGCGTTGACAAAATAATCCGGCAGCTCGGCCTCGCCAAATTTCTCACGCCACATCTGCACCGCGTAATCCACCACCTCTTCTTCGGTGCGGGTGCCATCCTTTTGCAGCACTTTGCGGGTATAGGCATAGGCAAAGACCGGCTCGATCCCGGAGGACACATTGCCCGCATACAGGCTGATCGTGCCGGTGGGTGCGATCGAGGTCAGCAGCGCATTGCGGATGCCATGCTCTTTGATCGCCGCGCGCACATCCTCGTCCATCTGCTGCAGCGTCCCCGAGGCCAGATAGGCTTCGGCATCAAACAACGGGAACGGGCCTTTCTCTTTCGCCAGCTCCACCGAGGCCAGATAGCTTTCCCGCGCGATGAGCTTCATCCAGGCCTCGGTCTGCGCCGCCGCCTCATCCGAGCCATAGCGCAGCCCCAGCATCAAAAGCGCATCGGCCAGCCCGGTGACCCCAAGCCCGATCCGCCGTTTCGCCAGCGCCTCTTGCCGTTGCTCTTCCAGCGGAAAACGGCTTTCATCGACGACATTATCCATCATCCGCACGGCGGTGCGCACCAGCTCGCTCAGCGCAGCCTCGTCCAGCCCCGCCTTCTTGCCGAACGGATCAGCCACCAGCCGCGCCAGGTTGATCGAACCGAGCAGGCAAGCGCCATAGGGCGGCAGCGGTTGCTCGCCACAGGGATTGGTCGCCGCGATGGTCTCGCAATAGGCGAGGTTGTTCATCTTGTTGATCCGGTCGATGAAAATCACCCCCGGCTCAGCATAATCATAGGTGGCCTGCATGATCGTATTCCACAGATCCCGCGCCGGGAGCGTGTGATAGACCACACCGTCGAATTTCAGCTCCCACGGCCCGTCAGCTTTCACCGCTTCCATGAACGCATCCGTCACCAGCACCGACATGTTGAACATGCGCAGTCGGGCCGGATCGCTTTTCGCCGCGATAAAGGCCTCGATATCCGGGTGATCGCAGCGCATCGTCGCCATCATCGCGCCGCGACGGCTGCCCGCGCTCATGATGGTGCGGCACATCGCATCCCAGACATCCATAAAGCTCAGAGGGCCAGAGGCATCCGCCGCCACGCCCTTCACGCCCGCGCCTTTCGGCCGGATGGTCGAGAAATCATAACCGATCCCGCCGCCCTGCTGCATGGTTAGTGCGGCCTCTTTCAGCATGTCGAAGATCCCGCCCATACTGTCGGGGATCGTGCCCATCACGAAGCAGTTGAACAGGGTCACATTGCGCTCGGTCCCCGCCCCTGCGGTAATCCGGCCAGCGGGCAGGAATTTGAAATCCTCCAGCGCGGCGAAAAACTCATCCTCGCGCTTCGGCTCGCTTTCCGCCAGCGCCCGGGCAATCCGGCGCCAGCTATCTTCCACCGATTTATCAATCGGCGTGCCATCCGCCTCTTTGAAGCGGTATTTCATATCCCAGATGGATTCGGCAATCGGGGCAGCAAAGCGGCTCATGGAAGTCCTTACAGCGTAGCATATTGGCAAGACGCCCGGTTGCAGCCACCGGGCGGAGGTCTAATATATACACAAGACCTAGGGGGTGTCACTTGCCGCAACACATGAATCTCGTAAAACTATGCGTTGGCTGCGACAGCGTTGAACAGCTTGCCGCCTGGCAGCAGATGCGCAGCGCGGACAATCCCGATTGGTTGCCCAGCCATGTCACCCGCATGTGGCCGAAACGCGAGGCCGAGATTATCGCGGGCGGCTCGCTTTATTGGGTGATCAAGGGGCAGATTCTGGTGCGCCAGCCAATCCTGCGGCTGGATGAAACCATCGGCGAAGACGGCGTGCGCCGCTGCCGCATCGTGATGCAGCCCGCCCTGATCCGCACCGCCCCGGCCCCCCGCCGCGCTTTTCAGGGCTGGCGCTACCTCACCCAAGCCGACGCCCCCGCCGATCTGAGCGAAGCCCGAGAGGGCGACGATTCCCTGCCGGTGGAGCTGTCGAGCAAACTGGCTGAGATCGGGATTCTCTGAACGGCTTTCATCTTTGGTCCCCAAATACCTCCGCCGGAGGCCTGTGGGATCTGTGACTGTCGCGGGACTGGGGCAGCGCCGGTCCGGCGGCGCGAGGCGCCTTGTTCCGGGCCGTGGCGCACGGAAATACCCCTCTAATACCCCGCCGTCTTATCGACCATATGCAGGAACGGCGCCCCCGCCTCGCCGCGACGGATATTCTCGGCGATCACCTGCGCAGCGGTTTCGGGGCGGGTTTCCGAGGCGATATGCGGGGTGACGGTCACGCGCGGATGGGTCCAATAGGGGTGATCTTCGGGCAGCGGCTCGACCCGGAACGTGTCCAGCGTCGCATGCCCCACCTGCCCCGCCTCCAGCGCCGCCAGCAGCGCCGCATCCTCGATCAACGCCCCGCGCCCCGGGTTCACAACCGCCGCACCCTTTGGCAGCAGCGCCAGCGTTTCGGCATTCAGAACGTTCTCGGTCGCCGGGGTTGCGGGCAGCAGCAGCACGAGGATTTCCGAGCGCGCCAACACATCGCGCAGCCCTTCATCGCCCGCAAAACACGCCACGCCGGGCAGCTCCTTCGCCCGCCTGCTCCACCCGGCCACGTCGAAATTCAGCCTGGCAAGCGCTTGGGCACAGGCTGATCCCAGCGCCCCCAGCCCAAGCACGCCCACACGGCGATTTCGCGCCAGCGGCGGCACATGCACCTGCCAGCGCGCCTCGGTCCGGCAAATATCCTGATCCATCCCGAGGTGATGCCGCAGCACATGGCCTACGACAAATTCCACCATGCCTTCGGTCAGCCCGTGATCGACCATCCGCGCATAGGGCATGGTCAGGGTCGGGTTGGTGATAATGCTCTCAACCCCGGCCCAAAGCCCCAGCACCGCTTTCGCCTTCACATAGGGGGTGAAATCCAGCGCGCCGCCATGTGGGGCGTAGACGAGGTAATCCACCTCGCCGGGGGCAAAATCCGTGCCCAGCTCTGCCGCCACACCAGCCTCAGTCAGCGCCGCCTCAAGATGCGGGCGATAGATCTCAAACTGCCCGGAGCGGGCCAGAAACTGAACTTTCACGGGCAAGAACGCCTCCTATTTCGGGCTTTATTTCGAGCGGGGCCGGTGCACATGCGCCGATTGCACCAAGCCGAAGCCGATCAGCAGGATCAGCATCGCCGAGCCGCCATAGCTGACCAGAGGCAGGGGCACGCCCACCACCGGCGCGAGGCCCATCACCATCGACATATTCACCGCAAAGAAAAAGAAAAACGTCGCCGCGATCCCGAAGGTCACCAGTGCGCCAAAGCGGTCAGGGTTGCGGATCGCCGAGATCACACAGAGCAGGATCACCCCGAAATAGAGCGCTAATAGCGAGCTCGCACCGATAAAGCCAAACTCCTCGGCCAACGAGGTGAAGATGAAATCGGTGTGTTTTTCCGGCAGGAAGTTCAGCCGCGATTGCGTGCCCTCCAGAAAGCCACGCCCGGCCCAACCACCAGAGCCCAGCGCAATCTTCGACTGGGTGATGTGATAGCCCGCCCCCAGCGGATCCATCGACGGATCCAGAAACGTGTCGATGCGGCGGTATTGGTAATCCTGCAAAAGCTGCCAGGTCGTACCACGGCTTAGAAACACCGCTGCCACACTGCCCGCCCCCAAGGCCCCAACCACGAGGAAATACAGGATATGCACCCCCGCGACCCACATGATCACCGCACCGCCGCCCATCAGCAGGATCGCGGTGCCAAGGTCAGGCTGCTTGGCCACCAGCCCGGTGGGCACAAAGATCATCAGAACCGGCAGCAGCACCCAAAGCGGATGCGACACCTTCTTTACATCCAGCCAGTCATAATAGGCCGCCAGCATCATGATCAGGGTGATCTTGGTCATCTCTGAAGGTTGCAGGCGGACAAATCCCAGATTGATCCAGCGCTGCGCACCCATATGCACTTCACCGAAAAACTCGACGCCCAAGAGCAGCAGCACCGAAATGCCAAAAGCCAGCGGCGCGATATTGCGCCAGAACCAGATCGGCACCATGCCGATAAACAGCATCATCCCCAGCCCCATGGCAAAACGCTGCATCTGCGGCGCCGCCCACGGGGTGAGCGATCCGCCCGCCACCGAATAGAGCATGATGAACCCGATCCCGGCCACGGCGGTCAGAACCAGCGCCAGTGCCCAGTTGAAATAGAACACCTTGCGAAAGCCGGACGGGACCCATTTGACGTTATATTCCAGATAACTCATGCCCGGCTCCGCCCTGTTGACGGGGCCTGCGGCGGGCGCAGATCGAGATCATCCAAACGGTTGCGGATGGTGCCGCGCTGGCTGGCAGGATAGGCCGTTAGCGGCGGCACATCCTGATAATGAGCGGCCAGTAACACATCGCGGGCGATCGGCGCGGCTGCTGTCGAGCCGCCGCTGCCATGTTCCACCACCACCGACACCGCAATCTCCGGCGCTTCATGCGGGGCAAAAGCGATAAACAGCGCGTGGTCGCGGCGGTCCCAGGGCAGATCGGCATTCGAGGTCACGCCGGCGGCCCGTTCGGCGGCGGTGATGTTGCGCACCTGACTGGTGCCAGTCTTGCCCGCCATCAGAAAATCGCCATCCACCACCCGGCTGGCCCCGGCGGTGCCATGGGCGGCATTGACCACCTCAAACATACCCTGACGCACCACCGCCAGATGCTCCGGGTCAATATCCAGCGGCGTCTCGCCTCCGATAGGTTCTTCCACCCCGTCAATCGCACGTACCAGCCGGGGCTGGATCCGATTGCCCGACGCGATCCGCGAGACCATCACCGCCAGCTGCATCGGCGAGGCCAGCACATAGCCCTGCCCGATGGCCGCGTTGAGCGAATCCCCGATCAGCCAGTCGGCATCGCGCACCCGGCGTTTCCAGGCCTTGTCGGGCACCAGCCCTTCGGCCACGCCCGATAGCGGCAGCTCATGGCGCACACCCAGCCCGAGCTTGCGCGCCATCGCCGCCATGTTTTCGATCCCGACGATCTGCGCCAGCTCGTAATAATACACGTCGCAGCTTTCACGCAGCGACCGCACCATATCGACCTTGCCATGCCCGCCGCGCTTCCAGCAGTGAAAACGCCGGTTCGACACTTCCAGATAGCCATTGCACTGAAAGGTTTCCTCGGGCGTGATCAGCCCGGCCTCAAGCCCCGCCAGCGCCGTGACCACCTTGAAGGTCGAGCCAGGCGGATAGGTGCCCTGCACGGTTTTATTCGCCAAGGGCCGATAGGGATCATTCAGCAGGCCATTGTAATCTTTCGAGGAAATCCCGCGTACGAATTTGTTCGGGTCAAAGCCGGGCGCCGAGGCGAGCGCCAGAATATCGCCATTGCGCACATCCATCACCACGGCGGCGGCGCTTTCGCCCGCCAGACGCGCCTCGCAGAAATTCTGCAACTGGTGATCCACGGTCAGCTGAATATCAGAGCCGGGAATACCCTCTTCGCGCCCCAGCTCGCGCATCACCCGGCCAACCGCGTTTACCTCTACCCGGCTGGTTCCGGCGCTGCCACGCATGGTGCGTTCCAGCTTGGCTTCCACCCCGGTCTTGCCAATCTGGAAACGCGGAATCTGCAACAGCGGATCCTGATCGTCGATCCGGTTCAGATCATAATCCGACACCGGGCCGACATAGCCCACCACATGGGCGAAATCGCTGCCCAGCGGATAGATCCGGCTCAGCCCCATTTCCGGCGAAACACCGGGTAGCGCAGGCGCATTGACCGCGACCTCTGACACTTCTTGCCAGCTTACCTGTTCGGCCACCGTGACCGGCACAAAGGGCGAATGGGCACGCATAGACTCCAGCGCCTTTTGCTGATCCTCCTCGGGCAGCCAGATCAGCTTGCTCAGGCGGTTCAGCACTTCAGCCGGATCGCCCGCATCCTCGCGCACCATGACGATGCGATAATCCTGCGCATTGCCCGCCAGCAGCACCCCGCGCCGGTCAAAGATCATCCCGCGCGAGGGCGGGATCAGGCGCATATTGATGCGGTTCTGATCGGCCAGCATCCGATATTCATCGGATTGATCAACCTGCATATAGCGCATCCGCGCGATCAACACGCCGCCCATGGCAAGCTGCGCCCCGCCCAGGATCAGCCCACGCCGCGTGACGGTTTTCGCGCTTTTCGCGGTATCGGCGGGATGCCGTCTCATAGCAGCCGCGCCTCGCCCACATGTTCACCGGGAGTCAGCCGCCGCACATGGAACAGGAAAATCGAGACCGCCACGACCAGCGGGTAAAACATGATATTCACCGCAAGGCTGAGCACAGACAGGCCGAAACTGACCTGATCGACCACGAACAGCGCCAAGAGCAGCCGTTCACCCAAGAGCATCGCGATCAGAACCAGACCGACGGTGATCCATTCCATGGTAAAGCTTTGCTGGCGCATCAGTATCGCCCGGCCCCGTAGAAATTCCAGCGCGATCACCGCAACCCCGGCCCCGATCCCGGGCGGGTGCTGAAACAGCAGCTCGGTCATCAGCAGCACGGTAGCAAACAGCCAGACCGGCAGGTAATCTGGGCGACGCAGCACCCAGGCGAAGCCGACCAGCAGGATCAGATTGGGCGGCGGCATGCCTCCGCCACCAAAGGGCAGCAGGCGCATAAAGATGATCGCCCCGGCCAGCACGAGATAAAGCAGGCTGAAGCCCCAGCGATGCAATGTGGCCAGATCGATCATTGCCCGGCCTCCGCACTGGCATCACCGCTCTGCCCCGCCTCACCTTCCACAGCCTCACCCTCGACGGGTTCGCCCTCGGCTACCGGGGCCAGAACCGGGTTCATCACCACCAGCCCACCGGCATCTTCGACAATCTCGCCCGGGAAGGCCCGCAGCACCCGCAAGAAATCCAGACGTTCGTAATCTGCCGCCAGCCGCACCCGCAGCCGCCGGTCTGCCCCACGCGCCACTTCGCCTACCAGCAGCCCGGCCGGGAACACCCCACCATCGCCGGACGACACCACCCGGTCGCCCGGGCGCAAATTGTCGCTGTCTTCGACAAATTCCAGCGGCGGGGCCGAGCTGTTATCGCCATGCAGCAGCGCGGTCTGGCCCGAGGGCTGGATCGTCACCGGAATGCGCGAGTTGGAATCGGTCAGCAGGATGATCCGCGCCGTCTCTTCGCCAACGCCCGAGACCCGGCCCACCAGCCCCAGCCCGTCCATCGCCGCCCAGCCATCAATCAACCCGTCACGCGAGCCCAGATTGATCAGCACCGATTGCCGGAACGGGCTGCCGCTATCGGCCAGCACCACCCCGGTTACATAAGACAGCCGCGCATCCAGCCGCACATTGTTCAGATCGCGCAGCTTGGCGTTTTCTTGTTCAAGCTGCAGCGCCGCCTCTTTCCAGGCTTTCATCTGTTGCAGCTCGCGGCGCAGCTCCTGGTTCTGCTCCGACAGCCGCTCATAGGATTGAAACCCCTCGGCCAGCTTGACCATATTCGTCACTGGCACCAGCGCCCATTCCATATTCGGCACCACCGCATCGACGATCTGGGCGCGAAAACGCTCCACCCGCGGGCTGTCGATGCGCCAGATCAGGAAGATCAGGAACAGCACAAACACCAGAACCCCGACCAGGATCCGCCTGACCGGGGTTACAAAATCTTCGCCTTGCCGTCGGTTATTTGCCACTCAGGCCTCCCCGGCGCGGGGCTAAGGCTCCGCGTCAGCTTTCGTAGTCGATAACGTGGCGCAACTGGGCTTCATATTCCAGTGCCCGCCCGGTGCCGAGCGCCACACAATTCAGTGATTCATCCGCCACCGAAATCGACAGCCCGGTCTGTTCGCGCAGAGCCAGATCCAGCTCGCCCAGCAGCGCGCCGCCGCCGGTCAGCATCACGCCGCGGTCAACAATATCCGCAGCCAGATCGGGCGGCGTGGTTTCCAGCGCCGTCATCACCGCTTCGCAGATCTGTTGCACCGGCTCCGACAGGGCTTCGGCCACCTGCGCCTGGGTGATTTCCAGCTCTTTCGGCACCCCGTTCAGCAGGTCACGGCCCCGGATCATCAGCGACACGCCGCGCCCGTCATCGGGCATCCGCGCGGTGCCGATCGAAGTTTTGATCCGCTCGGCGGTGTTTTCACCGATCAGAAGGTTATGCTGGCGGCGCAGGTAGTTGACGATGGCTTCATCCATGCGGTCGCCACCGACGCGCACCGAGCGCGCATAAACGATGTCGCCAAGGCTCAGCACCGCCACCTCGGTGGTGCCGCCGCCGATATCGACAACCATGCTGCCGGTCGGGTCGGTGATCGGCATCCCGGCCCCAATCGCCGCCGCAATCGGTTCGGCAATCAGCCCGGCACGGCGTGCGCCTGCCGACAGCACCGATTGACGGATCGCGCGTTTTTCCACCGGAGTGGCCCCATGCGGCACGCAGACGATGATTTTCGGTTTCGAAAAAGTCGTGCGACGATGCACCTTGCGAATGAAATGCTTGATCATCTCTTCGGCGGTGTCGAAATCGGCAATCACCCCTTCGCGCATCGGGCGGATCGCCTCGATGCTGCCCGGGGTCCGGCCCAACATCAGCTTGGCGTCTTCGCCCACCGCCAGCACCTTCTTGACCCCATCCTTGACATGATAGGCCACAACCGAAGGCTCGTTCAGAATAACCCCACGACCTTTCACATAGACAAGCGTGTTCGCTGTGCCCAGATCGATGGCCATATCGGAAGAAAAGATGCCGGAAAGTAGTGACATGTATTTCGGACTTTCGCTCGCAGATACCCATGGTGCGGGCAACGGACTCGCCCCCATCCCGTGGCCTTATACTGAGCAAGCCTCTACAGGAAAAGAGAAAGCGCCAGACGGATCAGCGCTTTTTCGCCATCAGCAGGCCGTTTTAGCCGGGCAAATATCGCAAAAATGCAAGCATAGGCGGGATAGCCATGCTGGAGATGCGGGATTTGTAGAAATTGTGGAATTTTGAGCGATCTCAAAGAAAATCGCATTTCCCGGCATATAGCGGCGGATCGTGACCGATCCCGGGTCGGAGTGGCGAAAGGCGGCGCGGAGTTTGCGCCGCCTTTGCAGATCTTCGAAAGCGCTTACAGCGCCTCGGGTTTGGTTTTCTCGCGGCGCACGATCAGGTTGTTCAGCGCGCTGACATAGGCTTTGGCCGAGGCCACAACCGTATCGGTATCAGCCGAGGTGCCGGTGACGATCTTACCGTCCTCTTCCATCCGCACGGTCACGGTGGCCTGCGCATCGGTGCCCTCGGTCACGGCGCTCACCTGATAGAGGTTCAGCCGTGCGCTATGCGGGAACAGCTCTTTCACCGCATTGAACACCGCATCGACAGGGCCATCGCCGGTAGCCGTCACCTGATGATCAACGCCATCCACGGTCAGGGTCAGATCGGCAGATTGCGGCGCTTCGGTGCCGCAGATCACCCGCAGGAATTTCACCGTCAGATGATCATCCGCCGACGCGCCATCATCCATCAGCGCGATCAGGTCGTCATCATAGACTTCCTTCTTGCGGTCCGCGAGTTCCTTGAAGCGCACGAACACGTCTTTCAGCTGGTTATCGGCCAGATCATAGCCGAGGTTTTTCAGCTTCTCACGCAGCGCCGCCCGGCCCGAGTGCTTACCCATCACCAGATTGGTTTCCGTCAGCCCCACATCTTCGGGCATCATGATTTCGAAGTTCTGCCGGTTCTTCAGCATCCCGTCCTGGTGGATCCCGCTTTCATGGGCGAAAGCGTTCTTGCCGACGATGGCTTTGTTGAACTGCACCGGGAAACCCGACACCTGTGCCACACGGCGGCTGATCGCCATGATCTTGGTGGTGTCTACCTGGGTGCGATAGGGCAGGATGTCATTGCGCACTTTCAGCGCCATCACCGCTTCTTCCAGCGGCGTGTTGCCAGCGCGTTCACCCAACCCGTTCACCGTGGCTTCGATCTGCCGCGCGCCCGCTTCGACAGCGGCCAGCGCATTGGCCGTCGCCATGCCCAGATCGTCGTGGCAATGGGTAGCAAAGATGATCTCATCCGCCCCCGGCACTTTCTCGATCAGCATCCGGATCAGCTCGGCCGATTCCCGCGGCGCGGTATAGCCCACGGTATCGGGAATATTGATCGTGGTCGCGCCCGCCTTGATCGCGATTTCCACCACCCGGCACAGGTAATCATGCTCGGTACGGGTGGCATCCATCGGCGACCATTGCACATTGTCGCACAGGTTGCGGGCATGGCTCACCGTGTCATGGATCAGATCGGCCATGGCATCCTGGCTGAGGCCCGGAATATCGCGATGCAGCGGCGAGGTGCCGATAAAGGTATGAATACGCGGGCTTTTCGCCGCTTTCACCGCTTCCCAGCAACGGTCGATATCTCTATGCGTGGCCCGCGCCAAGCCGCAGATCGTGGCGTTTTTCGCGCGCCCTGCAATCTCGGACACCGCTGCGAAATCACCTTCCGATGCAATCGGGAAACCGGCCTCGATAATATCGACCCCCATTTCGTCGAGCATATCGGCGATTTCGAGCTTTTCGTCATGGGTCATGGTCGCGCCGGGCGATTGTTCGCCGTCACGCAGGGTCGTGTCAAAAATCAGGACCCGGTCCTGTTCGGAAGGAAGTGTCATATCAGAATCTCTCTTGATGGTCTTAGCCGGTCGTTTTGTCTGCGTCCTGGAACGCGGTGCTCTGGGCGCGGAAGGTCATCCTCTGAGCGCTCGCGCCTAAGGGCACGCTCAGAGGCGGCTAAGAAGAAGAAGCGCAGCCAGCGACGGGCGCGAGAGAGCGCCGGTCAGAATGGTGATATGGGCTGCCTTGGTCATGCTGCGCAATATAGCTACCGCAGACGGTTTGAAAAGAGCTTTTTCTATCGCGCCACCCCCAACAAATACAAACGTGCGCATGTGAAGGCGCCCATTTGCACAACTTTCGCACAGGAGTGATTGTCGTATTACTGGACGTAGGCAGTATTTTCTAGCAAAAGGCATATATTCAGCACCACAATTAGTGCCGATCTGTAGTAACGAGAGAGAGCGGCAGAATGCCCACGACCCGTAGCCGCAAAAGTGCGTCCGACCGAAAAGCCGAGATCGTCGAAACCGCCATCCGTCTGTCGGCCGATGTCGGGCCGAACCGCGTCACCACCCAACACCTGGCCGATGCTGTGGGTGTTACCCAGCCAGCCATCTTTCGCCATTTCGCCACGAAAACCGATATTTGGATGACAGTCGGTGACCGGATCATCGCTGAGATGGCCGCCTTGGTTCAGCCCTTTTCAGAGCTGCACCCGTCGGAGCTGCACGATCATCTGCATGCCTTGGTCGGGCGGCATTTCGCCCATATCTCGACCCATCCGGCCATTCCGGCGATCCTGTTTTCGCGCGAATTGCTGACCGAGATCGAACCACTGCGCGGCAAGGTGAACGCGCTGCTTGATGAACGCTGCAAGATCATCGCGGATATCCTGCATCGGGGCCAACAGGCCGGGCTTCACAAGCCCGAGCTGAATGCAACCGATTGCGCGCTGCTGATCATGTCGTCGATACAGGGGCTGTCGATGCGCTGGCTGGTCCATGATCAAAGCTTCGATCTTCCCTCGGAAGGTCAGCGCGTGCTTGGCGGGTTGATCGACAGCTTCCGGGCCTGACCTACTGCCCCGCCGCGCCTTCTTTCACTTTTGAGCCATCACCCCCCCGAAATGGGGTCATTGGCAATGCCGGTACGCCACCGTATACCATCATATGCAAATATACGCAGATAAGGACTGGCTTTTGCCTCCAACCCCGCTACAATCCTTTTCGATTGTAGCGCGATCAGGCAAGAATCGGCTCCAACGGTGAGGACGTGGACCCGAAATCACGAGGGTGGGAAAAGACCCGCCTCGAGTATGAATGGGAGGAAACATGGCACATGTTGTCATTCTTGGCGCGGGTCTTGGCGGAACCATCCAGGCCTATGAGCTCAAGGAAACGCTGACACGCAGCGACAAAATCACGGTCATTTCAGACAAACCGTATTTTCAATTTACCCCGTCCAATCCTTGGGCCGGTGTCGGCTGGCGGTCGAAAAAGGAACTCACCGTCGATCTGGCTCCGGTGATGAAGCGGCGCGGGATTGATTTCATCTGTGACGGCGCCACCAAGCTGCTGCCGGATGAAAACAAGGTCCAGCTCGCCTCGGGGCGTGAGGTTGACTACGATTACCTGATCATTGCCACCGGCCCAGAGCTGGCCTTTGACGAGATCGAAGGTTTCGGCCCGGAGGGCTTTACCAATTCGGTCTGCTCGATCGAACACGCGGAAAAATCCGGTGGCCCCGGCGGCACCTGGGAAGCATTCTGCAAGGATCCTGGCCCGATCGTGATTGGCGCGGTTCAAGGGGCGAGCTGCTTTGGCCCGGCCTATGAATATCTGCTGACCATCGACACCGACCTGCGCAAACGCGGGATCAAGCACAAGGTGCCGATGACCTTCGTCTCGCCCGAACCCTATATCGGCCATCTGGGCCTTGGCGGGGTGGGCGATACCAAATCGATGCTGGAAAGCGCCATGCGCGACCGCGACATCAAATGGATCACTAATGCCAAGGTCGATAAATTCACCGAAGACGCGGTGCATTTGACCGAGATGGACGAAGACGGGAACGAAAAGAAAAAGCACGAAGTCCCGGGCAAGTATAAAATGTTGCTGCCCGCCTTCCGTGGCATCCCGGCACTAATGGGGATCGAAGGGCTGGTGAACCCGCGTGGTTTCGTGATCGTCGACGAATACCAGCGCAACCCGAAATATCGCAACGTCTTCGGGATCGGCGTGGCCATCGCCATCGCGCCGCCAGTGGCAACGCCTGTGCCGACCGGCGTGCCGAAAACCGGCTTCATGATCGAAAGCATGGTGACGGCAACGGCGCATAACCTGCCGCGGATTCTGCGCGGGGAAGAGCCGAACAACCTGCCGTCGTGGAACGCGCTGTGCCTAGCCGATTTCGGCGACCGGGGCGCAGCCTTCCTCGCCATGCCGCAAAACCCGCCACGCAATGTGAACTGGACCAGCCAGGGTCGCTGGGTGCACTGGGCCAAGGTGATGTTCGAATGGTATTTCATCCGCAAGATCAAGAAAGGCGTCAGCGAGCCGCTCTATGAACGCGCGATGATGAAGTTGCTGAAGATCAACAAAATCCGCTGATCCCACTCACGAGTAAGTAAGGCCGCCCCTGATCCACATCATGGGCGGCCTTTTCTATCTTGGGAGGGTGGTGGAGAGGCTAAGAGATAAGGGGAGTGCCCGACCGCGAAAACCCGCGACCGGTCCCCGATCCCAGCTCAGTTCCCCGCCGTCGTGGCTTCGCCTGCATCCGCTGTGGGCGCATCCTCGGGCTCCGTTGCATCCGTGGCGACCGCATCCGCAGCAGGCTCTTCCTCCGCATCAGCCCCTTGCAGCATCGTGGTCATCACGCCCTGTTGCCATTCCCCTGCCCGTGCTTCTGCCCGGCCAGCCAATCGCCGTCATAATATGTCTCATCGGCGCGGGTCAGCTTGCCCTTGCCGTCAAAGCGGTCGGCTTTGAACGTGCCCTCATAGCCCGATCCATCGGCAAACACCGCCTTGCCCGCGCCCTCGCGCAGCCCGGCGACCCAGGCGCCTTCATAGGAATAGCCATCGGGCCGGGTCAGCTTGCCCTGCCCCTCATATAGCCCCGAGACAAAATCGCCGTTATAGCTGGTGCCATCGGCGTAATGCGCCTCGCCGAGGCCCTGAAACACTCCGTCGCGCCAGCCGCCCACATAGGTGGAGCCATCCGGATAGGTCATCGTGCCCTGCCCGTCCGGCAGCCCGGCGCGGAACTGGCCCTGATAGACAGACCCGTCAGGATAGGTCTCGGTGCCTTCACCGCCGATCTGCCCGTCCACCCAGTTGCCATCATAGATATAGCCATCAGCGCCGGTGAACACGCCCTGACCAGAGCGTTTGTTATTGGCGAAATTCCCTTCGAACCGGTCGCCGCTGGCATAGGTCACAACGCCCTTGCCTTCGCGCATCCCGGCCACAAACGGCCCGGTATAGCTGTCGCCATTGGGTTCGGTCAGCGTGCCTTCGCCCGACATCTGGCCGTTTAGCCAGCCGCCGCTATAGGTCGTGCCCTCGGCGGTGCGATAATTGCCCTCGCCATTCGGCTCACCACCTGCAAACAGGCCTTCATAAACCGATCCATCCGCCTCGGTCAGCTTGCCTGTGCCCTCTTTCACGCCCATCACCCAGGCGCCCTCATAGACGCTGCCGGTGGGGCTTTCGAGCCGCCCCTGACCGTGATGCTGGCCGTTGCGGAAGCCACCTTCATATTTGAACCCATTGGCATAAACGGCCTCACCCGAGCCGTTGATCTTGCCGTTCACCCAATCGCCTTCGTAATAGGTGCCGTCAGCATAGGTGACCTTGCCGAAGCCATGCGGCCGCCCCTTGGCAAAGCCGCCCTCATAAACTGAGCCATTGGGGAACCGCGCCGTGCCTTCGCCGCGGATCTCGCCCGCCACGAAACTGCCGGTATACTCATAACCGTTCGGGGTGCGCAGCGTGCCCTGCCCGTCGCGCAGCCCATCGCTAAGCGTGCCGGTATAGATCGTGCCGTCGTCATATTGCACCGTCTCACTGCCGCCATCTGCCTGCGCCTGTGCGGCTCCGGCGGCAAGCGCGAGGCCCAGCGCCAGAAGAACCGGTTTCACTCCGTTTGTCTGCTGCGACATGATCTTTCCCTTCCCTGGCCGGCTTCGTTTCTTCAGTCCCGGCCTTCTGCGGGGCGACGCATCGCGCCCACGGTTGCCCAAAACCTATGCGAGGCACCGCATTCGGGCAATGGTTTTCACGGGCTTCACGCCGCTGGCGGCTTCCCCTCACTCACAAACCTGATAAACCGGAGCAATCCGAGCACGACCAAGAGCAGTCCGAGATCAGAATGACCCAGAAATTCCGCCTGACCCTGGCCCAGCTGAACCCCTCTGTGGGCGATATCGAAGGCAATGCCGCCAAAGCCCGGGCCGCCTGGCAGGAAGGCCGCGAGGCGGGCGCCGACCTGGTGATGCTGCCCGAAAGCTTTCTGATCGGCTATCAACCCCAGGATCTGGTCCGCCGCCCCGGTTTCTGGCGCGAGGCGATGGATGGGATCGACACGCTGGCGACGGATTGCGCCGATGGTCCGGCGCTGGGAATCGGCGCGCCCTTTCACGATGGCGAGGCGCTTTATAACGCCTATTACATCCTGCACGGCGGCGCGGTGATCCACAAAGCGCTGAAACAGGTGCTGCCAAATGTCGAAGTCTTCGACGAAAAGCGGCTTTTTGCCCGTGGCCCGGATCAGACCCCGTGCCAGATCGGGCCACTGAAATTCGGCCTGCCGATCTGCGAAGATGCCTGGTGGGAAAACCGGGTGTGTTCGACCGTAGCCAAGGCGGGAGCGGACATTCTCTTGGTGCCCAATGGCTCGCCCTATCATCGCGGCAAGATGGATGTGCGCCGCCACCATATGGGCGCGCGGGTCGCTGAAACCGGGCTGCCGCTGGTCTATCTGAACATGGTCAGCGGCCAGGACGATCAGGTCTTTGACGGCGCCAGTTTCGGGATCAATCCGGGTGGCGAGCTGGCCTTTCAACTGCCGCAATTCGCAGCACATATCCGCCATATCGAGCTGGAAAACGCAGGCGATGGCTGGCATATCCTGCCTGCCGAGCAGGTCGCCGAGCCGGGCGAATATGAGGCCGATTATCACGCTATGGTTCTGTCGCTCAGCGATTACATGCGCAAAACCGGGTTCAAAAAGGTGCTGCTGGGTCTGTCCGGTGGGATCGATTCAGCGCTTGTCGCCGCCATCGCTGTAGATGCGCTGGGGGCCGAGAATGTGCGCTGCGTAATGCTGCCCTCGGAATACACCTCGCAAGCCTCGCTGGATGATGCCGAAACCATCGCCCGCGCGCTTGGCGTGCATTACGATTTCCTGCCGATCAGCGGCCCGCGCGCAGCAGTGACCGAGGCGCTCGCCCCACTTTTCGCGGGCACCGATCCGGACCTGACCGAAGAAAACATCCAGTCGCGCCTGCGCGGCTTGCTGCTCATGGCGCTCTCCAACAAATTCGGGGAAATGCTGCTGACCACGGGGAATAAATCCGAGGTCGCCGTGGGCTATGCCACCATCTATGGCGACATGAATGGCGGCTATAACCCCATCAAAGACCTTTACAAAACCCGGGTGTTCGAGACCTGCCGTTGGCGCAATGACAACCATCGCAGCTGGATGGCGGGCCCGGCGGGCGAGGTGATCGCGCCCCGGATCATCGACAAGCCGCCCAGCGCCGAGCTGCGCGAAGACCAGAAAGACGAAGACAGCCTGCCGCCCTATGAGGTGCTGGATGCCATTCTGGACGGGCTCATCGACCGCGAAGCCTCGGTGGGCGAGCTGGTGGCGGAAGGCTTTGACCGTGACACGGTGAAACGGGTCGAGCATCTGGTCTATATCAGCGAATACAAACGCTTCCAGTCCGCCCCCGGCACGCGCCTGACCAAACGCGCCTTCTGGCTCGACCGCCGCTACCCGATCGCCAACCGCTGGCGCGACAAAACCTGACCGCTCCTCCGCGCGGCGCGCGACGTCGCGGCACCCAATTCGCGCACCTGCCCCCGGGCAAACGCTAGCCGGCAATCCCGAGCTGATAATATATGTCGCTTTCCACCTCCGGGGTCGGGAAGCGGCGAGATTTCGCCCCATGATAGCGCCTAGGCTTGGTCTTTCCTGTTTGGACCAGCCCATGCAGCCCCTCTTCATTCCCGAAGCCTTTACGACCCTTGAATGCAACCAGATCACCAAGGCGGCGCGTCAGGCTGACAGCGCCGATGCGAAGCTTGTGCGCGGCGATTATGCCCATGACATAAGGCGGGCCGATCTGGTCTGGACCGATGATCTGCCTGGCATGGATTGGGTGATGGACCGGCTGATTGACCTGCTGCGCGAGGCTAATCGCAGCTTTGGATTTGCCCTCGACGCGATGCTCGAAAGCCCGCAAGTGGCGCGCTATGGGGCCGAACGGCAGGGGCATTTCGCCTGGCATTCCGATATTGGCAAGGGCGAGCTGGCCGCGCGGCGCAAGCTGACCCTTGTGGTGCAGCTTTCCGAGCCAGACAGCCACGAAGGCGGCGCGCTAGAGCTGCGCCCAAGCACCGCCCGCCTGACCGCTCCGCGCGATCAGGGCCATGCGGTGGTCTTTCCGTCTTTCATGCTGCACCGGGTCACGCCGGTGACGGCAGGCGAGCGTCACTCGCTGGCGATCTGGGCGCACGGCCCAGCCTTTCGCTGATCCGCCCCCGCTACGCCCCGTCACGCTCTCTGCCAGCGACGACCCAGCCGGATATGGACAAAACGCCCATGGTGTGAAAGAGGATCGGGCCAAGGAGAATGCCATGACCGTAACCCGTTTCGCCCCTTCGCCGACCGGCTATTTGCATATCGGCAACCTGCGCACTGCGCTGTTCAACTGGCTGATCGCCCGCAAATCCGGCGGCAGCTTTATCCTGCGTCTTGATGATACCGACCCGGAGCGCTCGAAGCAGGAATATGTCGATGGGATCATGGAAGATCTCGAAGGGCTGGGGCTGGGCTGGGATCGGGTCGAGCGGCAATCGACGC
>JARRIY010000025.1:0-16105 GCA_037379985.1 Maritimibacter sp.
ACCGCGCGCTGTTGGCGACCCGCGAGGAGATGCAGCAAAAGATTGATGCCTGGCATCTGGCCCGCAAGGGGCAGGCCCATGATGCGGAGGCCTATCGCGCCTTTCTGGAGGAGATCGGCTATCTTCTGCCGGAAGGGCCTGATTTTACGCTGAAAACCGAAAACACCGATCCGGAGATTGCTCGGATTGCCGGGCCGCAGCTGGTGGAGCCGATCACCAATGCCCGCTATGCGCTGAACGCCGCGAATGCGCGCTGGGGCAGCCTTTATGATGCGCTTTATGGCACCGATGCGATGGGCAGCCTGCCCGCGGGCGGCGGCTATGATCCGGATCGTGGGGCTGAGGTGATCGTGCACGCGAAACACCATCTGGACCAGGTTGCACCGCTTTCCTCGGGTTGCTGGGCGAAAGTCTCGGGGCTGGAAGTGAGCGACGGCACGCTGGTTTTGCACCATGACGGCGAGCATCTGCATATGGTCGGCAAACCGTCTGGCAATGGTCTGGCAGACCCGGCGCAATTTGCGGGCTGGAATGCTGGGGATGACGGCAAGGTCAAAGAGGCTTTCCTGCGCGTCAATGGTCTGCTGATCAAGATCGTGATCGATCCGACCACCTCGGTGGGGCAGCAGGATCCGGCCGGGATTTCCGATGTGGTGCTGGAAAGCGCGATTTCCTCGATCATGGATTGCGAAGATTCCGTCGCCTGTGTGGATGCCGAGGATAAGGCGCTGGCCTATGGCAACTGGCTGGGGCTGATGCAGGGCAACCTGAGCGAAGAGGTCTCGAAAGGCGGCAAGAGCTTTATCCGGCGGCTGAATGAAGACGTCAGCTATACCGCCCCCGATGGCACCACGGTGACCCATAAGGGGCGGGCGCTGATGCTGGTGCGCAATGTCGGCCATCTGATGACCACGCCTGCGATCCTTGATGCCGAGGGGAATGAGATTTTCGAAGGCGTGATGGATGCGATGATGACCACGCTGGGGGCGATGCACGACAAGGGCGCAAACTCGACCTGTGGCAGCATCTATGTGGTGAAGCCGAAGATGCACGGGCCGGAAGAGGTTGCCTTTGCCGACGAGCTGTTTAGCCGGGTTGAGGCGGTGCTGGGGCTTGAGCAATACAGCGTGAAGCTGGGGATCATGGATGAGGAGCGGCGCACCTCGGTGAACCTGAAGGAATGCATCCGGGCGGCGCAGCACCGGGTGGCCTTTATCAATACCGGCTTCCTTGATCGCACCGGGGATGAGATTCATACCTCGATGGAAGCCGGGCCGATGATCCGCAAGGGCGATATGAAGCATTCCGCCTGGATCAAATCCTATGAAGATCGCAATGTCGATATTGGTCTGGCCTGTGGGTTGCGGGGCAAAGCGCAGATCGGCAAGGGCATGTGGGCCGCGCCGGACAAGATGCATGACATGCTGCGCGACAAGATTGGCCATCCGGAAGCCGGGGCAAATTGCGCCTGGGTGCCAAGCCCGACAGCGGCCACGCTGCACGCGACGCATTATCACAAGGTCGATGTGGCGGCGCGTCAGGCCGAGATTGCCGCAGGGGGCCCGCGTGGTACGCTGGAGGATCTTCTGACCATTCCCGTGGCCAGCGATCATGCCTGGACGCCGGACGAGATCCGCGACGAGATCGAGAATAACGCGCAGGGCATTCTGGGCTATGTGGTGCGCTGGATTGATCAGGGCGTTGGCTGTTCGAAAGTGCCCGATATTCACGATGTGGGGCTGATGGAAGACCGCGCCACTTGCCGGATTTCCAGCCAGGCGCTGGCGAACTGGCTGCATCATGAGGTGGTGAGCGATCCTGAAGTGCTGGCTGCGATGCGCAAAATGGCTGAGGTTGTGGATCGGCAGAATGAAGGCGATCCGTTCTATCGCCCGATGGCGCCCGATTTCACCTGTGTGGCATTCCAAGCGGCTTGCGATCTGGTGTTCAAGGGCCGGGTGCAGCCCTCGGGCTATACCGAGCCGGTGCTGCATGCCCGCCGTCAGGAACGCAAGGCGCAGGGCTGAGGCTGGCATCACAGGAAACCGGGAATGTATCAGGCGTTTCTGACGATCTTGCGCATTCCCGCGCTGAGGATTGCCACTCTGACCATGTTCGCCGCGGGCTTTGGCTCTGCGGCGACTTATCCCTATCTGTCGCTGGTGGCGCTGGATCAACTGGGGCTGAGCGAGCAGCATTTCGGATTGATCCTGCTGGCAGCCGCAGTGCTTGCCACGCTGAACGCGGTGATCATTTCGCATTTCTCCGATCAGGCGCGGGATCGCAAAGGCGCGGTGCTGCGCGTGTTGGCGATGGGAGCGCTGGGCTATGCTCTGTTTGCGCTGTGGCCTTCGGTGCCGAGTTTTCTTGCCTTGCTGCTGTTTTTCGGTCCGATTGTGCAGACCACCACGCCGCAGCTTTTTGCGCTGATCCGGAGCCAAACGGCTGAGATGAGCTCGCAAGAGGCGGCCTCGATCAACGCCATGGTGCGCACGACCTATTCCGGGAGCTGGATCATCACACCCGGCCTTGTTGGGCTCTATATTGCCTGGACCGGGCGGGCCTCTGACGCGTTTGGCGTGGCGGCGGTGGCGCTGACGCTGTGCTTCGTGCTTTATCTGACCCTTGGCGCCCGGGGCGGGCGGGCAGAGCCACCTGAGCAAAGCGCGATTGCCGGGTTGATCGAGGCCTTTCGGCTGGTCCTGTCGCGCCGGATCATCGGGCGGGTCGGGGCGCTGGCGATGATCGGGATCGCCCAATCGGTGAATGCCGCGCTTCTGCCGATCCTGATCACTACCGAGGCGGGCGGGACAACGGGCGATGTCGGAGTGATCGCGGGGCTGACGGCGGCGCTGGAAATTCCCTTGATGCTGGCGGCAGGCTGGGTGGTGCTGCGCTGGTCGGTGACGCGGCTGATTGCCAGCGGCGGCGTTCTGTTTGCTGTCTATATGTTTGCCCTGTCGGGGGCGGCGGCGATGCCGGTGATCTATGGGCTGACGGTGATCCTTGCTGCGGGGCAGGCGGTGATGTTCAGCCAACATCTGAGTTTCATGCAGGATCTTTTGCCGGAGCGGCCCGGGCTTGGCACTTCGCTTCTGTCCATCGAAATGCTGCTGGTGCGGGGGCTTGGCGCGGCGGTGGTGGCTGGCCTCGGGCTTGCCTACGGGCTGTCGGGAGCGTTTATCGTGACGGCGCTGGTCGGAGCGGCGGGGGTTGTGACCCTGTTGGTGATCGGGCGCAGAGCATAAGGCCGGAAGTTTGGCGGGGCGCCCGTTGGGCGCCCCGCAATCGTATCAGTGGCTGTGTGCGGCCGCCGGATCGGAGCGCACGAGCGTCGCGGCCTGATAAACGGCGCAGATGCCGACCACCACATAGACCAGCCGCGCGAGAGCAGAGCCGTCACCAAGGATCGCGGCAACAAGGTCGAAGCTGAACAGGCCGACAAGGCCCCAGTTCAACCCGCCCACGGCGAGCAGGGCGAGGGTGATGATATGAAGGGCTTTCATTTGTTACATCCTTTCCGGAATTAGTTGGTTTCGGGGATCAGCACCGCGTCGATCACATGGATGACGCCGTTCGACGCGGTGATGTCGGCGCTGGTCACCTTGGCTTCGCCGATGGAGACGCCGCCATCATCAAGCGAGAGGGTCAGCGCCGCACCGTTGACGGTGTCGGCCATGGCGCCATCGGTGATATCGGCAGCCATCACCGCACCGGGCACCACGTGATAGGTGAGGATCGCGGTGAGCTGATCGAGGTTTTCAGGCATCAGCAGGGTTTCAACCGTGCCCTCCGGCAGGGCGGCAAAGGCCGCATCGGTGGGGGCGAAAACGGTGAAGGGGCCATCGCTCTTCAGCACATCGACCAGGCCTGCGGCTTCGACAGCGGCCACGAGGGTGGTGAAGCTGCCAGCCGACACAGCGGTGTCGACGATATCGGCAGGATTGGCGAAGGCAGCAGCCGGAGCGGCGGCGATACCAAGGGCGATGGTGACGTCTTTCAGAGTGGGGATTTTGATGTTCATGTCGGTTCCTTTTGGTTGCGTGGCAGCGCCAGGGAGCGTTGCTCTGTCTTCTTGCATTTAGTGAAAAAAAGTTTCATGCAATGACAAACAGCGGATTTAGTCGCAGTTTGTAACGGGATGAAAATAAGGCCGGGCAGGTTTTCGCGAGAGGAAAGCGAGCCCGGGCGGAAGGCGAGGTTAGATGCTGTCAGAAACGCTAACGGAAGGGCTGGAAGCCTATCGAATCGGCCCGAAGATTCGGGCTTTGCGCAGCGAAAAGGATCTGGGGCTGGCCGAGCTGGGGGCGCATTCGGGCCTGTCATCGGGGATGCTGTCAAAGATCGAGCGCGGGCAGGTCTTCCCGACCCTGCCGACGCTGCTGCGCATCGCGCTGGTCTTTGGCGTCGGGCTGGATCACTTCTTTGGCCCGGGCGAGAACAACCCGATGCTGGAGATCACCCGCGCGGGGCGGCGGGTGCGCCTGCCGAATACGCCGGAAGGGGCGATCAGCTATCTGTTCGAAAGCCTCGACTATGCCGCTGACCGGCGGGATTTTGACGGGTTCTTTGCCGATTTTTCCGCCAGCGGGCCGATTGCGCCGCCGCATTCGCACCCGGGCAATGAGCTGTTTGTGGTGCTGGAAGGGGCGGTGGAGCTGCATATCCACGGCAAGGTGCATCGGCTGGAGAAGGGCGACGCGGTGCATTTCGATTCCGGTTATCAGCATGCCTATAAAGTAGCCGGACAGCACCCGGCCCGCGCTATTGTGATCACCACGCGCGGTGCCTTGCCGGGGGTGTGACGAATAGGTGTTTTACACCTGCAGCAGGATGACTATCCTGTGACGATAGTCCGAGACAGTGAGTGAGATAATGATGCGACCGGTAATCGGGATTATTGGCAATTCGGCCCTGCTCGGGGGCGATTATCCGGCCTATGCGGGCGGCAAGATGAACACGGCGGCGGTGGCCAACGTGGCTGAAGCCCTGCCGCTGCTGATCCCCGCCGATCCGCGCTGCGTTTCAGTCGAAGAGCTGCTGGAGGTCTGCGATGGCTTTCTGCTGACCGGCGGACGCCCGAATGTGCACCCGGAGGAATATGGTGAGGCGCCGACCCCGGCGCATGGCGATTTTGACCGCTGCCGCGATGCCGTTACCCTGCCGCTGATCCGTGCCTGTGTGGAGCGCGGCCAGCCGTTTTTCGGGGTCTGCCGGGGCTTTCAGGAAGTCAACGTGGCGATGGGCGGAACTCTGTATCCGGAGATCCGCGATCTGCCCGGGCGAATGAACCACCGGATGCCGACGGAGGGCACGATTGACGAGAAATTCGCCATTCGCCACGCCGTGCATCTGACCGAGGGTGGGGTGTTTCACAAGATTTTGGGCGCGCAGGATGTGATGACCAATACGCTGCACGGGCAGGGGATCAAACAGCCGGGGCAGCGCGTGGTGGTGGATGGCTATGCCGATGACGGCACGCCGGAAGCGATCTATGTGCAGGATGCGCCGGGCTTTGCGCTCGCGGTGCAATGGCACCCGGAATACAATGCCGGGTCCGATCCGGTGTCGCGCCCGCTGTTTAAAGCCTTTGGCGATGCGGCACGGGCTTGGGCGGCGAATAAGCGCCCGGCACTGCGCGTGGCCGAATAGGCGATATGGGCCCGGGCATCCGGGTGGAGGCGGTTATGCGTAAGGCTTTGCTTCTGGGATTGCTGCTGGCCGGGCCGCTCTGGGCCGAAGGTGATGTTGCCGATCAGCCGGAAATGATCGAGGTGATCATGCCGGAGCTGGAAGGCATGGCGGTTGAGGGGCAGGTGGCCTATCAACGCTCCTGCGCCGAATGCCATGGGATCAATGCAGGTGGGCTGGAAGAGCACGGGCCGCCGCTGATCATGGATCTTTACGGCCCCTCCGAGCGCAGCGATATGGATATCATTCTGGTGATACAGCTCGGCCATGAGCAGGAGAACTGGAGCTATGGCGATATGTCTCCGCCCGAGAATATCGGCTTTGCCGAACAGGGGATGGTGGTGGAGTTTCTGCGTCAGGTGCAGTTTGCCAATGGGGTGGAGTAGGGCTTTTTCACAAGCCTAACAGAACCCAGAGCCCAAATGGCGCCGGGCGAAGGGGGCAAGAGCTATTCCCTGAGGGCGGCGACCGGACCGCGGGGTGGGCGAGTAGCGCCCGCCCCGTGGGGGCGGTTCGGGCGCTGCCCGGTGGTTCCCACCAGGCGAAATGTGACATCTCTTATCGGGCAACGGAGCGGCGTTCGCCCGGCGCTGTACCTGCCCCAGCTCAGCTCACAAAACTGAACGTCTTGCTCAGCGGCAGTTCGCGGGCGCGTTTGCCGGTGAGGGCAAAGAGCGCGTTGGCGAGGGCCGGGGCGGCGGGCGGAGTGCCCGGTTCGCCAACCCCAGTGGGGCGGTCGCCGCTTTCCAGAAGCTCCACGATGAAGCGCGGCACCGTGTGCATTCTGAGCAGCTCGTAATCGGGGAAGTTTTCCTCGTAGATCATGCCGTCTTCCACGGTGATCTCGCCCCAGAGCGCGGCTGAGAGGCCAAAGATTGCCCCGCCGAATAGCTGGCTTTCCACATTCGCCGGGTCGAGCGCGATGCCGGGATCGGCGGCGATCCAGACATTGGTGATGCGGATATCGCCGTCTTCGTCAGCGACTTCCACCACCTCGGCCACCGGCGTGCCGAAGGAATGGCAGAAGGCGACCCCGCGCGCGCGGCCCGCAGGGGTGTTGCCCCAGTCAGACATTTCTCCCACCTTTTCAAGCACATCTGCCGAGGGGGCATGTTCCGGGCGGATATGGGCAAGACGAAATGCCAGCGGATCGGCCCCGGCCTCATGCGCCAGCTCGTCGATGAAACTATCCCAGAAAAATGCGTTCTGACTGCTGCCGACCGAGCGCCATGAGCCGACCGGCAGGGCCAGATCGGCGGCAAAGCCGCGCACGCTGAGATTTTCAATGGCATAGGGCTGGTTGCCCGCGCCTTCGGTCAGCATCAGATCGCCGGGGGGCGTTACGTCAAATCCGGTGACATCGCGCACCATGCCGCGCATCACCGAGGGCGAGGCCAGATCGGCGCTCAGCGCGGCGATGCGGCCATTTTCCAGCCGCGCCGACATCCGCGCCAGCGCGCCGGGGCGATATTGATCGTGGCGCATATCCTCTTCGCGGCTCCAGGTGGTCTTGACCGGAATGCCGGGCATCTCGCGCGCCACTTTCGCGGCCAGCACCGCGTAATCGGGCACCAGACGACGGCCATAGCCCCCGCCGAGGAACGGCGTGTGCACGGTCACCTGTTCGGGCTTCAGATCCACCGCAGCGGCGCATTGGCTTTGCAGCATCATCGGCACCTGATTGCCGGCCCAGATCTCCAACGCTTCGCCGGTATAAAGCGCGGTGGCGTTCATCGGCTCCATTGTCGCATGAGCCAGGAAAGGCGCCTTGTAATTGGCCGATACGGGCATCTCTCCCGACATATCGCCAAGCTCGCGCGGGGTGATATTGGGTTTGTCGTCAAAGGCCTTTTCGATTTGCGCAAATAGCCCGTCGGTGCTGTCGGGATAGGGGGCAGGGCCCCAGTTTACCTCAACCGCCTCAGCCGCTTGCATCGCCAGCCAGGTATTATTGGCAACCACCGCAAAGCCATTGCCGAGCGAGATCACCTTTTCCACGCCGGGCATGGTTTCGGCGGGGGCCGGGTTGAAGCTGGTCATCTCGCCGCCCAGACGCGGCGAGATTTTCACCGTGGCAAAGCGCATATCGGGCAGGACGGTGTCGATGCCATAGATTGCGGTGCCGGTGGCTTTGGGTACCTGATCGACCCGGATGAGGCTTTTGCCCAGCACTTGCCAGTCTTTGCGCTTTTTCAGGCGCGGGACTTTCGGCACGGTCAGCAGCGCTGCCTGTTCTGCCAGCTCGGCATAGGTCAGACGCCGTCCGTCTTTGGCCATCATCATGCCGCCTGCCGGGGTGATATCACTGACATTGACGCGCAGAATATGGCTGGCGGCGAGTTTCAGCACTTCGCGCGCTGCGCCCCCGGCATCGCGCATCTTGTTAAATGCATCGACCGTTGAGCTGGAGCCGCCGGTGATTTGCAGCCCGAATATGCGCGGCACGGCCCGCGACAGGGTATCGGCCAGGCCGGTCGGGGTGACATCATCATAGTTGCGCCCGATCAGCAGGGCTTCATTGGCATAGACCTGCGCGGGCGGGCCATGTTCGATCCGCAGGGTTTCCAGCGGCATTTCCAGCTCTTCGGCGGCGAGGGCGGCGAGGGTTGTCATCACGCCCTGACCCATCTCGGCGCGCGGTACGATCACCGTGACCCCGCGCTGATCGACGATGATCCAGGGGTTCAGCACCGTGCCTTCGGGCGGGTGAAGCGGGTTTGGCCGCGGACGGACCACCTCATAGGTGCCAAAAAGCACGCCCCCGGCGACGGCGGCGGATCCAACCATGAAGCTGCGGCGGGTGATTGTGCGAAGTTTGCCCATGATCAGCCCCTGTTCATCATGGATGCGACGAGGCGAATGGCGGCGCGCACCCGGGTATAGGAGCCGCAGCGACAGATATTGCCTTGCATCGCATAGTCGATATCTTCGTCTGTCGGATTGGGGTTATTGGCCAGCAATTCGCTGGCCTGCATGATCTGCCCGGACTGGCAATAGCCGCATTGCGCCACGTCGAGATCGACCCAGGCTTTCTGGATCAGCGCCATCACGGCGGGATCGCCGATGCCTTCGATGGTGGTGACCGGCGCGTCGACATCTTCCAGCGCCAGTTGGCAGGAGCGGATCGCTTCGCCGCCCACATGCACGGTGCAGGCTCCGCAGGCGGCAACGCCACAGCCATATTTGGTGCCGGTGAGCCCCAGCGCATCGCGCAAGACCCAGAGCAGCGGCACATCGCCCGGCAGGTCAACCTCGTGGACCGTGCCGTTGACTGTGATTGAATAACTCATGAGCGCCGCTTCCTCTCCGTCACTCTCTCCCTATGGGTAAGATAGGGCCGGTTGGGGCGGCAACGCAATCGGGGAGTTACCCGACGTAAGGTCACAAATGCGTAGGGTTTTCCGCAATGGCGTGTGATGCCTTGGGGCCGCTTAGGGGGCGATATGGAAAGCGCCGCCCGTGCTTGGGCAGGCGACGCTGGTTTTCGTCAGCCTGCGATCAGATGCCCATCCAGAAGGCAAGCAGGGTCACGGCGGCGGGCACGGCCTGGACAAAGATGATTTTGCGCGACGAGGTCAGCCCGCCATAGATACCGGCGACAAGGATGCAGGCCAGCATGTAGATGGTCAGCACCGGTGACATCCACAGGCCGACGAGAATGCCGATGGACAGAAAGCCGTTATAAAGCCCCTGATTGGCCGCCAGCACGCGGGTTTCGCTGGCAAAGCTTTCGGTGGTGCCAAAGGCGGCGCGGCCCCGCGGGGTGTCCCAGAAAAACATTTCCAGCACCAGAATGTAGAATTGCAGTGCGGCAAGGGCGAGGGCGAGGATCGTGGCAATCATAAGAGGCTCCGTTTGTTTTCCGGAGCCATGGCAGGATCACCGGTTAAGGCAAGCGAAACTTGACGTAACGGAGGGTTTTTTGCCCCGTTCAGCCCGGACGGGGGAGCGCTCGCGCGCAAACGCAACGTAAAATCCCGGTTTTTCTTGGTGATCCGAAACAATGTGGGGTTGCGATGATCTCGCCCATTGCACATGGAAATTTCCTCGCGCAATGTATCCGAAACGTCCTGAGTGACGGAGGTTTTAGCGTTGAAATGGGTCGATATTCCGCCGGTCTGGCTGGCGGTGTGTTTGGGATTTACCTGGGGGCTGAGTGAGCTGGCTCCGGGGCTGGCTGTGCATTTGGCCGCGACCCGCATTCTGGGGGTGGCGGCGGTGGTGATGGGCTGTCTGGCAATGCTGGCGGGGCTGGTTGAGCTTTTGCGCCAGCGCACCACATTCGTGCCGCGCCAAAACCCGACCGGCTTTGCCCGGGGCGGAATTTACCAGCTGACCCGCAATCCGATCTATCTGGGCGATGCGCTGGTGCTGACCGGCGCGGTGCTGTGGTGGGATGTCTGGCCTGCGCTGATCCTGGTGCCCGGTTTCATGCTGTTCATCACAAGGCGCTTCATTTTCGATGAGGAAAATCGCCTGCGAGGCAGTTTTGGCCGAGATGTTGAGGTCTGGTTCGGTGAGGTGCGCCGCTGGCTGTAGTGAAACCGACGGATAATTGGTCGCAAGCGACGGGTTGGGGTCGAAAACCTCGCGCGTGTGACCTATAGAAAATGTAAACCGCGCCGGATTCACCTGCGCGGACAAGGAGGAAGGAAAACATCGTGAAAATCGGGGTTCCTAAGGAAACAATCTCCGGTGAAAACCGGGTGGCCATGACGCCCGAAAGCGCGGGCTATTTGCAGAAGTTGGGATATGACTGCCTGATCCAGTCGAAAGCTGGCGAAGCGGCGGGCTTTTCCGATGCCGATTATGAAACAGCCGGGGTGACGGTGATCAAAACCGCCGCCAGCCTGTGGAAAGAAGCGGATATCATCGCCAAGGTACGCCAGCCTTCTGAGGCTGAGCTGAAACGGCTGGTGAAGGGTAAAACGCTGATTTCCTTCTTCAATCCGGGCGGCAACGAAGCCGGGATGGAACAGGCGAAAGCCCAGGGCGCGAATGTGATCGCCATGGAAATGGTGCCGCGTATCTCGCGCGCCCAGAAGATGGATGCGCTGAGCTCGATGGCCAATATCGCGGGCTACCGCGCGGTGATCGAAGCGGGCAACAACTTTGGACGCTTCTTTACCGGGCAGGTGACGGCGGCGGGCAAAGTGCCCCCGGCGAAAGTGCTGGTGGTCGGTGCTGGCGTGGCCGGGCTGGCTGCGATTGGCACCTCGACCAGCCTTGGCGCGATCACCCTGGCCTTTGACGTGCGCCCGGAAGTGGCTGAGCAGGTGGAATCGATGGGCGCCGAGTTCGTCTATCTCGATTTCGAGGAAGATCAGCAGGATGGCGCGGCGACCGGCGGCTATGCCTCTGTGTCGAGCCCCGAATTCCGCGAAGCGCAGCTGGCGAAGTTCCGCGAGCTGGCGCCGGAGGTTGATATCGTCATCACCACCGCGCTGATCCCGAACCGCGAAGCGCCTGAGCTCTGGACCGAAGATATGGTCGCGGCGATGAAGCCCGGCTCGGTGATCGTTGACCTCGCGGCGGAAAAGGGCGGCAACTGCAAGCTGACCAAAGCGGATGAGAAGATCGTCACCAAGAACGGCGTGACGATCATCGGTTATACCGATTTCCCCAGCCGCATGGCCGCGCAAGCCTCGATGCTCTACGGCAACAATATCCGCCATATGATGACCGACCTGACGCCCGAGAAGGACGGTCAGATCAACCATGATATGGAAGATGACGTGATCCGCGGCTCGACCGTGACCTTTGAAGGCGAGATTACCTTCCCGCCGCCACCGCCGAAAATTCAGGCGATTGCAGCCAAGCCGAAACCGACCGTGGTTGAGAAAACCCCGGAAGAGATCAAGGCCGAAGAAGCTGCCGCGCTGAAGAAAGCGGGCAAGCAGCAGGTGAGCCTGTTGCTGATCGGGGCGGCTGTGATGGGGCTGATCGGGTTCTATGCACCCGCCGCCTTTATGGGCCATTTCATCGTCTTCGTGCTGGCTGTCTTTGTTGGCTTCCAGGTGATCTGGGGCGTCAGCCACGCGCTGCACACGCCGCTGATGGCTGTGACCAACGCGATCTCGGGGATCATCATTATCGGCGCATTGCTTCAGGTCGGAGCCGATCTGCCGATGGTGAAAATCCTCGCGGCGATCTCCATTGGTATCGCGACGATCAATATCGTCGGCGGTTTCATGGTCACGCGGCGCATGCTGCAAATGTTCCAGAAATCCTGATAGGGCGAGGTGTTTGATATGACTCCTGAACTGCAAACCTCCGCCTATATCGCGGCGACGGTTCTTTTCATCCTCAGCCTTGGCGGGCTGAAAAACCAGGAAAGCGCCAAGCGCGCTGTCTGGTTCGGTATTGTCGGTATGGGCATCGCGGTGCTGGCAACGGTGCTTGATAGCCGGGTGCCGATTGATGCGATCCTGCTGGTCACGCTGGCCATCGGCGCGGTGATCGGTGCGATTGTGGCGATGCGCGTGGAAATGACGGGCATGCCGCAGCTTGTGGCGGCGCTGCACAGTTTCGTCGGGCTTGCGGCCGTGTTTATCGGCATCAATTCCGATCTGACCGTGCATGAATTTGCGACCCATGCCGAACAGGTGATCCACGAGGTCGAGATTTTCCTCGGCGTGTTCATCGGGGCTGTGACCTTCACCGGCTCGATCATCGCTTTCGGCAAGCTGTCCGGCAAGATCGACGGCAAGGCGCTGATCATCCCCGGGCGGCATGTGTGGAATATCGCGCTGGTCGTGGCCTCTTTCGTGCTGATGATCATGTATATGCAGGGTGCGGGCGCCTGGACGCTGTATGTGATGACGGCGCTGGCAGGCGTGCTGGGCATTCATCTGGTCATGGCCATTGGTGGGGCCGATATGCCGGTGGTGGTGTCGATGCTGAACAGCTATTCCGGCTGGGCGGCGGCGGCGACCGGCTTCCTGCTGGGCAATGACCTGTTGATCGTGACCGGCGCGCTGGTCGGGTCTTCGGGTGCCATCCTGAGCTACATCATGTGCGTGGCGATGAACCGGAAATTCCTCGCGGTGATCCTCGGCGGCTTTGGCGGCTCGACCGGTCCGGCGATGGAGATCGAAGGCGAAATGGTTGCGATTGACAGCGATGGCGTGGCTGCCTCGCTGAATGATGCGCAGGAAGTGATCATCGTGCCGGGTTACGGCATGGCGGTGGCGCAGGCGCAGCAATCGGTGGCGGAACTGACCCGCAAACTGCGTGCCAAGGGCAAAGAGGTGCGGTTTGGCATTCACCCGGTGGCGGGGCGTCTGCCCGGCCACATGAACGTGCTGCTGGCCGAAGCCAAAGTGCCCTATGACATCGTGCTGGAAATGGACGAGATCAACGACGATTTCCCCTCCACCGATGTGGTGATCGTGATCGGCTCGAACGACATCGTGAACCCGGCCGCGCAGGAAGATCCGAACTCGCCCATCGCCGGGATGCCGGTGCTGGAAGTCTGGAAAGCCAAGCAGGTTTTCGTGATGAAACGCGGGCAGGGCACCGGCTATTCCGGTATCGAAAACCCGCTCTTCTTCAAGGAAAACACGCGGATGTATTATGGCGACGCGAAAGCCAGCATGGACGCGCTGCTGCCGCTGATCGACTGATCCGGGCGATATGAGATGAAAGGCCCCGCTGGTGACGGCGGGGCATTTTGCTGTTTGGGCGTGGGCCAAGTGTTTTCTGAAAACACTTGGGAAGACCTTTCTGAAAGGTCTTCCTGTGGTGCGGGAAGCAGGGCGAGTGCCTGCCCCGGGGGATGGTGCCTCATTCCCAATGAGCTACGCCATTTATGCCAGCAATAAACTGTGAGCATTGGAGCGGGTTGCTGATACAGCCATAGCGTCAGCCCGCCCATACGGGCAGGCGCTCGCCCTGCGCCTGCGGCGCGCACCGGGCGGGAGAGAGGAAGGAAACCGAAGCCCTCGGACAGGGGCTGGGTAAGCTCTCCCACATTGACATATTTCCCCTCACATCGCTAAGTGCCCCGGCGAACGGAGCGGGGGACAGGGTGAGCGCATCTGCCAGTATAAGCGAGCGACGCGGGGGCGATTGGGCGGTCTATGCCGCCGTGGTTCTGGCCTGCGTGTTCCTGTGGTGGCTCTCGGCCACGCGCCCGACGCTGATGCCGGTCTTTGGCCCCTGGGAATTTTCCCCCGCCATATTCATCAGCCTCGCGCTGACCCTGTTCTGGTTCCTGCGGGGCGATGCCGCCATGCCCGCCGCCGAGCGCCTGCCGCTCTGGCGCCGGATCGCTTTTCTGGCCGGGCTCGCGCTGCTCTATGCGGTGCTGCAAACCCGGGTGGAATACTGGGCGCAGCATATGTTTTTCATCAACCGCTTGCAGCATGTGGCGATGCATCATGTCGGGCCGGTGCTGATCGCGCTGGGGTTCTCCGGCGCGACGCTGGCGCGCGGTATGCCAAGCTGGATTCCGCGTCTGGCCGAGACCCGTCCGGTGGCGCTGCTGCTGGCGGTGCTGCAACAGCCGGTGATTGCGGTGGTGCTGTTTGAGGGGCTGTTTGCCTTCTGGCTGCTGCCCAATGTGCATTTCCGCGCGATGATCGATCCGCGCATTTACGCGCTGATGAACTGGTCGATGGTGCTGGATGGCATTCTGTTCTGGGCGCTGGTGCTCGATCCGCGCCCGACCCCTGCGGCCCGCATTGGCTATGGCTTTCGCGCTGCGCTGGCGATTGGGGTGATGTTTCCGCAGATCGTGCTGGGGGCGCTGATCACCTTTGCGGGGTTTGACCTCTATCCCTATTATGATCTGTGCGGGCGGCTGTTTCCGAGCATGAGTGCGCTGGCCGATCAGGAGGTTGGCGGCATCGTGATCTGGATCCCGCCTGCGATGATGAGCGTGATCGCCATGCTGTTGGTGCTGAACGCCTATCGGCTGAATGAGAAACGCAAAGGGATCCCGCATGGCTAGGCTGATATTTGCGCTGATGCTGATCCTGCCGGTGACTGCCTTTGCGGGCGATGTCACTATGGGTGACGTTACCCTGCGCGATGGCTGGTTTCGCATGCTGCTTCCGGGGCGACCGGCGGGCGGGTATTTCGAGCTGGAGAATGGCGGCGACGAGGCGGTTGATCTGACGGGCGTGCGGACCATGGGCTGCGGCATGGCGATGCTGCATGAGACCATGCGCGAGGGCGGGCAGGATCAGATGGAGATGATCCATAAAATCCGGATAGAGCCGGGCGAGAGCCTGAGCTTTGCCCCCGGCGGCTATCACATCATGTGCCTGTCGCCGCAGGATTGGATGGTGCCGGGCAGCGAAGTGCCGGTGTTTTTGCGCTTTGCGAGTGGCGATGAGCTGGAAGCCATGTTCGAGGTGCGCGGCGCTTTGGGCGACTAGCTGCCCTTCATGATCGCGCGCAGATCCTCGGTGATACCGGCAATATCGGCGGTGGGATCGGTCGAAGGCATAGACCGCGCTGCTATGGCTGACCTCGTACTCGGTATCGTCTTCGGCGGGATAGACCGAATAGACCACGCGGTAGCGCCGGGCGAGCGCCGCGATCTCATCCGCCGTGCCGCGCAGGGCATCCACCTGAGGTGCAAAAAGCTCGGCATATTGTGCAAGGATCGGCAGGGTGTCGCGGTCGGGATCGACGGTGACAAAGAGCACCCGGACCTGATCGGCCTCATCGCCCAAATTGCGCAGCACCTGCGCGATATTGGCCAGCGTCAGCGGGCAGACATCGGGGCAAAACGTATAGCCGAAATAGAGCAGGGTGGTCTTGCCGAGATAATCAGCTTGGCTCACCGCGCGCCCGTCGCTCGCCCTTGTGGAGCTGAATTTCAGCGCCGGGGAAGCGCCGGTAACGTCGCTGCCCTGATGCCACTCGGCGCGTTTGCAGCCCGCGAGGCCGGTCAAAAGCCCGGCGCCGGTGAGCGTCAGCAGGTGACGACGGCTGAGATCAGTTGGGCGCAATGGCATGGATATTGTTCACCAGAAAGACCACGCCAAGGGCGCCTGCAAACATCACCAGAATGATCAGGAAGAGGCTGATCAGCAGGGTGTTGTTGGAGCCGCGCACCGCTTCGCGCAGCTCGGCAGCGTCAACCGGGCCTTCCGGCAGATCGGTTTCGCTTTCGGGATTTGACAGGTCGTCCATCAAGGCCTCCTCACAGGCACGGCGGGTGCGAGATGGTTCTACGGGGGCGGTGAGCGGCGTGCAAGGGGCAGGGCAATGCGATCTTGGTGGCGCGAGGTTGGACTGCAAGGCTTGCGCGATGGGGGCGGCTTCGTCATCCTTGCCCTATTCGCCAGTGAGTTGTCAGGAGGTTCCATGCCCGTCACATCCGGCCCCGTCACGCTGTATCTCGGCCCCGCCACGCTTGGTGCGCCGGACGATCTTGAAGCCCCGATCCTTGATTTCATCG
>JARRIY010000026.1:0-11175 GCA_037379985.1 Maritimibacter sp.
CAGGGAACAGGTGCAATAGATCAGCCGCCCGCCGGGCTTCAAAAGCCCCAGCGCCCGGTCGATCAGATATTCCTGCAATTCGAACAGCCCGGGAAAATCGCTGCCATCCTTGACCTGCGGCAGGTCCGGGTGACGGCGAATCGTACCGGTCGCGGTGCAGGGCGCATCCAGCAGCACCGCATCGAATGGCCCGCCCTCATATTCCAGCGCATCCGACACCACGATCTCGGCGCTCAGCCCACAACGCGCGAGGTTTTCCTCGACCCGCTGCATCCGCCGGGCGGAAATATCCACTGCCGTCACATTGGCGCCGCTGGCCGCAAGCTGCATCGCCTTGCCCCCGGGCGCGGCACAAAGATCGAGCACCTTTTCGCCGGGCTGTGCTGCGAGCAGTTTCGCCGGCAGCGCGGCGGCGGCATCCTGCACCCACCAATCGCCCGCCTCATAGCCGGGCAGATGTGTCACCTGCGTTGCCCCGGAAATGCGCACCGATCCACCGGGCAGGAGCTCGCCGCCGGTCGCCTCGGCAAGCGCCGCTGCATCGGTTTTCGCGGTCAGATCCAGCGGCGCGCCGGCATAATGGGCGCGCTCCATCGCCTCGACCGCAGCTTTGCCATAATCGTCGATCAGCGGCTTGCGCAGCCATTTCGGCAGGCGCGGCACCGGCAGGCCCGACCATTTGCCTGCATCATCGGCCACTTTGCGCAGCACCGCGTTCACCAGTCCGGCCATGCCAGCGGTTTTGCGGTTTATCCGGGCGATCTCAACGGCGGCATTCACCACCCCATGCGCGGCGGCCCCTTCTTCGCAAATCTCAGCCACACCAAGACGCAGGATATTCAACACTCGCGCGGGGGGGCGTTTTTTCAGATGCGGACCCAGCATCCGGTCAGAGCGATCAAGCACCCGTAGCGCGGTCAGCACCAGCCGCTGCACCCGAGCACGATCTTCCGGGGCCAGCCCTTCAATCCGTTTCGGCAGCGCCTCCGACAGCAGACGCTGATGCTCCAGCACATCACCGATCAGATCTACCGCGATTTTCCGCGGCTGTGTCGCATCGCCAGAAACACGCGCCATGGCCATCTGCATCCTTTGCCTTTGCTTTCTGAAGGGCCTATATCAAGCGAGACGAACAAGGAAGAGCGCCATGAGCGACGAGACCAAACGCGATTTGCCGCCGGAAGCCATTCGGGCCTTGGCCGAGGCTGAAGAACGCCGGAAAAATGCCAAGAAACTCGACCTGCCGAAAGAATATGGCGGGCGTGACGGGCCGGAGCCGGTGCGCTTTGGCGATTACGAGAAAAAAGGCATCGCGGTGGATTTCTGAGCGCTTACCAGCGGCTCAGTGCATCCTCGTCTTCATCCTTGGCCGCCACCCATTCGGCGCCATCGGGGCCGAATTCCTTTTTCCAGAAAGGCGCGCGGCTTTTCAGGTAATCCATCAGATATTCCGCCGCCTCAAAGGCCGCAACGCGGTGACGGCTGGCGGTGGCAACCATCATGATCTGCTCGCCCGGCTGCAGTACGCCATAGCGGTGAATCACCAGACAATCATCCAGCGCCCAACGCTCGGTTGCCTTCTCGGCAAAGGCGGCAATCGCGGATTGGGTCATGCCGGGATAATGCTCGATCTCCATCCGGCTCAGCCCGCCAGTGCCGCGCACGATGCCGGTAAAGCTGACAATCGCCCCCACATCACCCTCGGCCCCGAAGGTTTCAAGCTCGGCACCCAGATCAAACGGCTCAGATTGCACGCGGATTTTCATCGGGGATCAGCCCCCCGTCATCGGCGGGAAAAACGCCACCTCGCGCACACCTTCCAGCGGCGCATCGAAATCGGCAAGCTCCTGATCCAGCGCCACGCGCAGGGCGGTAAGATCGGCAAAAGCCAGCGCATAGCGTTCTTCGCGCGCGCGCAGCTCTTCCACCAGATCGCTCACCGTGGCCGCTTTGGTTTCAACCTTTTCGCGCGGCTCGCCAATCCGTTCGCGCACCCAGGCAAAATACAGCACATCAAGCATCGGGGGTCTCCCTCAGGAATGGCATCGCCTTGCGGAAATAGTCCCAGCCAGTGATCGTGGTCAGACCGGCCGCAATCCACAAGAGCACAATCCCGGCACTGCCCGAATTGTTCGCCCAGCTCATCCAGCCTTTGGCCGCCCCTTCCAGAAGCGCGTGATGTTCAAACACGCCTTTGGCGAAAAGCAGGGTGATCGCCACCATTTGCGATGTGGTTTTCCACTTCGCCAGATTGGTCACTTTCAGCGCGCGCGCCTTGTCGCCAAGGGTTTCACGCAGCCCCGACACAAAGACTTCGCGGTAAAAGATGATCGCAGAGGGCAGCAGGATCCAGGGCGTCAGCCCGGCATAGCCGTTGATCACCAGAAGCGCGATCATCACCAGCGCCTTGTCGGCAATCGGATCCATCGCCGCGCCAAACAGCGATTCCAGCTTCCAGGCGCGGGCCAGATAGCCATCAAGGTAATCGGTAATGGATGCGATGATGAACAGCACCATCGCATACCAATCTGCCCATGGGCGCGCAAAGAACAGGAACATCACCGGCAAAAGCGGCACGGCAATGAGGCGACCAATGGTCAGAATATTCGGCAGGGTCCATTTCATGGCTGATCAATACCCCGTCTTGCCCGCGGGGGGAAGTCGCTCTCAGCCACGGCGCAGCGGACCTTCCGGGCGATAGCGATCCATCACTGTATCCAGCATGTCATTGCTGATCTCGGGATTGGCCTGTTGCAGACAGGGCAGCAGGATCGACTTGTTGGCGCGCTGGGTGTCGCCATTGGGGGCATGGTCCATATCGGGGTTCACATTCCAGAAACAGGCGGTGAACTCGCTTTCCGTGATCCCCAGATCGGCCGCGATCTTGTCGCTGGGCCGGTTCGGATCATTCCGGTTCAGCCCCTGCGCATAAAGCGGCGATGTCAGGGCGGCGGTGGCGATGGCAAGGCTCAGGATGGCGGGGCGTATCATTTTGTTTCTCCTTCGATTTGAATGAAGGTGATACGGGCGGGCAGCGGCATTCCGTCGCGGCTTTTTTTCAGCTTGGCGAAAAAATACTCCGGGAGAGTGCGAGAGGGCGGCGCCCTTTCGCCCCTAGCCTTTCTCCTGGAAATAGCCGTGGATCGATTCGGCCAAAGCCGCCGAGATCCCGGGCACCGCTTTCAGATCGGCAAGGCTGGCACTGGTCACCGCCTTGGCGCTGCCAAAATGACTGAGCAGTGCGCGTTTGCGGCTGGCCCCTACACCGGGGATTTCATCGAGCGGCGTCGCCCCCATGGCTTTCGCCCGCTTCGCCCGGTGGGTGCCCGGATCATTGCGTTTCAGCGCCATCGGGCGCTGGCCGGTGCGGTGAAACTCTTCCTTGCCCGCATCGCGGTCGATGCCCTTGGCCACGCCGACCATGGCAATGTCTTCGACGCCCAGATCCTCCAGGATTTCCTGCACCGCGCTCACCTGTCCCGCGCCACCGTCGATCAGCAGAAGGTCAGGCCAGGCCTCGCTTTCGCGATCCGGGTCTTCTTTCAGCAGCCGTTTGAAGCGCCGGGTCAGCACCTCTTTCATCATGCCGAAATCGTCGCCCGGGGTCAGTTCGGTGCCCTTGATGTTGAACTTGCGATACTGGCTTTTCATAAAGCCTTCCGGCCCGGCCACGATCATCCCGCCCACGGCGTGGCTGCCCTGAATATGCGAGTTGTCATAGACCTCGATGCGCTTCGGCGGCTCGTCCAGCTCGAAGGCTTCGGCGAGCCCCGTCAGCAGCTTCGCCTGGGTCGCGGTCTCGGCCATCTTACGGCCAAGGCTTTCGCGGGCATTGCGCGCCGCCCCCGAGACCAGTTCGGCCTTTTCGCCGCGGATCGGCACGGCGATCTCGACCTTGCGCCCGGCCTTTTCGCTCAGCGCCTCGGCCATCAGCTCGACATCTTCAATCGGGTGGCTGAGAAGGATCAGCTTCGGCGGTTCTTTCTGATCGTAAAACTGGCCGATAAAGGCCTGAAGCACCTCAGCCTCGCCCGCCCCCGAGCCGGTGCGCGGGTAGAAGGCGCGGTTGCCCCAGTTCTGATTGGCGCGGATGAAGAACACCTGCACACAGGCCTGCCCGCCTTCCATATGCAGCGCGATCACATCGCCCTCGGCCACACCGCGCGGGTTGATCCCTTGCGAGCTCTGCACCTGCGTCAACGCCTTGATCCGGTCGCGCAGCACCGCCGCGCGTTCAAATTCCATCGCCTCAGAGGCCGCCTGCATTTCTGCCGCCAGCTCTTCCTGCACCTTGGTGGTGCGGCCCGACAGAAAGCGTTCGGCATCGCCCACCAAGCCGGCATAATCGGCCTCAGATATCCGCCCCACACAGGGCGCGGCGCAGCGTTTGATCTGATGCAGCAGGCAGGGCCGGGTGCGGCTTTCAAACATCGCATCGGTGCAGTTGCGCAGCAGAAACACCTTTTGCAGCTGGTTGAGCGTGCGGTTCACCGCGTCGGCACTGGCGAAGGGGCCGTAATAATGCCCCTTCTCTTTCTTCGCGCCGCGATGCTTTTTGATCTGCGGATAGGCATGGCTGCTGACGAGGATATTCGGAAAGCTCTTATCGTCGCGCAGCAGCACGTTGAAATGCGGTTTGAGCTGCTTGATCAGGTTCTGTTCCAGCAGCAGAGCCTCGGTTTCCGACTTCGTCGTCAGAAACATCATCTCGGTGGTCTGGCTGATCATCCGCGCGATCCGGGCCGAATGGCCATGCGGTTTGGCGTAGTTCGACACCCGCTTTTTCAGGTTCTTCGCCTTGCCGACATAGAGCACGCGGCCCTTGTCATCGAGCATCCGATACACCCCGGGGCTGCCGTCGAGCCGCTTCAGCTCGTCAGCAATCAGCCGGTGTCCGCGCAGCGGAGTTGGGGCAGCCGTTTCGGGGGTCTCGTCGCTCATAATCTCTGCCTACTGATTCCCTGCAATGGCTGCAATCTTGAGGCGACCAGTTCAAGGGAAAACATGCCCACAGAATCTGTGGATAACTTGGTGGATAGCTTGCACGCGTCACTGGTTTACAGCTGGATTCAGCTTGTTTCCGGAGCCTGCACAATATTTGGGCGCATTCTTAACGTGCTGATTTTCCATGGTAAAAATATGAATTTTTTGTAAACTTCTGAAATCATTGGCATAAATCAGCTCAGCGGTATGCCAATACCATCAGCGTGCACAACTTGTCGCAGCCGTTCGGTTATGAGCTTATTCAAAGCCCAGAATATCTGGGGTTTTCCAGCCCAGATGTTGGCCGCCATCGACCGCAATCAACTGGCCTGTCACGGCTTTCGCATCGAGCAGATAACCCAGCGCAGCAACGATATCATCGGGGTCGGCCCCGCGTTGCAAAACCGTATTGGCGCGCTGCTTGGTAAAGTGGGTTTCGCTCTGCCGCGCCCCGATCAGCGTCGGCCCCGGAGCGATGGCATTTACCCGTATCGCCGGTGCCAGCCCCTGCGCTGCTGAGCGGGTAAAGGCCCAGAGCCCCATCTTGGCGATGGAATAGGTCATGAATTCCGGCGTCGGCTTCAACACCCGCTGATCGAGCATGTTCACCACCAGCCCGGTGGCAAGCGGCTCGCCCGCGTCGCAATGCGCGTGATCCGGTGCCTGCGCGGCAAATGCCTGGGTCAGGAAAAACGGCGCGCGAAGGTTCGAGCCGATATGGCGATCCCATTTTTCCGGCGTCGCGGTGTCGAGCCGATCATATTCAAAGATACTGGCATTGTTGATCAGCAGGGTCAGCGGCCCGCCCAGCGCCTCGGCGGCACGCGGCACCAGAGTTTGCAGTGCGTCTTCTTCCAGCAGATCGGCCTGCAGCGCCACAGCCCGCACGCCCTGCGCCTCGCAAGCTGCCACGGTTTCAGCGGCCCCGGCTTTGGACCCGGCATAATGCACGGCGACATCATAGCCCCGGCCCGCCAGATAAATCGCCATGGCCTGCCCCAGCCGGGCGCCCGCACCGGTTACCAATGCCCGCTTGTCGGTCATGTCACTTCCCCAGAAGCATCAGGATATAGGCAATATAGAGCCCGGTAAAAAAGATGCCCCAACGTCGGCCCAAATGCCAGCCCCTGAACACGAAAGGCGCGATCAAAAGCGATGAGGCGCACATCACCCACAGATCGACATGCAGCACTTCCGGATCAACCGGGATCGGCCCAACCATGCTGGCGACGCCAATAATGGCGAGCAGGTTGAACATGTTCGACCCGATCACATTGCCCAGCGCCACATCGGCTTGGTTGCGATAGGCGGCCATTACCGTGGTGGCGAGCTCCGGCAGCGATGTGCCCATCGCCACCAGTGTCAGCCCGATCACGGTTTCCGACACGCCATAGCTTCGTGCGATATGCACCGAGGCCTCGACCAGAATATTCGCGCCAAAGGGCAAGCCGATCAGGCCCAGAACCAGGAACAGGATGACCTTGCCCCAGGGCATATCGGGGTCGAGCCCTTCCAGTTCTTCTTCATCCTCGGCCTCTGCCGCGCATTCGGCCTGGGCGCTCATCAGCTCGATGTCGGCGCTATCCGTTTTCGCGGCAAGTTCGGCTTCGCAAGCCAGCACCTTTTCCCGCCGGTGCTGAGTGGCCTCCTGATAGGCTGAGGTCAGCATCAACCCAAGACCCGAGAGCAGCACGATCCCCTGAATCCAGCCAAATTCACGGGTGGTGGCCAGGAGCATGAACAGCGCCGTCGCCGCCATCATCGCGATGTAATTGCGCCGTGTGTCACAGCCCGCCGTATGCAGCCCGGTCAACATCGCAGGCACGCCCAGAACCAGCAGGATATTTGCGGTATTCGAGCCGACCACATTGCCCAGTGCCAGACGCGGCGCATGGTCCAGCACCGATTGCACCGAGATCAGCAATTCCGGCGCCGAGGTGCCGAAGGCGACGACGGTCAGCGAGACCACAAGCGCGGGCACGCCGATGCGCAGGCTCAGATTGACCGCCCCGCGCACAAGGCTGTCGCCCGCGAGCAGCAGGATAAGAAGCCCCAGAATTGCATAGAAAAAATCCAAGCCTCAGCCCTTTTTCTCGCAGCCACAAGGGCCTTTCCCGATGCGGTGTCGCCCGCAACGGGGGCATTTCGCGTCCTCTATCCGCCGCTGACCCGGAAAGCGCAAGCGCCCGAACAGCGCCAGCACCATCATGAAGATCAGCAGGAATGTGACGCCCTTGATCAGCATGCTACAACCCGAACCGTGCCCAGAGCCCGCGCTCTTCGGCCACGTTCAGCAGATCGCCCGCCAGCGTGGCACCAAAGCGGCGCAGGAACCCACGTTTCGGCCCGTAAACCGAAAACTCGACCTTATCGCCGAATACTTCCTTCATCTTCGGTACCAGATGGCCCAGCCCATCGGCCAGCCCCAGCTCAACCGCGCGCGCGCCGGTCCAGAACTCGCCGGTAAACAGGTTGGCCTCGGCGCTGAGCCGAGTGCCGCGCGAGGCTTTCACATGATCGATGAAGGCGGCGTGAATTTCATCGCTGATACCTTTCAACCGCGCCACATCTTCGGGGTCTTCCGGCTTGAACGGATCAAGCTGCGATTTGTTTTCGCCCGAGGTATAGATCCGCCGTTCGATACCATGTTTGGCAATGAAATCCTGCGCGCCAAAGCCCGCCATGATCACGCCGATAGAGCCAACAATCGAGGACCGATCAGCGAAAATCTTGTCACCAGCACAGGCCAGCCAATAGCCACCCGAAGCCGCCACATCTTCCACAAAGGCATAGACCGGCACATCTTTTTCATTCGCCAGCCGCCGGATACGCGCCGCGATCAGGGCGCTTTGCACCGGCGAGCCGCCGGGGGAATTGATGCTCAGCGCCACCGCATCGGGCTTGCCTTTGCGAAAGGCTTTTTCGATGGCAGGGGCAAGGGTCTCGTCGTTGATCTGGCCGCGCGATCCGGTGGCAATCGCCCCGTGCAACCGGACCACCGCCACCCGAGGGGCGGTTTTGAGAAAGGGAATGAAGCGCTTCATGTTGCCTGATGTAGAGGCGCCCCGGCACGGTAACAAGTGCCAGGGCGGTGTTTCGTTAGAGCGTTGCGCGACAACCTCAAGTTCTCAGCCGCCAACCAGTGCGGAAAATCGCCCAGATCCCAGCCAGGCAGATCGCGGCAAACAAACCAATCGCCGCCAGCGAGGCGCCCACATTCACATCCGCCAGCCCGAAAAACGCCCAGCGGAAGCCTGAGACCAGATAGACCACCGGGTTGAACAGCGTCACCTTTTGCCAGAACTCCGGCAGCATCGAGATTGAGTAGAACGACCCGCCGAGGAAGACCAAAGGCGTGATCACCAGCAGTGGCACGAGCTGCAGCTGTTCAAAGCTTTTCGCCCAGATCCCGATGATGAAACCGAGCATGGCGAAGGTGAAACAGGTCAGCAGCAGAAAGGCGACCATCCAGATTGGATGGACGATATGCAGATCGACAAAGAAGGTTGAGGTGGCAAGGATAATGAGCCCGATCATCAGCGCTTTCGTGGCCGCCGCGCCAACAAAGCCGATCACCGTTTCCAGCACCGTCACCGGGGCCGAAAGCAGTTCGTAAATCGTGCCGGTGAATTTTGGCATATAGATGCCACCTGCGGCGTTGGAGACCGCTTGTTGCAGCACCGTGAGCATGATCAGCCCGGGCACGATGAAGGCGCCGTAGCTCACCCCTTCCACCGTGTCGATCCGGCTGCCAATCGCCGCCCCGAACACGATGAAATAGAGCGAGGTGGAAATCACCGGCGACACGATCGACTGCCACAGCGTGCGGAAGGTGCGCGCCATTTCGGTTTTGTAGATCGCCCAGATTGCGGGAAAATTCATTGCGCATCCCCTTTCACAAGGCCGACGAAGATATCTTCGAGCGAGGATTGACGTGTGTTGAGATCGGCCATTTGCAGCCCTGCATCGCGCAGATCGGCCAGCAGATCGGTAATGCCCTTATGCTCGGCGGCGGTATCGTAGCTGTAGCGCAGCTCGCGCCCACCTTCGCCCAGCTCGACCCCGCGCGCGGCAAGCGTTTCGGGCAGGGTTTCGGCAGGTTCGGCCAGCTCGATGGTCAGGGTTTTCTGGCCCATCTGCTTCATCAGGGTCTCGGTTTCCTCGATCAACAGGATCTCGCCCTTGTTGATCACCCCCACACGGTCGGCCATGGCTTCGGCTTCTTCGATATAATGGGTGGTCAGGATGATGGTCACACCGCTTTCCTTAAGGCGGCTCATCACCTCCCAGGTTTCGCGGCGCAGCTCGACATCGACCCCGGCGGTGGGTTCATCAAGGAACAATACACGCGGCTCATGCACCAGCGCCTTGGCGATCAGCACCCGGCGTTTCATACCGCCGGACAGTGCAATGATCTTTTCGTCGCGCTTATCCCACAGCGCCAGATCTTTCAGCAGCTTCTCGATCACCGCGTCATCGCGTTTCAAGCCGAACAGCCCGCGCGAATAGGCCAGCGTTTGGGTCACGGTTTCCCAGGCCGGCACGGTCAGCTCCTGCGGCACCAACCCGATCAGCCGTCGTGCCGCGCGAAACTCGCGGGTCACGTCATGGCCGCCGACGGTCACCTTGCCCGCGCTCATGCTGCTCAGCCCGCAAATGATCGAAATCATCGTGGTCTTGCCAGCGCCATTCGGCCCCAGCAGGGCAAGCACTTCGCCCTCGTGAATATCAAGATCGACGCCTTTCAAGGCCTGAAAGCCGCCCGCATAGGTCTTTTGCAGACCTTTTACAGAAACAATGGATGTCATGAATTTCCCCTTCGGGTCGTAACGCCAGAGATAAGGTTTCACGCCGGTGTGACAAGGCGTCACGGGTATGTTTTTAAAAATTCTGCCGCCGTTTACAGCGATTTGCGGGCGTTCAGCGCGGCGGTGATGGTGCCGTCATCCAGATAATCCAGCTCGCCGCCAATCGGCACGCCCTGCGCCAGCGAAGTGACAGCACAGCGCCCTTCCAGCTCTTCAGCGATGTAATGCGCCGTGGTCTGGCCGTCGATGGTGGCGTTCAAGGCAAGGATCACTTCGGAAATATTCTCATCGCCAACCCGCGACACGAGCTTTGGGATGCGCAGCTCGTCCGGCCCCACCGCGTCGAGTGCCGAAAGCGTGCCGCCCAGCACATGATAGCGGCCTTTGAACACGCCGGAGCGTTCCATCGCCCAAAGGTCGGCCACATCCTCGACCACACACAGCTCGCCGGTGGCGCGTTTTTCCGAGGCGCAAATCTCGCAAATCTCGCTGGTCGAGACATTGCCGCAAGTGACGCATTCGCGCGCGCTTACCGCCACCGCATGCATTGCGTCGGCCAAAGGGTGCAAGAGGATGCCGCGTTTGCGGATCAGGTACAGCACCGCGCGCCGGGCCGAGCGCGGGCCCAGCCCCGGCAGTTTGGCCATCAGCTCGATCAGCGTTTCAATTTCGCGCGGTGCGTCCATGGGATTTCCTGATGATAGGGACGCCCCCTCTCCTTGTAGAGAGAGGGAATAATGTCAGCCGAAGGGGTTTTTCATGCCTGCGGGCAGGCCCAGCCCTTCGGTGACTTTCGCCATTTCCTGCTCCATCCGGATCTGCGCTTTCGCCTGCGCATCCTTGATCGCCGCCAGGATCAGGTCTTCCACCACTTCCTTTTCATTCGGGTCAAAGATCGTCGGATCAATATCCAGCCCGACCAGCTCGCCCTTGGCGGTGGCCGTGGCTTTCACGAGGCCCGTGCCAGCTTCGCCTTCGACAATGATGCTGTCCAGCGCCGCTTGCGCCGCTTCCATCTTGCCCTGCATCTCCTGCGCGGCCTTCATCATCTTGGCCATATCGCCAAGCCCGCCCAAACCTTTCATCGTGATCTCTCCTAATTATCCGTCCTCGAACGGATCCCAATCTTCATCGACTTCTTCCATCTCCGGCAACGCCTCGGCCTCGGCCAATGCGGCGAGGTCTTCCGGCGTGCGGATCTGGGTGATTTTTGCTTTCGGGAAAGCCGCGATCACCGCCTGAACCAGCGGATGCGCCTTGGCTTCTTCTTCCAGCGCCAGTTGTTCGGCATCGCGGGTCTCGGCAATGGTCGGGGCATCGGCCCCTTGCACCAGCGTCACGCCCCAGCGCACGCCGGTCCAGCCTTGCAGTTGCGCGGCCAGAC
>JARRIY010000026.1:11186-42203 GCA_037379985.1 Maritimibacter sp.
TCCAGCCTTGCAGTTGCGCGGCCAGACGTTGCGCCAGATCCGACGGCGCGGTCTCGGTCGGGGTAAACTCGATCCGCCCCGGTTCATAGCGCGCCAGTCGCAGGCTGGTTTCGATCTCGACCAGCAATTTCACATCGCGATTGCGGCGCACCAGTTCGACCACGGCATCGAAGGTCGCGTAACGCGCCAGCGCGGTTTCCTGATCCATGGCCAGCGCCGTTGCGCCACCACCGCCGCCACCACCCGAGGGCACATAGCCACCGCGCGCTTGCGGAGCGCCACCGCCCTGCGGCGCAGGGGCACCGCCACCACCCACAGGAGACATCGGCGGCGGCGGGGTGTCGGCGAGTTTCTTCACCAGCTCTTCGGGGCTGGGCAGATCGGCCACATGGGTCAGCCGGATCAGCGCCATCTCGGCCGCCATCATCGCATTCGGGGCCTGTCCAACCTCTTCGATGGCTTTCAAAAGCATCTGCCACATGCGGCTGAGCACCCGGATCGGCAGACCCTGCGCCAGGGCCTGACCGCGAGAGCGTTCATCGGGACTGATCGTCGGGTCTTCTACAGCTTCGGGGGTGATCTTGATCACCGAAACCCAATGAGTGATTTCGGCCAGATCGCGTAGCACCGCCATCGGATCGGCGCCATCGGCATATTGCTGGGCCAGCTCAGTCAGCGCCGCCGCGGCATCGCCCTTCATGATCATGTCGAACAGATCCATCACCCGGGCGCGGTCGGCGAGCCCCAGCATCGCGCGCACCTGAACGGCGGTGGTCATGCCCGCGCCATGGGAAATCGCCTGATCCAGAAGCGATTGCGCATCGCGGGCCGAGCCTTCGGCGGCGCGGGTGATCAGCGCCAGCGCATCGTCGGCAATCTCGGCACCCTCGGCTTTGGCGATCCGGGCCAGCATCGCCATCATGTCTTCCGGCTCAATCCGGCGCAGATCGAAGCGCTGGCAGCGCGACAGAACCGTCACCGGCACTTGGCGGATCTCGGTGGTGGCGAAGATGAATTTCACATGCGCGGGCGGTTCTTCCAGCGTTTTCAACAGCGCGTTAAAGGCGCTTTTCGACAGCATGTGAACTTCGTCGATGATGTAGATCTTGTAGCGCGCGCGGGTGGGCGCATAGGCGACCGATCCGATGATCGCCTCGCGGATATTGTCGACCCCGGTATTCGAGGCCGCATCCATCTCGATCACATCGACATGGCGCCCCTCGGCAATCGCCACGCAGTTTTCGCATTGCCCGCAAGGCTCGATGGTGGGCTTGCCGCTGCCATCCACACCAGTGCAGTTCATCCCCTTGGCGATGATCCGCGCGGTGGTGGTTTTACCCACCCCGCGAATCCCGGTCATGACGAAAGCCTGCGCGATCCGGTCCGCCTCAAAGGCGTTTTTCAGGGTGCGCACCATCGCCTCTTGCCCGACAAGATCGGCAAAGGTTTCAGGGCGGTATTTCCGCGCCAGAACCCTGTAGCCCACTGTCTCTTCCGCCATGGATACACTCCCCTTGCTGCGCGTAAGGTAAGGGGGGGCAGCGCCCCCCGCAAGCCGGTTTCACCTTTTGCCCCGGGCCTTGTTCGCCTTTCTTGTGGCTAAGACCATCTTGCCGAATTTCCGCCCTCTGGCGCGGGCCTCGGCAATGGTTTCTGAATTGCGCTCGTTCTCAACCACAAGCTTCTGCCAGCGCGCCAGCCGGTCATGATCCAGCGCGCCGCTTTCCAGCGCCGCCTGCACCGCGCAGCCCGGTTCGGTCTCGTGCTGACAATCGGAAAACTTGCATCGGGCAGCGAGGTCGGTGATGTCTTCAAACAGGGTTGAGATACCCTCTGACACATCATGCAGCGCCAGCTCCCGCATCCCCGGCGTATCAATCAGCCAACCGCCCGCGAGCATCCGATACATCGAACGCGCCGTGGTGGTGTGGCGACCCTTGGCATCATCCGCGCGGATATCGCCGGTCGCAATATCAAGCCCGGTCAGCCCGTTGGAGATGGTGGATTTGCCCACCCCGGAAGAGCCGACCAGCGCGATGGTTTCACCCTTTCCGCAATAGCGGGCAAGGCGGGCAAGATCGCCCTCATCCATCGCGTTGATGACGAAGATGTCGGCGGCGGCGTAAAGCGCCTTGGCGCGCTCCTCATAGGCCTCAGCCGACATATCCTCCGGATCATCGGCTTTGGTCACCACGATGACCGGGGTGATCCCGGCCTCAAGCGCCATCGCCAGATAGCGCTCAAGCCGGGCTTCGTTGAAATCGGCATTGCAGGATGTGGTGATCAGCAGCGTGTCGATATTGGCAGCGATAAGCTGGGCCTCGGCGCGCAACCCCGCCGCTTTACGCGCAATCACCGAGCGGCGCTCCAGCCGCCGGATAATCCGCTCGCCATCGGTGAGCACAAAATCCCCGACCGCGAAATCCGTTGCCACGTGATCGCCGGTCAGAGCCACCTCGTGCCGGGTCAGATCATCGGCCAGCAAGATCAGAGAGCGCCGCCGAACTTCGGCGATACGCATTGGGGTGAGGGTTTCAACCTCTTCAGAAGTCATTTGGCCGGTGAAGCTTTGCCGCCAGCCGAGGGTAATCAAGTCTTGATTCATTGGTCTGCCTTGAAACACAGAAAAAGGCGCCTCCAGCCGCGATAGCGGCGAGGCGGATGTTCTCGGAAAGACCAGAAAAGGGAAAGCCCTTACTTACCGGTCACCCGAAAAGTGATTTTAACGACAGTCATCAAAAATCCTCCTCGCGTCGGTTGCAGACATTATGCTGCAGATAAGGGCAAAGGTGAGAGGCTGGACATCGACCCAAGCGGGACTCGTTGCGGCTGCTTCCTTCCGGACCTGACCGGGTTGGCGAGGCGCCTGCCCGCGCCAACCTCTCGCCGGGGCATATAGGCAATCATATCGCCGCATGCAAGCGCCGTACGCAGGATCACAGCATCAGCCGGTAGCGCTTGAACCCGTCGGTTTCACACTCAAGCGGATGCAGATCCAGCCCGCCAAGCTCGCCGATCAGGTCTTCTGCCTGCGGAGCCGAGACCAGCGTGGCACTGGCCCCTGGCACGGATGACAAGCGCCAGCTTGCCCAGGGCTTTGCATCATAGGGGCCGGTTTCCTCGACATATTCGGCGATGATATCGCGGATATTCACCGGCAGATCGAGCGCGATCCGATCCGTCCCGGGCGCCGGATAGCCGCCGCCGCCGGTGACCCGATAGGAGTTTGTCATCATCATCACCTCGTCATCGCATTCCAGCGCCTTCCCATTCAGGGTCAGATTACGCACGCGGTGATGATCGGCATTGATCAACTTGCCATCCGGGCCATGGCGCGGCGGCGCGGTCAGGTCGATCTCGAAATCCACCCCGGCCACGCTTTCAAACCCATAGGCGGGCGATTTCGGCACCCAGAGCGGCACATCCTCGCCCCCCGGCGTGATCTGCGAAAACAGGCTGGCAGAGCGGTCCAACCAGTCGATCAGCTGATCGCGGGTCAGGCGCACGGCGCAAAGGTCATTGGGGTAAAGATACAGCTCGCTGATCGAGGCCTGAGTCAGCGGTCCGGGGGGAATATCGGTGTAAAATCCGGGGCCTGCCAACCCGCCCGCCTTGAACGGCGCGGTCGAGGCCAAAAGCGGCAGATCCGCCCATTGGCTGCGCTTAAGCTCGCGAGCCCCATACCAGACCATCGCCCGATGCACGATGTCGAGCGCGGGTGACGGGGCCAGCGTGGCGAAATAGCTGTGCAGGCGCTGGCGGGTTTCCCCCACCGGATGGCTGGACCGGTTGAGCACGGCTTTGCGGAAGCGTTCCAGCCGTTTCAGGATGCCGGGATGCGGCTCAACCTCTTCGATCACCGCGCCAGTCGCACAGTCGCGCCGGATCACCGGGCGGGCTTCAACACTGGCATGGTCGACCCCCCAATTGCCATTGCCGTCTTTGCCAAGCGCCAGATCGATCAGCCCCAGATGCGAGCCCCAAAACCCCGCCGAAACCACGGGAACCCCATGCACAAAACCGGATTCGGCATCGACGCCATTGGGCCATTGCCCACCCTCCGCGGGAAAGACCTGATGCGCGTGACCGGCGATGATCGCATCAATCCCCGGCAGTTGCGCCAGTGGCACAACCGCATTTTCCAGCCCCGGCGCAGCCATTTCAGCCCCGATCCCGGAATGCGCCAGCGCGATCACGATATCGGCCCCCATCGCCCGGATTTGCGGCACCATCATCTGGGCGGTCTCGACAATATCGCGGATCCCGCATTGAAAGCTGCTGCCCCGTAGCCCGGTGATCGAGCCGGGGGGCAACATGCCAACCAGTCCGATTTTTATCCGGTGGGTTTCGCCGCTTTCATCCCGCATATCGCGGGTCAGGATCTTGAAAGGCACGGCAAAAGGCAGCGGCGCAGGCCCCGATACCTCTCCTGTATGGGTGATTGTCAGATTTGACGTAACCACCGGGAAGGGCACAGATTTCAGCACTTCCCCAAGATATTCGATGCCGTGATCGAAATCGTGATTGCCCAGCGTCATCGCATCATAGCCCAGATGCTTCATCGCCGCGACAATCGGGTGGATGCCTTGCGGTTCCCGCTGCCCTTTCAGCGCACTGCGGGTGATCGCATCGCCCATCGGTGTGCCATGCAGAAAATCACCATTGTCGAAAAGCAGCGCGTTTTTTACCTCGTGCCGCGCATCGCGGATCAGCGCCGCTGTGCGCGCCAGCCCAACCGTGGGCGAGGATAGATCGGCAAGATAATCATAGGGCAGCAGATGCATATGCAGATCGGTCGTGGCCATGATACGCAAAGCCACGCTGACATTTTTGCTGTCACTATCTGCTTTGGCGAAATCTTTCGATGCCACGTCTTGTCCCTATGGAGAAATCCAAACCAGACCTCGGGAGTGTCTCCATTTCCCGCAGGTCGCTGCGCCTTCTTCTTAGGGCGAACTCAGACTTTGTTCCAAAAGGATAGTCTGCAACTTAAACGCGAGCAAGCCCCACTGGCTTGATACTGGCCTTATACGGACCCGATTTGACTTGTTCGGGCGAACCATTGATACGCGGGAAACCGATAGGTTCGGATGTAGGTGACGTGATGAAAGCGGAAAAAGTGGCATTTGCTGGTGGCGAGCTTGACCGTCAGGCGCATCGCCGCGCCGATACAGCCCGGATCGCACGTGATCCTGCCAGCCGGATTTTGCCGCTGTGGAAAGGTCGTGTGCTGGTCAGCGGCGATGAAACTACCCGGCTTATCACCCTGCCGCCCGATCACCCGGCCCTTGCCATTGCCTCGGGCGAACAGGTGTTTCTGGGCGCAGCGGATGGGGTTGATATGCTCACGCATGATTTCTCAGCCTGGGCACCGGAGCTGGTGGATGGGCAAGACAGCTCGCCGGGCTTCTGGGGGCAGCCGCAAAGCGCCAGTGAACTGCCCGACCTGCCTGCGGATGCCCGTTTTGCCGATCTGCGCCTGCTCGCCGCTGAGCTTTCGCCGCTTGAGGCAGAGACTGCCGCCACCGCGCGCGGGGTGCTGGAATGGCATCGCAGCCATCAGTTCTGTGCCACCTGCGGCGCGGCAAGCGAGATCACCGATGGCGGCTGGCAACGCATCTGCCCCTCCTGCAACCGGCGGCACTTCCCACGCACCGATCCGGTGGTGATCATGCTGGTGACACGCGGCAACAAGCTGTTGATGGGACGCAGCAAGGGCTGGCCCGAGGGGTTTTATTCGCTGCTCGCGGGCTTCATGGAACCGGGCGAACCCATCGACGCCGCTGTGCGCCGCGAAGTGCTGGAGGAATCCGGGATCAAGACCGGCGATGTGCGCATTCTCGACAGTCAGCCCTGGCCCTTTCCCGCCTCGCTGATGATCGGTTGTCATGCCGAGGCGATCAGCGATGAGATCATCGTCGATCCGACGGAAATGGAGGATGTGCTCTGGATCACGCGGGAAGAAGCGCTGGATATCCATGCCGGGCTACACCCCCAAATTTCGCCGCTGCGTCATGGTGCAATCGCTCAATTTCTGTTCACTAAGTGGCTTGCGGATCGTGTGGATTGACGCGAAAGTCCCGCCAATCAAATTTCTATATAAAGAGACCCACAGATGAAGCTGACCGCCCGTGAAGATATTTCCGCTCCGATCGAAGCGGTTTTTCAACAGCTGTCAGATTTTGATGGGTTCGAACGCTCGGTTCTGCGTCGGGGGGCTGAACTTGCCCGCACCGATTCGCTCTCTGCACCGGGGCCCGGCATGTCGTGGCGCGCCGGGTTTGAATATCGCGGCCGCAAACGCGACGCTCTGATCGAAATGACCAGCTATACCCCATCCGAGCAGATGTGTTTTCAGATCAAAACCTCGGGGCTGGATGTTGCGCTGACTGCTGATCTGGTTGCCATGTCACGCGGGCGCACCCGGATGAGCATTGCGACCGACCTGGCCGCAACCACCCTGCCCTCGCGACTGTTGCTGAAATCGCTGAAACTTGCCCGCCACCGTCTGCAGGGCAAGTTCCGCAATCGCATCAGCGAATTTGCCGTCGATCTGGAAGGGCGCTGTCACGCCCGGTGACGACCCCGCTCAGGCGGTTTCGTGACGGCGCGGATCGGCGGGATAGACGCCCAGAATATCCAGATTATTGGTGAAATATTCCAGCTCTTCCAGCGCGCGCTGCACAGGAGCATCGTCGGGATGGCCTTCGATATCGGCGTAAAAGCGCGTCGCGGTAAAGCTGCCGTCGATCATGTAGCTTTCCAGCTTGGTCATGTTGACGCCATTGGTCGCAAACCCGCCCATCGCTTTATACAGCGCCGCCGGAATGTTGCGCACTTCGAAAACGAAGGTGGTCATCATCCCGTCATCGCCGCGCCGCGACAAATCCAGATCGCGCCCCATCAGCACGAAACGGGTGGTGTTATGGCCGTGATCTTCGATATCGCGGGCCAGCACGTCGAGCCCATAGATCCCGCCCGCCAGCGCTGAAGCCAGCACGCCTTCGCCCGGGGTTTTCAGCTTGGCAAGCTCTGCCGCCGCCCCGGCGCTATCGGCAAAGGCAACGCCTTCAATCCCATGCGCTTTCAGAAAGCTGGCCGATTGCGGCAGCAGCACCAGATGGGCGCGCACCAGCTTGATATCGTCCAGTTTCGTGCCCGGCACACCCAAAAGCGAGATCCGCACCCGAACGAAGGATTCTTCCAGAATATGTAGCCCGCTTTCCGGCAGCAGCCGGTGAATATCGGCAACCCGGCCATAGGTGGAGTTTTCGACCGGCAGCATGGCCAGATCGGCACGCCCGGTGCGCACCGCCTCGATCACCTCTTCAAAGGTATGGCATGGCAGCGGCTCCATATCGGGCCGTGTGGCGATGCAGGCCTCGTGCGAATAGGCGCCGAGCTCCCCCTGAAAGGCAATCTTGCCGCTCATTTTCATGCTCCCCAGATCCGTGCCATGTGCCGTTCCGGGCAGATTTGATCCCCGTCACAGCTCCGATGCGCCTCATATCGCTTGAAACAGGGCAAGGGAAGCGATTAGAAGGCTCTAAACTCAGGGAACAACGGACCGCGACATGTTCAACACAACCAACTTGATTAAGTTTGGCGCCAGCGTCGCCGGCGCGCTGCTCATCTTCCTGCTTGCCAACTGGGCAGCCACCACGGCCTATCAGGTCGGCCCCGGCGAACATGCCGATGAAGAACATGCTGCGGCTCAGGGCTACGTGATCGCGCCGGATGCCGGCACTGAAACGGCGGCCGCCGAAGAAGAAGCCGCACCGGAAGTGAGCTTTGCCGATGTCTATGCCAGCGCCGATGCGGGCAAGGGCGAAAAGGTCTTTGCCAAATGCAAAGCCTGCCACAAGCTGGAAGAAGGCGCCAATGCCACTGGCCCGTCGCTTTACGGTGTGGTCGGTAAAGCCGTCGCCACGGAAGCTGGCTTTGCCTATTCCGACGCGATGCTGGCCCATCAGGGCAGTGACTGGACCCCGGAACTGCTGGATGAATGGCTGACCAAGCCGAAAGATTTCGCGCCGGGCACCAAGATGACCTTTGCCGGTCTGAAAAAGGTCGAAGACCGCGCCAATCTGATCGCCTATCTCGCCACCATTGGCGGTTGATCAGACCTACAGAGTATTAGGCGGCCGTTCCGGGCAACCGGAGCGGCCGTTTTCTTTATGATAACCGATCACGAAATCGCGCCTTGAACACAAGGCCCCGGGCACTTTAGCTTGTTGGCAACGAATAACAGGCGCTGAGCGCCGCCCAAGGGAGAATCTGATGTACCCGATGCCCCGACGCCCGCAGGCGCAAACTCGTGCGAAAGCCCGTGTTGCCACCCTCAAACGCTCCAAGGGGCTCGACCTGCTGCAGCTCGTTGCCCTGACCACGCTTTTGATGCTGGCCGCTTTTGCCGCGCGGGCCGGGGAAACCACCATCTCCCATGCCTTCAACTATTTCGGCGCGCCAAAATATGCCGCCGATTTCGATCATCTGGATTACGTCAACCCGGATGCCCCAAAAGGCGGCGAGGTTGCCACTTGGACCATGGGGTCGTTTGACAATTTCAACCCCTATGCGCGCAAAGGCAATCCGGGCTGGGGCGCCTCGGGTAGCATTGAAACCCTGATGACCTCGACCAGGACCAGCGACGAGATCGGCACCTCATATTGCCTGATTTGCGAAACGCTGGAATATCCTGAAGACCAGTCCTGGGTGATCTTCACCATCCGGCCGGAAGCCAAATTTTCCGATGGCACGAAAATCACTGCGCAGGATGTGGTCTTTACCCATGAATTGTTCATGGAACAGGGGCTGCCTTCGTTCCGTGAAGGTATTTCCCGGCTCTATGCCAGCGTCGAAGCGCTGGATGATAGCCATGTAAAATTCACCTTCACTCCGGATAGCAACAAGCGTGAACGGATCAGTCAGGCGGGCGTTTCCACCGTCATGTCGAAGGCCTGGATTGAGGCGCATGATTATCGGCTCGATGAATCAAACGATCTGCAGATCTTGGGCTCCGGCCCCTATCTGCTCGATAGCTACGAGACCAATCAGCGTATCGTCTACAAGCTGAACCCCGATTACTGGGCGAAAGACCTGCCGATCATGAAGGGGCGCAACAACTTCGAAACGATCCGGGTGGAGTATTTCGCCGACAGCAATGCCGCCTTCGAAGGGTTCAAGGCTGGCGCCTATACGTTCCGCATCGAAAACAGCTCCAAGCAATGGGCGACGGGGTATGATTTCGACGCCATCACCTCCGGCGCGGCGGTGAAAGCCGAACTTCCTGACGGATCGCAAGCTTCGGGGCAGGCTTTCGTCTTCAACCTGCGGCGCGAGAAGTTTCAGGATATCCGTGTGCGCGAGGCGATCAGCCTGATGTTCAACTTCGAATGGTCAAATGAAACCCTGTTTTATGGCCTTTATGCCCGCACCCGTGGCTTTGCTGGCAACTCCTATAACGAGGCCACTGGCAAACCCTCGCCGGAAGAGCTGGCGGTGCTGGAACCGATTGCCGATCTGCTGCCCGAGGGCGTGCTGACCGACGAAGTCTATTCGCCGCCCGCCTCCGGCTCGCGTCAGCTTGATCGCAAACAACTGCGTGCTGCCTCGGCCCTGCTGGATGAAGCCGGTTGGCCCGTGGGCGATGACGGCATGCGGCGCAATGCGGCAGGCGAGACCCTGGATGTGGAATTTCTTGAATATTCCCCGGCCTTTGATCGGGTCGTTCAGCCCTATGTCGAAAATCTGAAAGCGCTCGGGGTGAATGCCTCGCTCAACCGTGTCGATTCTGCGCAATATGTCGAACGCCGCCGCAGCTTCGATTTCGATCTCATCACCGACCACCTGTCTATCGGGTATGAAGCCGGAGGCGGGCTTAAACAGCGTTATGGCTCGGAAGATGCCGATGTCAGCCTGTTCAACAGAGCGGGCCTTGCCAATCCGGCCGTGGATGCGCTGATTGATACGGCGATCAAAGCCGAAAACCGCGATGATCTGAAAGCGGCGATGAAAGCGCTCGACCGCACCATGCGGGCACTGAAATTCGTAGTGCCGGAATGGTTCAAGGATGTTCACACCGTCGCTTATTACGACATGTTCGAACATCCCGAGACGATTGCGCCCTATGATCTGGGTTATCTCGATTACTGGTGGTTCAACGAGGATAAGTACGAGGCGCTGAAAGCCTCCGGCGCACTGAACTAAGCGGCGCGGGTAATATGGGCGCCTATATCCTTCGGCGATTGCTGCTGATCATCCCGACCCTGCTTGGGATCATGCTGATCAACTTCGCCCTGACCCAGTTTGTGCCTGGTGGACCGATCGAACAGATCATCGCGCAGATGCAGGGTCAGGGCGATGTCTTCGCCTCGATCTCGGGCGGCGATGAAGAGGTCGTGGCCAATGCTGGCAACGACGAACGCTATCAGGGCGCCCGAGGGCTGCCGGAGGATTTCCTCGACCAGTTGGAAGTCGATATGGGTTTTTCCCGGATCGTCTGCGACCCCGGCTTTGAAGGCACGCCGGATGTGAACGCCCCCGAGTGTCACGCCGAGAAAATCCCCGCCGCCCAGCGCTTTCTCAACATGATCTGGCGCTATGTGCATTTCGACTTCGGCGAGAGCTATTCGCACCCGGCTGGCGTATTCGAGCTGATCGCAGACAAGCTGCCAGTCTCGATCACCCTCGGGCTCTGGTCGACGTTGATCGCCTATTTCGTTTCGATCCCGCTGGGTATCAAGAAAGCCGTGCGCGATGGCTCGCGGTTTGACACCACCACCTCCAGCCTGATCATCGTCGCCTATGCGATCCCGGGCTTTCTGTTCGCGATCCTGCTTCTGGTGCTCTTTGCCGGGGGCAGCTATTGGCAGATCTTTCCAATCCGGGGACTGACCTCAAGCAATTGGAACGAGCTGAGCCCAATCGGCAAAGTGCTGGATTATTTCTGGCACATCACCCTGCCGGTGCTGGCCTCGACCATTTCCGGCTTTGCCACGCTGACGCTGCTGACCAAAAACAGCTTTCTGGACGAGATCAAAAAGCAATATGTGATCACCGCCCGCGCCAAAGGGGTCAGCGAGGCCCGGGTGCTCTATGGTCACGTCTTTCGCAACGCCATGTTGATCGTCATCGCGGGCTTTCCGAGCCTGTTCATCGGGGTGTTTTTCGGCGGATCGGTGATCATCGAAACCATGTTTTCGCTCGACGGTCTGGGGCGGCTCGGCTTTGAAGCCGCCGTTGCCCGCGATTACCCGATTATCTTTGGCACGCTCTTTGTGTTCGGGCTGATCGGGCTGCTGATGGGGCTGGTATCCGACCTGATGTATGTCTTCACCGATCCGCGGATCGACTTTGAAAAGCGCGAGGCGTGACCATGGCCCTGTCTCCGCTCAACCAACGCCGCTGGCGCAATTTCCGCCGCAACCGCCGCGCCTTCTGGTCGCTGATCCTGTTTTCGGTGTTCTTCACCCTGTCGCTCTTTGCCGAGGTGATCGCCAATAACAAACCGATCCTGGTGCGATATGACGGCCAGTATTACACGCCGATCCTTCACTTCTATCCCGAAACAGCCTTCGGCGGCGATTTCCGCACCGAAGCGATTTATGACGATATCGAGGTGCAATGCCTGATCATCAGTCAGGGGCAGCAAAGCTGTTTTGACGATCCGGAGGGCGTGATTGCCGATGCCGAAGATGGCGTGGTGGCGGGCGAGACAATCGCCAAAGGTTGGCTGCTCTGGCCGCCCATCCCCTATTCCTACAACACCAATAACGATATTGGCCGCCCAGCCCCCTCGCCGCCGGATGCGCAGCACTGGCTGGGCACTGACGATGCCGCGCGCGATGTGCTGGCGCGGGTGATCTATGGCTTCCGCCTTTCGGTGCTGTTCACCCTGATCGTGACCTTGCTGACCTCGCTGATCGGCATCGCCGCCGGGGCCATTCAGGGCTATTTCGGTGGCTGGATTGATCTGGCCTTCCAGCGGATGCTGGAAATCTGGGGCTCAACCCCCTCGCTCTATGTCATCATCATCCTGTTCGCGATCCTCGGGCGATCCTTCTGGCTTCTGGTCTTTATTTCCGTCCTGTTTGGCTGGCCCGCGCTGGTGGGCGTGGTGCGCGCGGAATTTCTACGGGCGCGGAATTTCGAATATGTACGCGCGGCGAAGGCGCTTGGCGTCTCCAACCGGGTGATCATGTTCCGCCATATGCTGCCCAATGCCATGGTCGCCACCCTGACCATGCTGCCTTTCATCATCACCGGTACAATCGGCTCGCTCGCGGCGCTGGATTTCCTTGGTTACGGCTTGCCCGCCTCGGCCCCCAGCCTTGGCGAGATCACAAGGCAGGCGAAAAACAATCTGCAAGCACCCTGGCTGGGCTTCACCGCCTTTTTCACCTTCACCATCCTGCTCTCGCTGCTGGTCTTCATTTTCGAAGGCGTGCGCGATGCGTTTGACCCGCGAAAGACGTTCAAATGAGGCTGCTCGACATTCAGACCCTCAGCATTGCTTTCCAGCAGGATGGCGGCGTGCATCAGGCGGTGAAAGATGTGAGCTTTCATATCGAGCGCGGCGAAACCGTGGCGCTGGTGGGCGAAAGCGGATCGGGCAAATCCGTCACCGCGCTTTCGACAGTCAATCTGCTGCCCGACAGTGCGCAGATCACCGGCTCGATCCGCTATGACGGGCGCGAGATGGTGGGCGCTTCCGAGGCTGAGCTGCGCGCCACCCGGGGCAATGATGTAAGCTTCATCTTTCAGGAGCCGATGACCAGCCTCAACCCGCTGCACACGCTGGAAAAACAACTGCGCGAAAGCATCGAACTGCATCAGGGGCTGCGCGGCGACGCCATACGGGCGCGGATCGTGCAGCTGTTGAAACGGGTCGGCATTCCCGACCCTGAATCCCGCCTCACCGCCTATCCGCACCAGCTTTCCGGCGGGCAACGTCAGCGGGTGATGATCGCCATGGCGCTGGCGAACAATCCCAGCCTGCTGGTGGCCGATGAGCCGACGACCGCGCTCGACGTGACCATTCAGGCTCAGATCCTCGACCTCTTGGAAGACATCAAGCGCAACGAAGGCATGTCGATGCTGTTCATCACCCATGATCTGGGCGTGGTGCGCAAGATTGCTGACCGCGTTTACGTGATGAAGGATGGCGAGATCGTCGAGGCAGGGCCAACGGCCGAGATTTTCGCCAATCCCAAACATCCCTATACCAAAATGCTGCTCTCGGCCGAAGCCACGGGGCGGCCCGATCCGGTGCCGGAAGGGGCAGAAGAGATCGCCCGCACCGACAATCTGCGGATCTGGTTTCCGATCACCCGCGGGCTCTTGCGCCGCACGGTGGGCCATATCCGGGCGGTGAATGCGGCGAGCTTTTCGGTTCGGGCGGGTGAAACTGTCGGGATCGTCGGTGAAAGCGGATCGGGCAAAACCACGCTAGCGCTGGCCGTCATGCGGCTGATTTCATCCGATGGGCCAGTGCTGTTTCTGGGGCAAAACATCCAGGGCCAAAGCGCCCGCCAGCTGCGCGCATTGCGGCGCCATATGCAGATCGTGTTTCAGGACCCCTACGGGTCGCTATCGCCCCGGATGAGCGCGGAAGAGATCATTGCCGAAGGGCTGGGCGTGCATGGGCTGGAGCCGGGGCAAGACAAGCACCAGATGGTGGCCGATATCATGCGCGAGGTCGGGCTCGATCCTGAGATGATGCATCGATATCCGCACGAATTTTCCGGCGGTCAGCGCCAGCGCATTGCGATTGCCCGGGCGATGATCCTGCGGCCAAAGCTGGTGGTACTCGATGAGCCCACCTCAGCGCTGGATATGACGGTGCAGGTGCAAATCGTCGAGCTGCTGCGGGATTTGCAGAAAAAGCACGGGCTGGCCTATCTGTTCATCTCGCATGACCTGCGCGTGGTGCGGGCGCTCGCGCATCAGGTGATCGTGATGAAAGAGGGCGATATTGTCGAGGCGGGCAGCGCGGACGCGATCTTTGACGCGCCGGAAAGCGATTACACCCGTGCCCTGATGGCCGCAGCCTTTGATATGAAAGCGCAGGCGGGCGTGGCGATCTGAGCGCCGCGCCAATCAAACCAGATCAGGTCGGCCCGATCACCTTGCAGCTTGTATCGCGCATTTCCAGACGGCGGCAGGCATTGGCCGCGCCTTCTTCGGTAAGGCCAACGAAATTGGCTTCAAACCCGCGCGAACTGCGGGTGACCTTGCGCAGCGCGTCACCCAGTGTCGACAGCTCCGCCAGTGCCGTTTCCACCAGCACGGAACGCGCCTGGAACTCGGTGCCGTAGCGCCCGACATTGATGCCCCAATGATGCCCGCCAGAGGTCGAAACCCGGGTGACAACCTCGGCTGGTGCCCGTTCCTCTTCCACCGGCGCGGTAGGGGTGAGGATCAGTTCTTCTGCCGATAACAGGCGCGGCGCGGGGGCAGCGGTGCTGACCGGAGCCGCTGGCGTTGCCGCTTCAATGGCGATGTCAGCGCTCGCGATGACCATTTCCTCAGGCTGATCGGGCAAAACCTCTTCGACCGCCGCAGGTTCTACTGTAGCCGGTTCTATCGCGGCAATTTCTACCGCAGCCGGATCGACAGTGGCCTGATCGACTGTAGCCTCAACCGCTTCCGCAGGGGCCGACACCATGGTGATCTCTGCCACACCTTCCGGGCGCGGGGCCGGGCGCACATCTGCAATCTCTGCCACGCTGCTAACCGTCGCCGAGGTCTCAACCACATCCGCAATCACTGCGTCGATCCCCAGATCAAGCCGCGCCACAAGGGTTTCTGACGGCGCACTTGTCGGGCGCATACGCGGGCGGATCGAGGTTGTCGGTGCCGCCGCAACATAGCGGTTGCTGCTCGTCGCCCCCTGATAGGGCGGGCGCGCGGGCCGGCGTTCGGCCACGCGGGTCGGCGCTTTGCGAAAACCCAGATTCATCAGCTCGGCCACTTTGGCGTTACGCTGCGCGGTCGAAGTGCCGCCGAAGACCGTGGTGATGATCCGCTGGCTGCCACGTTGGGCCGAGGCAACCAGATTGAACCCGGCGGCATTGGTGTAGCCGGTCTTGACCCGTTGGCATTGCGAAAATGGGTGTTTTTCATGCCCAGCGCGGCGGCGGTACGGTTCATCCGGGCGGCAAAGGCATCTTCCGATCCGGCAATCGCTTCACCAATCGCGGTGGCGGCATCATTGGCCGATTTCACCGCAGCCGCGCGGATCAGATAGCGCAGCTTGATGCGCTGACCCCGGCGCAGTCCCAAATGCGAGGGCGGTTCGGCAGCGGCATTGGCCGAAACCGTGACCATGGTATCAAGGCTGATCTCGCCATGTTCGATGGCTTCAAAGGCGATATAAAGCGTCATCATTTTGGTCAGCGATGCCGGGTGAAGCTGGGTATCGGCATTGCGCGAATACAGCACCTCGCCAGAGCGCATATCCATCACCATCGCCGCATAGGGCGCAGCAACGGCTCGCCCGGCGAGAAACACCAAAACCAAAAGAGTAAGCCCAATGCGGGCTGCCTGCTCAAGACGCATCATCACGTCGCCACCTGTATCTGCCTCGTGCCGGATCTTTTGCCCGACTGATTTCCCACAGGCTAACAGATCATCGCCTGTCAGAAAACACTTTAATTTCAATGATTTTCGGCTCGTTTCGATAGCAACACACGCATATGTTGTGTGGATTAAAAACCCGCCCACAAGATACTGATTTTCACCGGCAGCGCGTTAACGCTTGCTCTCCAAGCGATCAATCAGATCCGGCAAAGCATCCAAGGTCTGAATCCGAGCAAATCGCGGATGGGACTCCGGCTCCGGCGCATGCTCATAGCCCCAAGTCAGATCATGCGGCACGTAAACGCCCCAAGCCCCGGCCTCCAGCGCCGGGATCACGTCGGATTTCAGGCTGTTTCCCACCATCATCGCGGCCTCCGCCCCGCTGCCATGACGCGCGAAAGCATGGCGATAGGTGGCGCTGGTTTTGTCCGACACGATCTCGACCCCGTCGAACAGATCGCCCAACCCGGATTGCGCCAGTTTCCGCTCCTGATCGAGCAGATCCCCCTTGGTGATCAGCACCAGCTCATAGTGCTCGGCCAGTGTTTGGATTGTCTCGGCCACGCCGGGCAGCAGCTGCACCGGATGGGCCAGCATATCCTGCCCCGCTTCGATCAATTCGCGGATCACAGCGCCGGACACCTTTTCGCCCGTCACTTCGATGGCGGTTTCGATCATCGACAGGGTAAAGCCCTTGATCCCGAACCCATAGCGCCCGAGATTGCGCCGTTCAGCCGCGTTCAGGCGTTCCTGCAAATGATCCGGCTCAACGAAATCGGCCAGCAGGCTCGCAAAACGCTCCTGCGTGACGCGAAAAAACGCCTCGTTCTGCCATAGCGTGTCATCCGCATCAAAGCCGATCGCCTTCAGTTCTGCCGCCATGTAAGGCTCCTGTTCACCCAGTTGTGTACCGCCCCTTTTTAGCGTCGCGATTTGTCGTTATATAGTGATCTCTGCAACAGGCCGAACAGTCGCCGGAGAGTTTTGTGTCGCAAGACCCGTATATTAACATCACGAATTCCGCCGATGACGATCCCGATGGCGGGACCGGTGTTGCGGTCGAAACCAAGACCCGCACCAAGCGGCCGCCGATGTATAAGGTGATGCTGCTCAATGATGACTTCACCCCGATGGAATTCGTGGTGATGGTGCTTGAGCGGTATTTCGGAATGAACCATGCGCAGGCCTTCGAGATTATGCTGACCGTGCATAAAAAGGGGCTTGCCGTGGTCGGGGTGTTCAGCTTTGAGATTGCCGAAACCAAGGTCAGTCAGGTGATGGATGCTGCCCGTCAGCACCAGCACCCGCTGCAATGCACAATGGAAAAGGAATAGCGGCGGCGCAGCCCCCGCTTTGACCTCATGAGCACATCCCGTCTTTCCCTCGCGCTTGAGACCGGCGCGCTGACCCTGCCCGATGGCCGGGTCGCTGTATTTGGCCCGCCGCAGGGCTATGACCTGTCAGCGCTGGATCGCGAAACCACTCAGGTGATTTGCCAGTTTTACCCCGACCATCAGGCTTGGGCGCAGGCGGGTTATGACGTGGCGCGGGTGCCAGAGGGCGAATTTACCGCCGCGCTGGTGGTGCTGCCACGCGCCAAAGACGCTGCACGGGCGCTGATTTCCCAAGCCGCCTCCACTGCTCCGCTGGTGCTGATCGACGGGCAGAAACATGACGGGGTGGATTCGGTATTGAAGGCGGTGAAGGCGAAAGCCACGCCCGAGGGCAATATCGCCAAGTCCCATGGCAAGCTGTTCTGGATCACCGGTGGCGATTTCAGCGATTGGGCCGGGCAGGATCGCCGCTTTGATGGCTTTCTCACCCGCCCCGGCGTGTTTTCCGCCGATGGGCCGGATAAGGGCTCGCTGGCGCTGGTCGGTGCTCTGCCACAACTCAAAGGCCGGGTGGCAGATCTGGGCGCGGGCTGGGGTTATCTGTCCCGCCATATTCTGAGCTCGGGTGATGTGACCCATCTTGATCTGATCGAGGCCGATGCGGTGGCGCTGGATTGTGCCCGCGAAACCATCAGTGATCCGCGCGCCGCGTTTCACTGGGCCGATGCCACGGATTTCACTCCCGATCAGCGCTATGATGTGATCGTCACCAACCCGCCCTTTCACGTCTCGCGCGCTGGCGATCCAGGGATTGGCCGCGCCTTTATCGCGGCGGCGGCTTCGATGCTAAGCCCGCAAGGGCAGCTCTGGCTCGTCGCCAATCGCCACCTGCCCTATGAGGCTGAAATCGGTGCGCATTTTCATCAGGTCACCGATGCCGGGGGCACGCCCGGCTTCAAAGTGATCCATGCATCAAAGCCCCATCGCGCAAAGTGATAAACCCGGCTAGGGTGCCCAGAGGACTCAGGAGAGCGTCATGTCTTTTTCGATTTCCGGTAAGACCGCCATCGTCACGGGGGCTGCCAATGGTGTCGGGCTGGCGATTGCCCGGCATTACATCGAACAGGGCGCGAATGTGGTTTGTGCCGATCTTGATGAAGCCAAGCTGATTGATGAATTCGGTGAAAACCCGGAAAGCGAAAATGGCGATGCGGCGGATGAAGATGCGGCACGCCATGTGCGCATTTTCGCCGGTGATCTGCGCCAGAAACTGACCATCACCAATCTGATTTCGGCGACGATTGATGCCTTTGACCGCGTCGATATTCTGGTGAATGCTTCGCGGCAGGTCGCCACCTCGGACCCGCTGGATATGTCGGACAAGACTGTGCAGATGCTGCTGGATCAGAACCTGATGACGGCGCTGCGGCTCAGCCAAGCGGTGGCGAAGCGGATGATCCAACAGGGTGAGGCGCTGCCCGATGATAACTCTGATCCGCTGGGCGCGATCGTCAACCTGTCGTCAATTGCCGCGACCCGCACCCAGCCCGGGCTGATGGCCTTCTCCATCGCCGCCGCCGCGCTGGAACAAGCCACACGGGCGCTTGCCGTGGCGCTTGCCCCGCAACGCATCCGGGTGAACGCGATCAGCTTTGGCTCGGTGATGAGCGCCAGCCTGCAAGAAGCGCTGCGCGATGACCGGGCGACCCGCGATATGATCCTTGAGGGCACGCCGCTGGGTCGGATCGCCAAAGCCACCGAAGTCGCCGAAACCGCACGGTTCCTGTCCTCGGACGGGTCGGGTTTCATGACCGGGCAGATCCTGACCGTCGATGGCGGCCGCACGCTGGTTGATGCAGTCGGTGCGCCTGCGCATTAGGGAATAGGGCGAGCGCCGGTCCGCGGAGTGGCGCACCAAGGTATTTGAGCGACGCCATTTATGCCCGCCATAAACTGCCTGCCTCCCCGCGATTCGAGATGCCTCAATAGCGCCAGTCCGGTGGGGCGGACCGGCGCTCGCCCGGCGCCTATGGCGCTATTCGGGCGTTTGTTGGGTTGTCACCCCATCCGTGCAAATGTCTCGGAAAGCGCCTTTTCCACTGGAATAGGCTCGAATTCCGGCACGATTTCTGCCAGCCGCGCGCCATCAAGCCGCTGCGGCAGCGACCACAGATAGCGCATTTCCATGACGCCTTTCAGCATCGGCATGAACGGTTTCAGCAGGTAAAACGGCCACCAGGCAAACGGCTTCACCCGTACCTTGCGCCCCAGCGCCCGCGAGATGGCCGCACCCAGCTCATTGCCAGTCAGCGTATAGCCCGCAAACGGCACATCCTCGAACCGGCTGAGCTGCGCGCGTTTTTCGGCCAGGGCTACGGCGGCGCGGGCGGCATCGGGCAGATAGGCCCAGGCATGGGGCGCGTTCGGATCACCGGGATAGGCGATCACGCCTTTCGCGGCCTTGGCGGCGATATAGCTTTCAAACCAGTTCCCCTTGGTCTTGCCATCGAAGAAATCGCCCATTCGCAGGATGATCACCTGCGCTCCGCTATCGCGATAGATCGCTTCCAGTCGTTTGCGATAGAGCCCCAGCGGATTGTCAGCCAGATGCGGCGTGTCGGGCCGCCACGGGCTGGGTGCGTCGGGGCCGTAGACATAGACATTTCCGGGCAGGATCACGGTAACGCCTTCGCGCGCCGCCGTTTCCGCCACCTGCCGGTGCTGATCCAGCAAAGCCTCGGTCCAGAGGTGATAGCCCGGCGGATTCCACCCCGCCACGACCACATCCATCCCACGCATCGCTGACGCCAGATCATCGCGCCCGCGTTTGAAGCTGTGTACCTGCCAGCCCGCCTGCCGGAACGCCTCCAGCGCATTGGAACCGAATTTGCCGTTGCTGCCGAGAATGAGAACTGATTGTGCCATGTTGATCTCCTGTGTTGAGACCAAGATATGCATTCCTATACGAATGCGAATTGCCGAAATATCTGCATATGCTATTCATATATGAATGGATAAATCGCTCACCTCTCTCGACTGGTCGCTGATTCAGGCCTTTCTGGCGGTCGCTGAAACCGGCTCGCTCTCAGCTGCCGCGCGCCGTGTTGGGGCCAGCCAGCCGACGCTGGGGCGGCAGGTGCAGGCGGTGGAGGCGGCGCTGGGGGCAGAGCTTTTCCGCCGTCACCCACGCGGCTTTTCCCTGACTGAGACCGGCGCGGCGATGCTGCCTGCAGCGCAGGCGATGCGCGAGGCTGCGGGGCAGATGGCGCTGATCGCGGCGGGCGAGGATCAGGGGCTGACCGGCACGGTACGCATCACTGGTCGCCAGCGACAGCAGTGAAAACCTGCTGTTTCGCGAAGCCGATATCGCAATCCGCATGTATCGCCCCGAACAGCTCGACATGGTCACAAAACACGCGACCGATCTGTCGCTCGGGATCTACGGCGCGACGAGCTATCTTGATCGCTGCGGACGACCCGCGACGATTGACGAGGCTCTGGCGCTCGATTGGGTGGGCTATGACCGCAATGAGCTGATGATCCGCGGGATGCGCGACGCCGGATGGCAGGTGACCCGCGATTTCTTCTGCCTGCGCACCGATGATCAGGCGGCAAATTGGCAGCTTGTGCGCGCGGGCTGCGGGCTGAGCGTGGCGCAACAGGCGATTGGCGCGCGTGACCCCGATGTTGAGCAGCTATTGTCCGAGATTGAGCTGCCCTCCCTTCCCGTCTGGCTGACCGCCCATGAGGCGCTGCGCCGGGTGCCCCGCGTTGCCCGGGTGTGGGAGGCTTTGGCCACCGGGCTATCTGCGCTTTCTTGACCAATCCCCGGCAACCCGTTAGGCCAGCGACAACCTAATTTCAGCCCGAGGAAACACCCATGACCGTTGGTTCCCTTCTCATCCTGCCCGGCGACGGGATCGGCCCCGAAGTGATGGCGCAGGTGCGCCGGATCATCACCTGGTATGGCGACAAGCGCGACCTGAGCTTCGAGGTGAGCGAAGATGTGGTGGGCGGCGCGGCCTATGACAAATACGGCACCCCGCTGGCCGACGAAACCATGGCGAAGGCACAGGAAGTCGATGCCGTGCTGCTGGGCGCCGTGGGCGGCCCGCAGTACGACAACCTCGATTTCAGCGTGAAGCCCGAGCGCGGGTTGCTGCGCCTGCGCAAGGAAATGGACCTTTACGCCAACCTGCGTCCGGCCCAGTGCTTTGACGCGCTGGCCGATTTCTCGTCGCTGAAGCAAGAGCTGGTGGCGGGCCTCGACATCATGATCGTGCGCGAACTGACCTCGGGCATCTATTTCGGCGAGCCGAAAGGCATCGAAGAAGGTGGCGAGCGCGTCGGGATCAACACCCAGCGTTACACCGAAAGCGAGATTGTTCGCGTCGCCCGTTCGGCCTTTGAACTGGCGCGGAAACGCGACAACCGGGTCTGCTCGATGGAGAAGGCCAATGTGATGGAATCGGGCATCCTCTGGCGCGAAGTCGTGCAGCGCGTGCATGACGAGGAATATCCCGAAGTTGAGCTGAGCCACATGTATGCCGACGCTGGCGGCATGCAGCTGGTGCGCGCGCCGAAACAGTTCGACGTGATCGTCACCGACAACCTGTTTGGCGATCTGCTGTCTGACGTTGCCGCGATGCTGACCGGCTCGCTGGGCATGCTGCCCTCGGCCAGCCTTGGTGCACCGATGGAAAATGGCCGTCCGAAAGCGATGTACGAGCCGGTGCATGGCTCGGCCCCGGATATTGCCGGGCAAAACAAGGCCAACCCGATTGCCTGTATCCTCAGCTTCTCGATGGCGCTGCGCTATTCCTTCGATCTGGGCGACGAAGCCGACCGGCTGGATGCCGCGGTGGAAAAAGTGCTGGCCGACGGGTTGCGCACCGGCGACCTGCTGGGCGATGATAAAACCAAGCCGGTTTCGACCACCGAAATGGGCGATGCGATCTTGGCGGCGCTTGACGCAAGTCTTTGAGATTTCACATTTCTGTGTAATAGAAGGGCGCGGTTTCGGCCGCGCCCTTTGTTTTATTCAGGATAGAGCATGCTTCCTAGATTATTCCTGCTGGCGCTTCTTGCGCTCTCCCCCCTTCCCCTTTTCGCCGAAAGCTTCGATGAGCTGTTTCCCGATCTCGCCGCAGACCCTGATCTGGCCGAAATGCTCGCTCCATTGCAGGAGCTCAACTATCAGCGCGGCACGGCAACTCTGCCCAACGGTCTGGCCACGCTGACCCTTGGACAGGACTATTATTACCTGAACCCCAAAGACGCTCGCATTGTGCTGGAAGATCTCTGGGGCAACCCGCCGGATGCCACCGTGCTTGGTATGGTTTTTCCGACTGATATGACCCCGATGCACGATACCTGGGGTATGGAACTGAGCTATGACGACATTGGTCATGTCTCGGATGACGATGCCGAAAGCTATGATTATGACGATCTACTGAAACAGATGCAGGCAGATGCCCGCGAGTCGAGCAAATGGCGCGAAGAAAATGGCTATGACTCTATTGAGCTTCTGGGTTGGGCAGAGCCGCCACGTTACGATCAGACAGAGCGGAAGCTTTACTGGGCGAAAGAACTGCAATTCGGCGGGGATGAGCTACATACGCTGAACTACAATATTCGGGCGCTTGGCCGCGAGGGCGTGCTGATACTGAACGTGATCGCCTCGATGGAGCAGCTTGACGAAGTGCGCGCCGCGACCCCCGACCTCTTAGCGATGACCAGCTTTACCGAGGGCAACCGCTATATCGACTTCAAACCCGACCTCGATAAAGTTGCCGCTGTGGGCATTGGTGGGCTGATCGCTGGCAAGGTGGTCGCCAAAACCGGTTTTCTGATCGTCCTTCTGGCCTTTTTGAAAAAGGGTTTTGTGCTGCTGCTCTTGCCTCTCATCTGGCTGAAAAACCTGTTCACCGGTCGTCGGACCAAGGCTGCGGGCGAAACCAATGATCCGATCCAGCCCCATGTGGATGCGGGGAACGAGACTGGTGGAAGCGATGGAGACGGTGGCAGCGACGACTGATAAGCTGCTTCTCAATGGCCCGTGCCTTGCCGCGCGGGCCATTGTTATATCCGTGGCATGAAGATGCAGAATCGCTATCACCATCTGTCATGGCTTGACGGGATCGAGCTGTTCGAAGCCCGTTTCAGCAGCCAGACCTTTTCGCGCCATGCCCATGAAGGCTTTGCCATCGGCGCGATTGCCTATGGTGTGGGCGGATATTACTGCCGGGGCGAAGATATGGTGCTGCCGCCCGGATCGCTGTCGCTGATGAACCCCGAAGAAATGCATACCGGCCGGGCGCATAGCGACAAGCTGCATTACAACATGCTCTATGTGTCCGAAGCTGCGGTCCGCCGCCAGCTTGGGCTGGAAAGCCTCAAGGGCTTTCGCGATGTGACGCCGCAAGATCGCGGGCTTCTGGTGATGCAGGCGCTCGATCAGCTTTCCGCCGCCTTGAACGCCCCCGACCATCCGGGGCGACGGCTCGCCATTGAAGAGAGTACCCACAGCGCGCTTTCAGCGGTCTTCGCAACCCATGGCCGGGCGCAGTTGCGCAAACCCGGGCAGGAGCCCGGCGCCATCGCCCAAACCCGCGCGGCGATCCGGGCGGCGGTCGAGTGCGGCGATGCGATCTCGCTGGACGGGCTTGCCGGGCTGGTGGATCTGCACCCGTCCTACCTGATCCGCAGTTTCAAAAAGGCGACCGGGCTGACGCCCCATGCCTATCTCATCCAGCGCCGGGTGGATCGCGCCCGCGCGGCCCTGATCGGCGGGGCAAGCGGGGCTGAGGCGGCCCAGATTGCCGGGTTTTATGACCAGTCGCATATGATCCGGCATCTGAAACGCCAGATCGGGGTCACACCGGCACAATTGCAGGTGCATTAAGCCAGACCGTAGAGGTCAATTCTGTCCAATCCTTCCCGCCCCACACCGTGCCAGTCTCCGCCGAAACGGAGACACCTATGCCAGATCCATCCATCCTTGCCGCCATGGCACTGTTTGCCGTGACCACCTCGGCGACGCCCGGCCCGGTGAATATCATCGGTGCGATGAGCGGCGCGCGCTACGGATTCGGGGCAAGCTTGGCATTCGTCACCGGCGCAACCGTTATCTTTGTTGCGCTTCTGCTGGCGCTCGGCACCGGCGCCATTGCGGGGATCGGCTGGATCGAAGCACTGGCGAAACCCCTGACCTGGATCGGTGCTGCCTATCTGATCTGGCTGGCCTGGCGCATCGCCGGGTCTGATGGGCCGGGCCGGATGGAAAGCGCTGGCAAACGCCCTGGCTTCATGGATGGCATCATGGTGCAGGGGCTGAACCCGAAAGCCTGGTTTGTCATCATGTCTGCCCTGACAATCTTTGTGCTGCCGCTGACCGCGCGCGGTACCGGGCTGATCGCCTTTGCCGGGCTTTATCTGGTGATCTGCTGGCTGTCGCTGGCCGCCTGGGCCTGGTTCGGCGCCGCCCTGTCGCATCGCGCCGGGCGCGGGTTCAACCGCCTGATGGCGCTGCTTCTGGTCCTGGCGGTGCTCTGGATGCTGGCGGAAAGCCTGATCGCCTGACCCGCGCTGATTTTTCACCTTGGCCCCGGCGGCGGCTCGTGATGAACTGACCTCACTCGAGCAAGGATCGCCCCATGAAACTCCCCGGCCCCGTCTATGCCCTGATCGCCTTTGGCATCTACGCCACCCATGACGTGGTGATCAAAACCCTTGGTGCCCATTACGCACCGTTTCAGATCATCTTTTTCTCGACGGTGTTTTCTTTTCCGCTGGTCATTTTCATGCTCATGCGCGACCCGACTGAAGGCCATCTGCGCCCGGTTCATCCCTGGTGGTCGGCGCTGCGCACCGGCTCGGCTGTGGTGACCAGCCTGTCGGCCTTCTACGCCTTCTCGGCCCTGCCGCTGGCACAGGTCTATGTGATGCTGTTTGCCGCGCCCCTGCTGGTGACGCTGCTGGCGATTCCGATGCTTGGCGAAAAAGTGGGCCTGCACCGGATGTTTGCCGTGCTTCTGGGCCTGATTGGGGTGATCGTGGTGCTGCGCCCGGGCAGTACCGACCTGAGCCTCGGGCATCTGGCCGGGCTTTCTGCGGCCTTCTTTCTGGCGCTGGGATCGGTCATCATGCGCAAGATCGGTCAGGAAGAGCGCGCAGCGGTGCTGATGCTCTATCCGATGCTGGCGAATTTCGTCGTGACCGGCGCGATTCTGGCACTGGTCTACGAACCCATGCCGGTGGAGCATCTCGGCCTGACCGGGATCATCTCGCTCTTTGGCTTTGTTGCCGGACTGTTGATGATCTCAGCCTATCGCAATGGCGATGCGGCCGTGGTGGCGCCAATGCAATATTCGCAGATACTCTGGGCCACCGGGTTTGGCTATTTTCTGTTTGGCGAAAAGCTTGATATCGCTACGGGAATCGGCGCCGGGCTGATCATTGTCAGCGGCATCTATATCGTCATTCGCGAAAGCCGGTTGGGGGCCGAATCCCAGACCCCGGTGTTGCGGACAAGGTCGCGCGCCTCCTCGGCAGCCTCGTTCCGCATCTCGCCCTGGCTCCGACTGAAAAATCCCCGCAGATAGGCCCTTGCAAACCCCCGGACACTAAGCTATCTCGCCCGTCACGGTCGGAGTGTAGCTCAGCCTGGTAGAGCACTGTCTTCGGGAGGCAGGGGTCGGAGGTTCGAATCCTCTCACTCCGACCAATTAAACAAGGCGCCTTCGGGCGCCTTTGTTGTTTTTCGGGGGGCGGATTTCTGGGGACCGTCTCAGTTATTTCCATATTCCACGCGTTTTGTGGGACTGCTCCGGTATCTTTTATCCATGCAAATGCCACCGGTCCGAGAGGGCGCCCACCGCGCGCGGGGCAGTTCTGTTTGAACAGCCCTAACCTTTGATCAGGTTATGAAATTGCCCAGGCTTGATAGAGTGCTGACAATCGCCACGCATGTGGCAGTCAGCAGTTAGGAAGATCCGATGGCAACGCTCGTCACCATACCCGGCATCATGTCAGACGCACGCACCTGGGCCCCTGTCGCTCAAGCCCTGGAGTCGCAGGTGGACGGGGTTCACGTTACAGATACCACAAAGGACGCGACGCTTGAGGCGATGGCCACACGGGCGCTGGCCAGAGCGGGTCAAGGCCATGGTCCTGTCCAGCACCAGCGCCGAAGGCCCCGGCCCGAACGAAAAAGCCCACCGCGAGACCCGCATAAAAGAGGCCAATGCCGACATGGCCAGCTATGCGAAGAACTGGGCGCCGAAGGTCCTGTCGAAAGACAATGCCCAGAACGACGCTTTGGTCGCACGGATCCGGCAAATGGTAGAGGATTGCGGCGCAGAGGTGCATGAGCGCCAGAACCTTGCGCTTCTGAATCGCCCCGATGCAACGACCTATATCGGCGATTTCCCCTTTCCGGTGCTGCTGATCACCGGCGATCAGGACCATCTGTCGACCAAAGACGTGCACGACGCGGTCGCAGCAAAAATCCCCGATGCCAAGTCGCTCGTACTGGCGGGCGCCGGGCACCTGCTGCCGTTCGAACAGCCGCAGGCGGTGTCGGAAACGGTGCGGAGCTGGCTGCAAGAAAAGTCGGTGATTTGACCACAGGTCCATCCCTGACCCTTGCCTATGAGGCGGCGCCCGATACCGGGTTGCCGCCTTTGCTTTTGGTACATGGGCTGCTCGTCAACCGTGACATCTGGGCTCCGAATGCCGCCTTGGCGCAGCATTTCCGCCTGATCCGGGTCGATCTGCCCGGCCATGGTCAAAGCCCGATGCCCGAGGCCCCGGAGCAGGTGCAGCCGGGTGCCATCGTTGCGGCGCTCGACCGGCTGCGCATATCGCTGGGGATAGCACAATGGCACCTGTGTGGCCAAAGCTTTGGCGCGGGCATCGTGCTGCGCTATGCGGTGGATCATCCCGCAGCCTGCACCGGTCTTGTCTTTACCAATGCGAATGGGGCGCTGCGCGAAGCTGAATCCGAGGCGCAGCTAGAGGCGCGGCGGAGCCTTGTCGCAGGTCTGCGCGCGGGTGGCCTGAGCGCCCTGCGCAAGCTGCCCTATCATCCGATCCATGCCCGGCGCTTTCCGCCAGAGCTACGGCAACAGCTGTCAGACAGCGCAGATAGCACCAGCCCCGAGGATCTGTCGCTTCTGATGCAAGAGGCGCTGCCCCGGCTGTCGGTGCGCGACCGGTTGGACGCACTGTCCGTGCCGACCCTGCTGATCAATGGCCTCTATGAGAAGAAGTTTCAGCCGTCGCGGGATTGGCTGGCAGAGACATATCCAAAGATCGCAATCAGCGACCTTCCCGGCGGGCATTCGGTCAATGTGGAATGTGCTGAGGCGTTCAATACGACGGTCGAAACCTTTCTTCGCGGGCGCGATTGAAAGACCGGCGCCGTGTTCGGGCACCGGTCGCTGTTCAGGCCGTCAGATCCGCAACTCCTCAACCTTGTCAAAGATCGAGGCGCGCGCCGGATCGAAACCGATCCGGATCAGATCGCCTTCCGCCACCGGCATCTGACCATCGACGCGGAAGCGCAAAGGCGTGCCCGCAAGCGAGGACCAGACGAGCGTTTCAGACCCCATCGGCTCGACCAGCTCGGCGTGCACCTCGAATTGGGTGGGTGCGGCATCCGCCGCCTCGCCCGTCACAATATGTTCAGGGCGAATGCCGAACCAGACATCGCCGCTAAGACCCGGGCGGGAGAACTCGTAGCCCGACAGCGACACGTCCTTGCCATCGATCACCACCTTGGGCGCTTGGGGATCTTCCAGCTTGGCGTCAAAGAAGTTCATCGACGGGGAGCCGATGAAATCCGCAACGTATTTGTTGGCCGGCTTGTTGTAGATCACGCTCGGGGTATCGAGCTGCATGACAACACCGCCCTTCATGATCGCGATCCGGTCGGCCAGGGTCATTGCTTCAACCTGGTCGTGAGTCACGTAGATCATCGTGTTTTCAAGTGTCTGGTGCAGCCGCTTGATTTCGACCCGCAAGTCGGCACGCAGCTTGGCATCGAGGTTCGACAAAGGCTCATCGAACAGGAACACGTCCACATCGCGGACCAGCGCGCGGCCAATGGCAACCCGCTGACGCTGGCCACCGGACAGCGCGGCGGGCTTGCGACTGAGCAGCGGCTCGATCTGAAGCACCTCGGCGGCGCGGGTCACCCGACGCTTGATCTCGTCCTTGGGCATCTTCGCGTTTTTCAGACCGAAGGTCAGATTCCCCTCGACCGTCATCTGCGGATAAAGCGCGTAGGACTGGAACACCATGCCGATGCCGCGCTCCGACGGTTCGGACCAGGTTACGTTCTGACCGTTGATGTGGATCGAGCCTTCGGTCGGTTCCAGCAATCCGGCGATGCAATTGAGCAGGGTGGATTTGCCACAACCGGAACTGCCCAGCAGCACCAGGAATTCTCCCTGCCCGATATCGAGATTGAGATCGCGCAGGACCGACACCGCGCCAAAATTGAGCTTGAGGTTCTGGATAGAAACGCTTGGCTGCATGACGTTATCCTTTCACGGCGCCGGCTGCGATGCCGCGCACAAAGAGCTTGCCAGAGAGAAAGTAGATGGTGAGCGGGACCACGCCCGACAGCAGCGTCGCCGCCATGTTGACGTTGTATTCCTTCACCCCGGTGACCGAATTGACGATGTTGTTCAGCTGAACCGTCATCGGGTAATTGTCGGGCCGGGTGAAGATGACCCCGAACAGGAAGTCGTTCCAGATCGCGGTGGTCTGCAAGATCACCGCCACGACAAAGATCGGCACCGCCATCGGCAGCATGATCTTGAGGTAGATCGTCCAGAACCGGGCGCCATCGACGCGGGCGGCCTTGAACAGCTCTTCGGGCACCGACGAGAAGTAGTTGCGGAACAGCAGCGTCAGGATCGGCATGCCAAAGATCGTATGCACCAGCACCAGCCCGCCCAGATCGCCATAAAGCTTGATCTCGCGCAGCAGGATCACGATCGGATAGATCATCACCTGATAGGGAATGAACGCCCCGATGATCAGGATGGTGAAAAAGATGTTGGCCCCTTTGAACCGCCACATCGACAGCGCGTAGCCGTTGACCGAGGCCACGGCGATCGAGAAGAAAACCGACGGCACCGTGATCATGATCGAGTTCCAGAAGCCGCGCGACAGGCCATCGCAGTTCAGCCCCGTGCAGACTGTCGACCAAGCTTTGACCCAGGGCTCGAAGGTGATTTCCATCGGCGGGGCAAAGATATTGCCCATCCGGACTTCCTGCAGTCCTTTGAGCGAGGTCATCAGCATCACGTAGAACGGCAACAGGTAGTAGACCGCCAGAACGAAAAGAATGCTGTAGATCACGATGTTGTTGCGGGAAAAGACCCGACGGGGCTTGGGGCCGGATGCGTGCGCCGGGCTCGGGCGCTGCATGTTTGTGGTGACATCAGCCATGTTTCTTGCCTCCGAATTCAAGGTAGGCCCAGGGAATGATGACGAAGATCACGGCGACCAGCATCATGGTCGAGGCGGCAAAGCCTTGGGCAAGGTTTTGCGAGATGAACATCATGTCGAAGACGAACTTGGCAGGCACTTCCGAGGCGAGGCCCGGCCCGCCGCCGGTTTGCGCGATCACCAGATCGTAAAGCTTGATGATGGCGGAGGTGATCAGGACCAGCGTGGTGATGAAAACCGGGCGCATCATCGGAATAACGACCATCACATAGGTTTTCCAAGCCGGAATGCCGTCGACCTTGGTGGCCTTCCAGACGTCTTCGTCAATGCCGCGCAGCCCCGCCAGCATCAGGCACATCACCAGACCGCTGGTGTGCCACAGGCCAGCGATCAGCACCCCATAAAGCACCGTATGCGGGTTATAGAGTGGATCGAAGGTGAAGCTTTCAAATCCCAGGCTGCGCACCGCGTTCTGAATTCCGAATTCCGGGTTCAGGAGCCACTGCCAGACCAGACCCGTCACGATGAAGCTGAGCGCGTAGGGATACAGGAAAATGGTCCGAAACCCGTCCTCGAACCGGATTTTCTGGTCGATCAGGGCGGCCAGTAGAAACCCGAGGACCAGCGCAAGGATCAGCATCAGGATGCCGTAAATTGCGAGGTTCTCGATTGAGATGAGCCACCGTCGGGTGTCCCAAAGGCGTTCATACTGGTCGAACCCAACCCATTTATTGCTGGGCAGAAGGCGCGAGTTGGTAAAGGAATAGACGATTGTCCAGACAGAGCATCCGACGAAGACCACAAGCGCGGTAAGCACCATGGGAATGGCGGCGATCTTTGCACTCAGGTTCCTGAACAGCCCTGTCGGTTTGCCGCTCTGCGACATTGGGAATCCTCCGATTTTGTAAGGTGTGGCAGGAGCGGCGCGGATCGAGTTCGGGTGATCCGCGCCGCGGTCTGTCAGTCAGCCGAGGCGATGATCTCGGCAAATTCCGCTTGCGCGGTCTCGGGGGTGAAGCTGGGATCGGCAAAGAACTCGACCATCAGGTCGGTCACCCGGCCAACGGTATCCGGCGACACCATCGTGTTGATGCTTTCAACGATGTGGCCCGCTTTGAGGATCTCCATGCCCTTTTCCATGCAGGGGGTCGGATCACGCAGTTCCACGTCGCGGCGCACCGGCAGCGCGCCCTTCGCCTTGGTGAATTCCACCTGCGTTTCCGGGGAAACGATCACGCCCGCCAGCACGTCCTGCGCAGCAACGATCTCTGGGTCATCGACCTTCGGGAAATAGAAGGCATCGCCTGCTGCAGTGATGTATTCGTTCACACCCAGACCCGGCAGACAGGAGAAGTCTTCGCCTGCCTTCATGCCCTCTTGGGTGAATTCGCCCTGAATCCAGTCTCCCATGATCTGGCCAGCAGCGCGGCCGTCAATCACCAGACGCGCCGCTTCGTTCCAGGCCTGCACATTCGAGCCTGTCATCATCTCGCGCGCCTCTGCGGCAGCGTTGAACACCTTGGCCACATCGGCACCAGCGGCATAATCCGCGTCAAGCTGGCCATAGACCCTTTCGAACAGCTCAGGCCCGCCGATGGACACCATCAGCACGTTGAACATCAGCTGTTTCTGCCAGGAC
>JARRIY010000027.1:0-20196 GCA_037379985.1 Maritimibacter sp.
GCCTCAGCCTCGATTGGGGCCTGAACCGCAACACCGTCTACCTCACTATCGTGCCGCTATTTCACTGCAACAACTGGATGCACACATGGTCGATCCCTGCTGTGGGTGGCACCGTGGTCTGCTGTCGTGATATTACCCCGGGCGCGATCTACGATGCGATTGCCGATGAGAGCGTCAGCCATTTCGGCGGCGCGCCCATCGTGCTCAACATGCTGATCAATGCCAAAGACAGCGAGCGGCGCAGCTTTGATCACATCGTCAATGTCTATACCGCCGGCGCGCCGCCCCCGGCCGCCACCCTCGCCGCGATTGAGCCTTTGGGCTTCTCCGTCACCCAAGTATACGGCCTCACCGAAACCTATGGTCATGTGGTCGAATGCATCTGGCGCGATGAATGGAGTGCCCTGCCCGATGACGAACGCTATGCCATCAAAGCCCGCACCGGGGTCAGCCAAGTGATGGAAGAGGCGGTGACAGTGATGGACGCTGACAGCATGACTGAACTGCCCGCCGATGGGGAAAGCGTGGGCGAGATCATGTTTCGCGGCAACGTGGTGATGAAGGGCTATCTGAAAAACCCCGACGCCACCCGCGAGGCCTTTGCGGGCGGCTATTTCCATTCCGGCGACATCGCCTTTCGCCATCCAGACGGCTACATCAAGATCACCGACCGGGCGAAGGACATCATTATTTCCGGCGGCGAGAATGTAAGCTCGGTCGAGGTCGAAGGCGCATTGATGCATCACCCCGCGGTCAGCCTCTGCGCCGTCGTCGCCAAGCCCGACGAAAAATGGGGCGAAATCCCCTGCGCCTTTGTCGAGCTGAAAGAGGGAGCTGAGGTCACCGAAGCCGAACTGATCGCCTTTGCGCGGGAACGGCTGGCCGGGTTCAAAACCCCGAAACAGGTGATATTCATCGAGCTGCCCAAAACCTCCACCGGCAAGATCCAGAAATTCGAGCTGAGGAAACTGGCAGAAGAGGCATAGCGCGCGCGGAGGAGTGGCCCCCCGCGCGGGATTGCCCCCTTCCCCCGCACGAGGTATCTTTGCCGTAAGCATAACAAGAGCAGCCCGCGCCCATGACCGCGCTATCGGAATTTGAACGGCTTGAAGCCCCCGGCCTCTGGCGTCCGACGCCCGAGGCGCAGCGGCTGAATGTGATCGTCTCAGTGGGCGACGCAACGCTAACCATTTCCGATATGCAGGATCGCCCGCTCTCGCATTGGTCGCTGCCCGCGCTGCACCGGCTGAATCCGGGCAAGACCCCTGCCCTCTACGCTCCGTCAGACGCCCCTGATGAGGCGGAGCTTCTGGAAACCGAAGATCGCGACATGATCGCGGCGATTGACCGGGTGCACCGGGCGATCGAACGGCAAAGGCCGCATTCTGGCCGGTTGCGGCTGTTTGTCGGCTTATCAGTGCTCGCCGCTGTCATCCTGCTCGCCGTGTTCTGGCTGCCCGGCGCGCTGCTGCGCCAAACCGTGGCGGTGCTGCCCCCGGCCAGCCGCGCCACCCTCGGCCAACAACTTCTCACCCGCATGGTGCCGATCACCGGCCAGCCCTGCCAGACGCGTTATGGCAACACGGCGCTGACCCATCTGCAAACCCGCCTGCTGGGTGGGCAACCTGCCCGGCTGCTGATCGTGCCCGATGGGGTGGCCGGGGCCACGCATCTGCCCGGCGGGATCATCCTGATCAACCGCGATCTGGTTGAAAGCTATGACGGCCCGGATGTGATTGCGGGCTATATCCTTGCCGAAAGCGCCCGCGCCGAGGCGTTCGATCCGATTGCCGCGCTGCTGCGCCATGCCGGGGTCTTTGCCACCGCGCGTTTCCTCACCAGCGGCAACCTGCCCGGCAGCGCACTGAGCAGCTATGCCGAGAGCCTGCTGACCACGCCCCCAACGCCCCTGCCCAACGCCACACTGCTCGCCCGCTTTGCCGAAGCCAAGGCTCCCAGCACCCCCTATGCCTATGCGCTCGACAAAACCGGGGAAACCACGCTGGGCCTGATCGAAGCCGATCCGGTGCCGCTAGCTGAAGCCACCCCGCTGCTCAGCGATAGCGATTGGGTGGCCTTGCAGGGGATTTGCAGCGAATAGCATCGCTGGCGGACGTCAGCTTTCCGCTGACCGCGCACCACCCCCACGCCCCGCATCAACACAAAAGCCCCGCCATCTCTGGCAGGGCTTTCCAATCTCTCACTCCGGCATGACCCGGTTCGGTTAGCGCAGATAGGCCTGCGGGAAACCACGGCGCGCAACCGACAAGGCGTCGCGCAGAGCACCAGCATCACTATAGGGGCCAGCCACTACGACATTCAGTCCTGAACGCGTCTTGGCAACACGGCCCGGCAAGCCGAGCCCTTGCAGTTTTGCAGCCACAGCCGCCGCATTTTCGGCCACCCGGAAAGCGCCGACCTGAACATAGCGAAGGTCACTTGCCGCCGGAGCAGACGCAGCCGCCCGCGTTGCCGGGGCTTGCGGTGCCGCCGATGCCGTGGCCGAGCCCATCGAAGACACCACCGTCGGCGCGCTCCGGGCTGTTGCAACCGGGGCTGCCCGGCGCATCGGCACCTGGCTGGTATCCCAGACCGCCGCCATCTGCGCATCGCCCACCGCACTACGCGGCCCGCGATTGGGGTTCAGCCGCCCGTCATTCCAAGCCGCCCGATAGCCCTCGGGGATCGCCGGAACCGGATCCGCCGCACCGGGATAGCTGGTCACGCCATAACCGCTACCCACAGGATAGGTGGTGTTGCCGGTCGGGGCGCTGCTGGGCGAACCAGTCACCATGCCGCCGGTAACCGTAAGCGTTGCGACCTGCCCTGCCGAGGGGATCGGGTCCATCGGCGCCGGGCTGCTACCGGTATTATAGCCGCTGCCGTAATTGGTTCCGGTTCCGCTGCCGACCGGCACACCACCATAGCGCACGCGCTGGGTCGGTTGCGGGGCGGCGGGCGCAGCCGTTGGTGCAACCACAGTCGGCGCGGCAACAACAGTTGGGGCGACGGCAACAACAACCGGCTGCGGCGCTTCCACCGGCACCGCGGCTGGCGGTGTCTGCGCCGGGGCCGGGCTGGCAATCACCCGCGAGGTTTCGCCATTGCCGTGATGCACAAGATATCGGATCGGGGCGCTCTGATCGGCCGGGCAGGCAATGCCCACATTATCCAGCCCCACTTTCACCCGAACATCGCCACCATCGCCGGTACAGGTCACCCGCACCGTGCGCACAACGTCCGGGGCTCTGGGGGCTGCCGGGGCTGAGGCCGGAACACTTGCCGGTGCGCTCGCAGGAGCCATATCGGCTGCGGGGCCGTCGGCAAACGAAGCAATCTCGGCGGCACTGACATTATCCGACCCGCCCGCATCCTGCGGCGCGGCGGTCATCACCTCGCCCGGCGGCGGCGGTGGCGGCGGGGCCAAAAGCCGCCCGGTCACAGCCGACACATCGGTGGGCGGCAAGCCGCAGATCACCGACTTCCGGTCAGCCGAAATGCGCGGCACCCAGTTCACATAATTGCCGACTTCGATCCGCCCATAGGCGCAGCCGCGACTATCGATATAGCTATCGCCGCGATAGTTCGCGGGTGGCATTTCGGCAGGCTTACCGGCCTGATCCAGCGTATAGGCGCTGGCGGTGCCGGTTTGCAGAATTGCGAGCACCGTCAAGGCGCCCAGGCAGCTGATCTTTTTCATGATCCGTGTCCCCCAACACAAGATATGGGATCAGAATGCCGGATCACCGCTACAGTGTCTAGGGGGTGCGCAACAGACTGTGCATAATTTGCTAACAATTCTTAAGACTTGCCGCGCACCAACGGGCCATTCGCACCGTTATTTCGTGCCGTACATCCGGTCGCCCGCATCGCCAAGCCCGGGCACGATATAGCCGTTCTCATTCAGCTTTTCGTCCACGGCGGCGGTCACGATCGGCACATCCGGATGCGCCTCACGCATACGTTCCACCCCTTCCGGCGCGGCCAGCAGGCAAAGGAAGCGAATATTGGTCGCCCCCGCCTCTTTCAACAGATCCACAGCCGCTGCCGAGGAATTGCCCGTGGCCAGCATCGGATCGACCACGATCACCAGCCGATCATCAATCTCCGGCGGCACTTTGAAGTAATATTGCACCGGTTTCAGAGTTTCCTCGTCGCGATAGAGGCCCACATAGCCCACCCGCGCCGAGGGGATCAGCTCCAGCACCCCGTCCAGCAGCCCGTTCCCGGCCCGCAGGATCGAGACCAGCGCCATTTTCTTGCCCGCCAGCACCGGCGCTTCCATCTCCTGAAGCGGGGTTTCAACGCGCCGCGTGGTCATCGGCAGCTCGCGCGTGACCTCATAGGCCAGCAGTAGTGAAATTTCCCGCAGCAGCTGCCGGAAGGTCGCGGTGGAAGTTTCCTTTTGCCGCATGAGGCTGAGTTTGTGCTGCACCAGCGGGTGTTTCACAACGGTCAGGTGATCATACATCTGTTCTCTCCAGTCTCTCGGCAATCCGTGCTCGGGTCTGATCATCGCAGAAGGCGGCGTCAAGCGCCACCTGGTTCAGCGCGGCAAAATCTTCTGCGCCCCAGCCGAACACCCGCGCCAATTCTTCGTATTCATGGCCCATATCCGTATGGAAAAACGGTGGATCATCGGTCGAGATGGTCACTTTCACCCCGGCATCGCGCAGTTTTGCAATCGGATGGGCGGCGTAATCAGGAAACAGGCCCAGCGCCACATTCGATCCGGGGCAAACTTCCAGTACGATCCCGGTATCGGCGAGATATTTCATCATCTCCGGATCTTCTGCCGCCGCCACGCCATGGCCGATCCGTTCCACTTTCAGATGCTCAATCGCCTCGCGGATAGAGCGCACCCCGCCCCATTCGCCTGCATGGGCTGTCAGATGCAGCCCGGCTTCGCGCGCCATATCGAAAGCATAAATGAAATCAGCGGCATAATAGGCATTTTCATCCCCGGCGAGGCCAAAACCAACGATGAAATCCCCCGCCGTTTCCTGTGCACAAAGGGCGGTTTCCCGCGCCGCATCCGGGCCGAAATGACGGATCGCAGTCACGATCCCCTTGAACGTCACGCCCAGCGCTTCAGCCTTATCCGCCGCCTCCTGCATCGCCGCCATATATTCCCGCCAGGCACCGACATCGCGGCCCCCGCAGAAATCCGGCGACAGGAAGCTCTCGATATAGACCACACCGTTTTCCGCCGCCTCTTCCAGCACGACAGACACCAGCCGCGCATAGTCTTTCGGGGTGGAAAGCGGTTTGGTGGCCACCTCGTAAATGTTGAGAAACTCCAGGAAATCCTTGTAGGAATACGATCCTCTCGCATCGAAAATGTGCGAAATGTCTTGTTTTTTCTCAGCCGCCAATGCCCGTACAAAGGCCGGTGGTGCCGCACCTTCCAGATGGTGGTGCAGCTCAATTTTCGGCAGGTTTATCAGGCTCACAGAAAGGATCTCCCCACGCCGCGTTCCGCAAGGCCCAGATGCGCGGCCACGCTGGCGCCAACATCGGCAAATTTCACTTGCCCAATCGCTTTCGATCCCAGCCCCCAGCCGATCACCGGCACCTGTTCGCGGGTGTGGTCGGTGCCCGGCCAGCTTGGGTCATTGCCATGATCAGCGGAAAAGATCAGCAAATCGCCCGCGCCGAGTTTTTCAATCAGACGCGGAATTTGCGCGTCAAACCATTCCAGATGCGCGGCATAGCCCGCAATATCGCGCCGATGCCCGTACTTGCTGTCAAACTCGACGAAATTGGCAAAGGTCAGGCTACCCTCTTCCGCCACTTCAGCCCGGGCAATCAGTGCCTCCATAAGCTCGGCATCCGGGCCATGCAGTGCCGTATCTACGCCGTGGCCTGCGAAAATATCGTCAATCTTGCCAATGGAATGCACCTTGCGCCCCTCGGCCTGCGCCCAGTCCATCAGCGTTGGCGATGGCGGCGCCAGAGCGAAATCGCGGCGATTGCTGGTGCGGGCAAAGCCTTCCTCCGGCGTGCCCACAAAGGGCCGCGCAATCACCCGGCCGACGCGCATCTCATGCACCATCGGCGCCACCGCGCGGCACAGATCATAAAGCCGCTCCAGTCCAAACGCCTCTTCATGTGCGGCAATCTGCACCACGGAATCCGCCGAGGTGTAAACGATGGGCCAGCCAGTGCGCAGATGCTCCGCCCCCAGCTCGTCCAGAATAACCGTGCCCGAAGCATGTTTGTTGCCCAAGAGCCCCTCAGTGCCCGCCGCTGCGCGCAGCGCTTCGGTCAGATCAGCGGGGAAAGACGGTTCGGTTTTCGGAAAATAGGTCCAGTCCCAGGGCACCGGCACACCGGCCATTTCCCAATGCCCCGAGGGCGTATCCTTGCCATGCGAGATCTCACTGGCCGCACCCCAAAGCCCGGTCGGTTCGGCCTCAAGCCCCGGTGCCGCTTCGCCCGAGGCGAGCTTTGCCGCCGCCCCCAGCCCCAGCGCCACAAGATTGGGCAGGTGCAATGGCCCAGACCGCCCCGCCCCATCGCCTTTCCCGTCGGCACAAGCGCGGGCGATATGGCCCAGCGTATTGGCGCCGCTATCGGGCAGCTCATCGTTGAAAAATGCATCCGCATCCGGCGCGCCGCCGATCCCGACTGAATCCATCACCACCAGAAAGGCCCGTGTCATGCTCAGCCCTCCATCTGCGCTTTGGCAAAGGCATGGGGCAGCAGCGCCTCGATCGGTTCGACCAGCTCATCGCCTGCCATATTCGCCATCGTCACCTGCACGCCTTTCGGGGCAAATTCCGCGATCTTTTGCCGGCACCCGCCGCAGGGGCTGACCGGCGCAGGCGCATCGCCCACCACGGCGATCTCGGCGATCTCGGTTTCGCCCGCCGCCACCATCGCGGCAATCGCCCCGGCTTCGGCACAGGTACCTTCCGGATAGGCCGCGTTTTCCACATTGCAGCCCGCATACACCTTGCCGGATGGGGTGCGCAGGGCCGCCCCAACCTTGAAATTCGAATAGGGAGCATGAGCGTTTTCGCGCACCCGCTTCGCCGCGTCGAGCAATGTCATCGCCACATCCTTTTTGACCTTCCGGTTAAACTAATCCCCGCGCCGCCGGACGCAAGGATAAAGCGTGCCCGGATCATTCTTTGCCAATGCCACCCAGACGATGCCCGCCCGCTGCCGGAGCCACCTCCGCATCGCCGGGCATGTCAGGTGCGGGCACCTTCACGCCCGGAGCATTCAGAACATCTTCATCCAGCGCTCCCTGCGCCCGCATCCAGAAAATCGCCTCTTCCCCAATCGCCTGATGGGTCAGGATCATACTGCCGCTGCTGATATCATAGACCTTCACGCAAGCCTCATAGCCCACCAAATCGCAGGCCGATCCGTGCAGGGAAAGCGCCAGCCTTTGCCCCGATGCCGGTTTGAATTCATAGAGCACACCGGTGTAAAGCTCGCGATACTCGCCATTCCCCTGATCCAGATACAGCCCGGTCGTGCAGCCCCCCGACCCGCAATAAAGCGAGGCCGCTTCCGAACACGCCGCCGAGGCGTAGTCGATCACGAGATCGTCGCGCCCATCGCCATTCAGGTCTTGCCGGGTCTCAAATCCCGGCTCCACCGAAATCGTGCCGCCCATCTCGGCGCAGGCCGATTTGATCTCGCTCAGCACCTGCGCCGCCGGATCATCCCCGCCCATCGGCTGCGCGATGGGGCTGGGGGCCGCAGCTACAGGACAAGCCGCCATCACATTGCCCAGCGTCACACTGGAGCCCTTGAGCGGCAGGAAAAACTGCGTTGCGCCGCCGGGGAATTCCAGCCGCAACTGCGCCTGCTGGCCATGACGCAGCGCCTCGATCAGCCCAGTATGCCGCACCGGATCAAACAGCGCTGTCAGATCGACATAATCGCCATCGGCCACCATCAGATTGAAATCCAGATCCCCGACTTTCGCCCCATCCACCGTAATCCCGGCAGGCAAGCTCTGCGGCGCAGCCGGACCGCCGACATAAGCAAGATCAAAATAAAGCGGCTTCGTATCGGTGCATTCCAGCCGCAGGCACAGGAAATTGCCGGAATTGCGATCATCGACCGGGCAGTAATAGGCTCCCGTCCCCATGCCTTCGCTATCGACCATGCGCCAGCGCTCATCCGCCTGCGCGCCCCCTGCCGCCAGCACCAAACCAAATGCAAAAACCAAACGCGAAATCATCACCGCCTCCATTTTCACCCAGCCTGCCCTTGGTACCAGGCTAAAACAAGTCTGTGCTGGCCGAGCGATTCCCGGCACATTTGCAATGCTCCCCGGGAAGATTTGCAAAACCGTTGAGGCCCCAAAAGAATTCTGCATAGTTTCGGTGGGTTTGCAAAATTTGCACCTTTCCGCCGCGGAAATCTGCAAATTATCTGCGCGCAAACGCCTCACGCCCGCGCCTGCCGCTTGCCCCGCCCCCATCAGGTTGCGTAACAAAGCGTATCGGCTTTGGAGGAGGACGACATGGGATATAGCGAGGAATATGCGCGCTGGCAGGCTGACCCGGATGCGTATTGGATGCAGGCCGCTGAGGCCATCGATTGGGACAAGAAACCCACGAAAGCGCTCAGCGATGAAAATGCACCGCTTTACGAATGGTTCGCCGATGGGATGGTGAACACCTGCTGGAACGCGGTGGACCGCCATGTCGAAAACGGCCGCGCCGATCAGGTGGCGATCATCTATGACAGCCCGATCACCGGCACACAGGACAAGATCACCTATGCCGAGCTGCAGGAGCGCGTTTCGCGTTTCGCAGGCGGTCTGGCCGCGCGCGGCATCACCAAGGGCGATCGGGTGATCATCTATATGCCGATGGTGCCCGAAGCGCTGATCGCGATGCTCGCCGTCACCCGGATCGGCGCCATCCATTCGGTGGTATTCGGTGGCTTTGCTGCGCATGAGCTCGCCGTGCGGATCGACGACGCCACTCCGAAAGCCATCATCGCCGCCTCTTGCGGGATCGAACCCAATCGGATCGTCTCATATAAACCGCTGCTCGACGGCGCCATCGAACAAGCCGCGCATAAACCCGATTTCTGCGTCATCCTGCAACGCGAGCAGCAGCCCGCCGAGCTGATCGCGGGCCGCGATGTCGACTGGGCCGATCTGGCGGCGGCCGATCCCGCCCCCTGCCTGCCGGTCGAGGGCAATCATCCCGCCTATATCCTCTACACCTCCGGCACCACCGGCCAGCCCAAAGGCGTGATCCGTCACACCGCCGGGCATCTGGTGGCGCTGAACTGGACGATGAAGAACGTCTACAATGTCGATCCGGGCGAGGTGTTCTGGGCCGCCTCGGATGTGGGCTGGGTCGTGGGCCACAGCTATATCTGCTACGGCCCGCTGATCGCCGGGAACACCACCATCGTGTTCGAAGGCAAGCCGGTGGGCACCCCCGATGCGGGCACCTTCTGGCGGGTGATCTCGGAGCATGACGTGAAAAGCTTCTTCACCGCCCCCACCGCGTTCCGCGCGGTGAAGCGGGAAGACCCGACTGGCGCGCTGGTGAAGGATTACGATCTGTCCGGCCTGCGCTCGGTGTTTCTGGCGGGCGAACGCGCCGATCCCGACACAATCAAATGGGCCGAAACCCAGCTGGGCGTGCCGGTGATCGACCATTGGTGGCAGACCGAAACCGGCTATGCGATTGCGGCCAACCCCTTGGGAATTGAGCAACTTCCGGTGAAGCTCGGCTCGCCCTCGGTGCCGATGCCGGGCTTTGATGTGCAGATCCTCGATGAGGGTGGCCACCCGGTGGCCCCGGGCACGCTGGGCGCGATTGCCATCAAGCTGCCCCTGCCCCCGGGCACCCTGCCGACCTTGTGGAATGCCGAGGAGCGGTTCAAGAAAAGCTATCTCAACACCTTCCCCGGCTATTACGAAACCGGCGACGCAGGCTACAAGGATGAAGACGGCTATCTTTACATCATGGCGCGCACCGATGACGTGATCAACGTGGCGGGTCACCGGCTCTCGACCGGGGCGATGGAAGAGGTTCTGGCCAGCCATCCCGATGTGGCCGAATGCGCCGTGATCGGCGTGGGCGATGACCTCAAGGGCCAGATCCCGCTGGGCTTCCTCTGCCTCAACGCAGGCAGCACCCGCGACAATGCCGAGGTCGTGGCGGAATGCGTAAAGCTGGTGCGCGATCAGATCGGCCCGGTTGCGGCCTTCAAGGCTGCCGTCGTGGTTGACCGCCTGCCGAAAACCCGCTCGGGCAAAATCCTGCGCGGCACCATGGTGTCAATCGCCGATGGCAAAGAGTTCAAAATGCCCGCGACAATCGACGATCCGGCCATTCTGGACGAAATTCGCGACGCGCTGGAAGGTCTGGGCTACGCAAAAGCCTGACCAAGGGCAAAAATTTGCATAGATCCACCCCGGTAGTACTCACCGGGGTGGATTTTTGTTTATAAAATGTGATTGTTAGGATGTATGCAACTTTCAGGTAGTACGACGGAAAACGAATGCTCTCAGAAGACGAGGTTCCGTCATTGTCTCGTGTCACACTAGACCAGTCGGATATTGCCCATCTTACACCCGATCGCAGGGTGCTGGCTCTGGTTGTTTCGTCACCTGACGACAACTGGCTGATGCCTGATGAGCCGTTTCGGAACGCAGGCTGCCAAATCCTGCGCGCCGTTGACCTGCCGGATGCGTCTGAGAAATGCCACTATTATTCCCCTGACCTGTTGTTTCTGCCGCTCACGGTAGGCGGGCAGAATGTCACCGATCAGATTGGCGATTGCCAGTCGATGGAAAATCCGCCTGTGATCATTGTCGTGGCGTCGAATGACCAGATCAACGCTGCAGCCGAAGCCATGCGGGCCGGGGCCTATGATTGTCTGTTCCGCCCGTTTTCAAATGCCCGCCTGACCAAGGCCATTGCCAACGCGATGAGCACGCTGAAAGCCCGCGATCCGGGGGAAATGCCGCTGCACCCTGCGCGCCCGATACCGGAAAGCCCGCCGCTCGCAGACAATCTGCCTGCCGATCCGGGGGCGAGCAGCCCCAGGCAGAAAAACAATATGCTGGCCGTTTCGCCGCAGATGAGCAACGTGATCGAACGTGCCCGGGCGATTGCCCCGTCAGACGCATCGGTCTTTATCACTGGCGAGATTGGCACCGGCAAATCAGAGCTGGCCCGGCTGATCCATGCCAGCTCGCCCCGGGCGCATCGCCCCTGGTATGCGGTCAACTGCGCCACCCTGACACCGAAGAAATTTGAAAGCGATTTTCTTGACCCGCAGGGCGCGGCGGCGCGCGCAGAGGGCGGCACGCTTTATCTCAACGAGATTTGCGAGCTTAGCCGCGAGGTGCAGCCGCTGCTTTTGCACCTGCTCAATCAGGAAAGCACAGGAAACACGCCGGTTCCGTTCCGCTTTATCGCCTCGACCCGCCATGATGCGCGCGAGACCATCCGTCAGGGGCAATTGCGCGCCGATCTGTTCTATCGCCTGCACGTTGCCCCGATCGCCCTGCCACCGCTGCGCGACCGCGCCGGAGATATCGCCCATATCGCCCGGACCAAGCTGCCGGAATTCGCCGAGGCCGAGGGACGCGGCTTTCAGACTATCAGCGCCAGCGCGATGGAGCTGATGGAAGCCTATTTCTGGCCGGGAAACCTGCGTGAGCTCCTGAATGTGCTCTGGACGGCGGTGTTGCTGCATAATGGCGATGCGCTCAACCCCGAGCATCTGCCCGAAGAAATCCGGCGCCCTGCCCCGGAAGACATCATCTTCACCAGCCGCGAGGTCGATCCGAGCGGATCACCCGACGCGCAAGCGCTGGTTGGGCTGACGCTCGCAGAGATCGAGCAAACCGTGATCGAAGCCACGATCAAGGCTGAAGGCGGATCGATTCCGCGCGCCGCCCGTGTGCTCGATGTTTCGCCCTCAACGATCTATCGCAAGCGCGAGAACTGGGAACGGAAAGACGGCGTTTAAGGCGCACCGCCGCACCAGCCGCAATCAACCGCAAGCCAATCGCCTAACGACGGCGTGCACCAAGCTCGCCACGCTTTATACGAATTGCTCGCGGATCAGCCGTTCTTCCAGCCCATGGCCCGGATCGAACAGCACCCGGTGCTGCACTTCGGTCTCGGTTTCCACCTCAACACTCACCACATTGCCCCCGGCCGGGCGACCATCGGCATCGGCCATCACCGGGCGTTTTTCTGGATCCAGCACATCAATACGGATTTTCGCGCGTTTCGGCAGCAGCGCCCCGCGCCAGCGCCGGGGCCGGAAGGCGGCAATCGACGTAACCGCCAGAATATCAGCCCCAATCGGCAGGATCGGCCCATGCGCGGAATAATTATAGGCGGTCGACCCGGCTGGCGTTGCCACCAGCACCCCGTCGCAGGCGAGCTCGGCCATGCGCAGCCGCCCATCCACCGAGATCGACAGCTTCGCAGCCTGACTGCCAGAGCGCAGCAGCGCCACTTCGTTGATCGCCAGCCCCTCTGACACCGTGCCATCCACACAGGTGGCCCGCATTTTCAGCGGATTGATCACCGTCAGCTCCGCCTGTTCCAGCCGCTCGCGCAGCCCCTCGGCGGAATATCCATTCATCAGAAAGCCGACAGTGCCTCGGTTCATCCCGTAGACCCGCACATCCAGCCTTTCGCTGGCATGCAGGGTTTCCAGCATAAAGCCGTCGCCCCCCAGCGCCACGATCACATCCGCCTCTTCCACCGGCACATCGCCATACAGCCTGACCAGTTCATCCCGGCTTTCCTGAGCATGTTGAGCCTCTGAGGCGAGAAAGGCGAGTTTGAGGCTCATATCGGTTTCCTCTGCGGGGTTTCAGGTTCCGAAAAGAACACAAGTTTCCGCCTTGCGCCAGAGGCGTCGCTTGATTGTGCCCGCATGTCGCAATCGGGGCTGTCAGCCTACCCCTATTTCCTCTAGGAACCGTTGCAAATGTTAAGCCACAGGAGAGGTTCATGGCCGAGATTCGTGACGCTGGTTTTTTCACCGAGGCGCTTGAAACGCGTGATCCCGAACTCTACGGCGCGATCCGTGGCGAGCTTGGCCGCCAGCGCGACGAGATCGAGCTGATTGCGTCGGAAAACATCGTCTCTGCTGCCGTGATGGAAGCGCAGGGCAGCGTAATGACCAACAAATATGCCGAAGGCTACCCGGGGCGTCGTTATTATGGCGGCTGTCAGTGGGTGGACGTGTCGGAAAACCTGGCCATCGACCGCGCCAAGCAACTCTTCGGTTGCGACTTCGTCAATGTGCAGCCGAATTCCGGCTCACAGGCCAACCAGGGCGCCTTCATGGCCCTGATCCAGCCCGGCGACACCATTCTGGGTATGAACCTGGCCTCCGGCGGGCACCTGACCCACGGCGCCGCCCCCAACCAGTCGGGCAAATGGTTCAACGCCGTGCAATACGGCGTGCGTCAGCAAGACAGCCTGATCGATTATGATGAAGTTGCCGCGCTGGCCAAAGAGCACCAGCCGAAACTGATCATCGCCGGTGGTTCGGCCATCCCGCGCCAGATTGATTTCGCCAAGTTCCGCGAAATCGCCGACAGCATTGGCGCCTATCTGATGGTCGACATGGCTCACTTTGCCGGTCTGGTGGCTGCAGGCGAACATCCCTCGCCCTTCCCCTATGCCGACATCGCCACCACCACCACGCACAAGACCCTGCGCGGTCCGCGTGGCGGCATGATCCTGACCAATGACGAAGCGATCGCCAAAAAGGTCAATTCGGCGATCTTCCCCGGTCTGCAAGGTGGTCCGCTGGAGCATGTGATCGCGGCGAAAGCCGTGGCCTTCGGTGAAGCGTTGCGCCCCGAATTCAAAGAGTACATCAAATCGGTGCGCTCCAACGCTGTGGCTCTGGCTGATCAGCTGATGAAAGGCGGGCTCGACATCGTTTCGGGCGGCACCGACACTCACCTGATGCTGGTCGATCTGCGCCCCAAAGGCGTGAAGGGCAACGCCACCGAGAAAGCCCTCGGCCGCGCCCATATCACCTGCAACAAAAACGGCATCCCGTTTGACCCGGAAAAGCCCACCATCACCTCGGGCATCCGTCTGGGCACCCCGGCGGGCACCACCCGTGGCTTCGGCGAAGCGGAATTCCGCGAAATCGGCGATCTGATCATCGAAGTGATCGACGGGCTGGCGGCGAATGGCGAAGAAGGCAACAGCGCCGTTGAAGAAGCGGTGAAAGCGAAAGTCGAGGCTCTCTGCGCCCGCTTCCCGCTCTACGCTAACCTCTAAGACTACCAATGAAATTATCAGGGGCCGGGTTCATTTTGGACCCGGCCCCGATTTATACTAAAGACGTACACCATGCATTAGGTGTATTTCATATACATATTATACCAGCTCTTTTGCTCCGTTTTTTTCAATAAACTTAGCAATACAGCTTGGTTTTTCACCGCCCGTTAAGACTCTCCCCTCACCCTACATGCGTTATTCTGTCGCATCTTTGAGTTGAGTAGTCTTATGAACACACGCACCAAGATTTTCGCAGTATTCGGTATCGCAATTGTGCTGGCCTGGGGGACCCTTGGTGGGGCCGCCTATGGGCTCTGGACGCTTTCGGGCGAGGCAGCCGAGAGCGCGGATCAAATTGACAGGGTATCGTCACAGAACGTGCCGCTGCTGACCGCCATCAAGGATTTGAAGCTTGATGTCGTGCAGGTTCAGCAGTGGTTGACCGACATTTCCGCAACGCGCGGCCTGCCGGGATTTGACGACGGGTTTGATGAAGCGGCGGGCTATGCCGAGAGGTTCAACGGCGATGTGACCGCAGCTCTGGGCTATGCCAATGACCTTCAGCTGACCGAGATCACTCAGGCGCTGGAGAAGGTCCAAACGGCCTTCCCCCCCTTCTATGCCGGCGGGCAGGACATGGCGCATGCCTATATCGACACCGGCCCGGAAGGCGGCAACCCGCAGATGGAGATTTTCGACACCGCAGCCGAAAACATGGGCATCGCGATGGAAAACCTGCTGACAATCGTGTCGGAACAAACCGATATGACCATGACCGAACTGGTCTCGCTGGGGCAAACGACTGCCGCAACTGCAAAAAATGGTGACCGCCTTTGCCGCGCTCTTTACCCTTGGGGCCCTCGCGCAGCTCTTTATCGCGCTACGCCGCGATTTCCTTGGTCTCGATGGCGATCTGGCACTGGTCACTTCGGGCGATGAAAGCACTGAGTTTTTCCTCAAGCCCGAACGTCCGGATGAGTTCGGCAATATTGCCCGTGCGCTTATGGCCTTCCGCACGGCACAGATCGAAGCACGGGCACATGAGGCGCAGATGCGCGAGGCACAGCAAAAAGAAGACAAGCTGAAGCGTGAAGCCGAAACCCTGCGTATTGAGCAGGCCGAAGCCGAAGCCCGCGCCATGGAAGAAGAAGCCGCCGCGCAGGAAGAACAGCGCAAGCTGGAAGAGCAGATTATCGAAGAGATTTCACAGGTGGTTGCCGCCTGTGCCAATGGCGATTTCTCGCAGGTGCTGAGTGTAGATGACAAACAAGGCATCTATGCCGAGCTGTGCCGTCAGATCAACCGGATCGGGCATGTCACCAATGATGGGCTTTCTGCGGTTCAGGCGGCGCTGGAACTGGTTGCCGAAGGCGAGCTGGGCCATCGTATGCAGGACGACCTGCCCGGCGTGTTTGGCAAAATCTCCGAAACCATGAACCAGACCGTTGCCACGCTGACCGACACTTTGCAGCACATCTCTATTTCCTCGCATTCCGTCGATGGCGCGACCCGCGAAATCTCGCATGCCACCGATGATTTGGCGCGTCGGTCTGAAAAGGCCGCCGCCTCGCTCGCCCAGACGGCCGAAGCGGTTGCCGAGATGTCGCATTCTCTGGCCGAAGTCACCAAATCGACCGATATTGCCGGGCATAGTGTGGAAGACATCACCGAGCGTACCGATGCCGGGCAGGATGTGCTGTCGCGTGCGGTTTCGGCCATGGATGAGATCCGCAAATCCTCCGAAGGGATCAGCAAGATCCTGCAGGTGATTGAAGAGATTTCCTTCCAGACCAACCTTCTGGCCCTGAACGCAGGCGTCGAGGCGGCGCGGGCTGGTGAAGCCGGGCGTGGTTTTGCTGTGGTGGCTTCGGAAGTGCGGGCGCTGGCGCAGCGCTCTGCCGATGCCTCGCGTGAAATCTCCGATCTGATCCAGACCTCTGACGACAACGTCAAACGAGGGGTCGAACTAGTGCAGCAATCCGGTCATGCGCTGGATGGCATTTCCGAAGGCGTTGGCGATGTGGCCACCAAGATCCGCGAAATCGCCGTTTCGACGCGCGAAAGCGCCCAGCGGGTTTCCGAGATTTCCAAGGCGACCAGCCATGTCGACGAAACCACCCAGCAGAACGCGGCTATGTTTGAAGAAACCAACGCCGCCGTTCGGGCACTGGAAGGCGAGGCAAGCGCGCTGGCCGAAGCCGTTTCAACCTTCCGTTTCGATGCCAATACCGATGCGGCCCCGAGCGAGAGCTGGCACGAAGCCGCGCGCAGCGTGGCCTGAGAAAATCGGCATCTCCGGGGGCGGTCTTATGTCTGGCCCCCGGATTGGCTCTCCGAGAACACCAGCCTTCGGAATGCCCGCCCCGGTCCTCGCGCTTAGGGCGACATTTCCGCCCTTCCCGCAAGTTACTATCTATTAACTTACATTCATTATGTGATTATTATCGCGGTGTTTTGCCAGATCAGTACACCGCAAATTAACACCCACTCACCAAACCTTCCCAAAGCACATTTCTCAGCTTTGGGTTGTATTATGAACACACGCACCAAAATTTTCGCAACGATGGGCGCCGCCCTTCTGCTTGCATGGGGGGCGCTGGGCGGTTCCGTATCCGGCCTCCAATCTGTCTCAGGTGAAGCACAGCAAAGCGCCACCGAGATCGAAACGGTTTCTACCAGCAACGTGCCGCTGCTGACCACGATCAAGGATCTCAAGATCGACGTCATTCAGGTGCAGCAATGGCTTTCAGACATTGCCGCCACACGTGCCAGCGCCGGATATGATGACGGCTTCAATCAGGCCGCAGCCTTTGCCGAGAAGTTTGACAGTGATTTTGCCACCGCCCATCAGCTGGCGAAGGACCTGAACCTGACCGAGGTCGTTGCCGCGCTTGATGAAGTTGGGCAAAGCTTTCCGGATTTCTACGCCGGTGGTCAGAAAATGGCCCACGCCTATATTAAAGGGGGTCCGCTACTCGGCAACACCCAGATGGATGTGTTCGACAGCGCCGCCGAAAGCATGGGCGCGGCAATGAACCGATGCAACGATCAACCATCTGGTCGATCATGGCAATGAAACAGCTGATCATGCGCAAAGCACCGTCCGGAGCATTTCGGTGATTTCGCTGATTTCCGTCGCCGTTACCATTTTCGTCCTCGCCCTGCTCTACCGTGCCCTGACCCGTGATTTCCGCGATCTGGATACTGATCTCGATCTGGTCATGAATGGCGAAGCAGATGCCGAGCTGAAGCTTTCGCCACAGCGTGTCGATGAGTTTGGCAATCTCGCCAAAGCCTTTGTCAGCTTCCGCGAAGCCAAGGCTGCTGCCGAAGCGCATGAGGCCGAAATGCAGGCTGCGGCTGAGAAAGAAGCAAAACTGCAGCGCGAAGCCGAAGCCATGCGTCTGGAACAGGCCGAAGCCGAAGCCCGCGCTGCTGAAGAGCAAGCCGCCGCCGCCGAAGAGCAAAACCGCATTGAAGCGCAGATCATCGAAGAGATTTCGGAAGTTGCCGCTGCCTGTGCCGAAGGCGACTTCTCGCGTCGGCTTGAAACCGATGACAAAGACGGGATTTTTGCCTCGCTCTGCCATCAGATCAACAAGATCGGCGAAGTCACCAATGACGGCATCTCGGCTGTGCAGGTGGCACTGGAATATCTGGCCGATGGCGATCTCAGCCATCAGATGCCGCGCAGCCTACCCGGCGTCTTTGGCAAAATTTCCAATACCATGAACACAACCGTGAACAGCCTGACCGAGACGCTCAGCCATATCGCCGTGTCCGCCACCGCCGTGGATGGGTCCAGCAGCGAAATCGCCTCTGCGACCGATGATCTGGCGCGCCGGTCTGAAAAAGCCGCCGCTTCGCTGGCGGAAACCTCGGAAGCGGTCAAGGAAATGTCGCAGGCGCTGGAAAGCGTCACGCAATCCACTGATATCGCCGGTCGCAGCGCCGATGACATCACCGCCCGCACCGGAGCCGGACAGGAAGTTCTGTCGCGTGCCGTGACCGCGATGGAAGCGATCCGCAACTCCTCCGATGCGATCGGCAAGATCCTGCAAGTGATCGAAGAGATTTCCTTCCAGACCAACCTGTTGGCCCTGAACGCTGGGGTCGAAGCGGCACGAGCCGGTGAAGCAGGGCGTGGTTTTGCTGTGGTGGCTTCGGAAGTGCGGGCGCTGGCGCAGCGCTCTGCCGATGCCTCGCGTGAAATCTCCGATCTGATCCAGACCTCCGACGATAACGTCAAACGCGGGGTCGAGCTGGTGCAGCAATCCGGCACCGCGCTCGATGAAATCTCGGAAGGGGTCGAGGACATTTCGACCAAGATCCGTGAAATCGCCGCCGCAACCCGGCAAAGCTCGCAGGGCGTGACCGAGATCGCCAATGCAACCAGCATGATCGACGACACCACCCAGCAAAACGCCGCGATGTTTGAAGAAACCAACGCGTCGGTGCGGGCGCTGGAAAGCGAGGCCCGGTCGCTGGCACAGGCCATTGCCGCCTTCCACTTCGATCAATCCGAAGAGGAAATGGCCGCCTGAACCACGGCTTTTCAAACCAACAAACAAAATGTGAGCCGGCAATCTCTGTCGGCTCATATTGCTTTTCCGCCGCCCCCCAACTGCCTGCATATCCGGGCCCACATGTCCGCCGCGCAATTCGCGCGATTTTCTGCTATCCTGCCCCGGCGACAGGTTAGGAGATCCACATGCAGACCAGCCTCACCCTTCTTATCGGCACCACCAAAGGCGCGTTCCTGCTCACCAGCGATCCGGCGCGGCAAAGCTGGTCGGTCAGCGGTCCGCATTGCGAGGGATGGCCGATCAATCATCTGGCCGCCGATGCCGAGAGTGGTACGCTTTGGGCCGCAGGTGGCAGCGTATGGGAGGGGGCTGGCATTTGGCGCTCGACCGACAATGGCGCAAGCTGGCAGCTCACCACGCTCGCCAATGGCAAGTTTGCCGATCCCGAAATTGCCGCCAAGTTCGGGATGCCAGCGCCCGATCCCGCGCCCCATACCGGTGCTTTCGATTCCATCTGGTCGCTCCACCATACCGATGGCGCGCTTTATGCGGGCACCCGTCCGGCCGAATTGCTGGTCAGCCGCGATGGCGGCGAAAGCTTTGACAAGCTCGACAGCATCGCCAACCACCCGGGCCGCGAAACCTGGCAGCCCGGCGCGGCGGGGATGACCCTGCACACAATCGTCACCGCCCCGGAGGATCCGAAAAAGCTCTGGCTGGGCATATCCGCCGCCGGTGTATTCGCCTCAGAGGATGGCGGGGTAAGCTGGGAACGGCGCAACCGGCGCGACAATTCCGAAAGCCCGGCCCATACCCATGCCGATGGTACCCGGCACGAGCCAGGCGCCGAAACCGGGCTCTGCGTGCATAATATGGTGCGCGCGCCCGGGGCTTCAGGCGACCGGCTCTATCAGCAAAACCATCACGGCGTTTTTCGCAGCGCCGATGGCGGGCGCAGCTGGCAGGATATCGGCGCGGGCCTGCCCTCGACCTTTGGCTTTCCGATTGCCGTGCATCCGCGCGATCCCGATACGATCTGGGTGCTACCGCTGAATGGCGACAGTCTGGGGCGCTTTCCGCCCGATGCCTCGGCGGCGGTGTGGAAATCATCCGATGGCGGCGAAACATGGCAGGACAAACGCGCAGGGCTGCCTGCCAGAGATTGCTATTTCACCGTGCTGCGCCAAGCCATGACCACCGATACACAAGACCCGGCAGGCGTCTATTTCGGCACCAATTCCGGCTCGATCTTCGCCAGCACGGATGAGGGCGAAAACTGGAATGAAATCGCCCGCCACCTGCCCACGGTGCTCTGCGTGGAGCTGGTTGAGCGCGCCTAGGCCTTACGCCCTGAAATATGCAGAAGTTAAGTTGGGTGACGCCCCATCCCCAGGGCGCCACCC
>JARRIY010000028.1:0-14858 GCA_037379985.1 Maritimibacter sp.
CAGATCGCCAGTTTCCGGGCTGGCCTGAAACAGCATACGCCCTTCGCCACCGCCCGACACATCGCGCAGAGTGAAGCCCACATGCGGCTCGGCCATCGACAGCCGCTTGAGCACATCGCCGATTGCCTGCGCCTCGGCACGGTCGGAACGCAGGAATTTCAGCCGTGCAGGGGTGGCAAAGAACAGATCGCGCAGCTCGACCACAGTGCCACCATTCAGCGCGGCAGGTTTCACCGGCTCCAGCGCCCCGCCAACCACGCGGATGCTCGCCGCCTCATGCCCTTCGGCGCGTGAGGTGATGGTCAGCCGCCCCACCGAACCGAGCGAGGGCAGCGCCTCGCCGCGAAACCCGAAAGTGTGGATGTCGAGCAGGTCGGAGCCATCAATCTTGGAGGTGGCATGGCGCGACAGGGCCAGCGGCAGCTCCTCCGGCGGCATGCCGATCCCGTCATCAGTGATGCGGATCAGGGTTTTGCCCCCATCGGCATAGGCCACTTCGATGCGCTTCGCTCCCGCATCGATAGCATTTTCAACCAGTTCCTTCACCGCGCTGGCGGGGCGTTCCACCACTTCACCGGCCGCGATCCTGTTGATCGCAGCATCGTCAAGTTGGCGGATGACGGGGCGGGGCGTGCTCATATGGGGGGCTGGCTCTGACATACCACAAAACCTAGCATGGATTGCAGCGATTCTGCCAGAAGCAGCGCGGGATCAGCAGGCAAATTCGGATTTCCGATAGCCTTGCATATATAGCAACGCGCTGAGGTCGCCATGATTGATGCGCAGATCGCATTCGGCAGCCACGACGGGCTTTGCGTGCAAGGCCACACCGGCCCCCGCCAGCCCGAGCATACCCAGATCATTGGCCCCATCGCCCACCGCCATGATCTGATAATGGCTGAGGCCAAGACGGGTTGAGACCTCTTCCAGCGCCGCCACCTTGGCTGCGCGGCCCAGAATGGGCTCGCCCACGATGCCAGTCAGCTTGCCATCTGCCATGTCCAGCGTATTGGCGCGGTGTTCGTCAAACCCCAGATCGCTCGCGACCTGCCCGGAAAAAGCGGTGAAGCCGCCGGAGACCAGCAGCGCATAGGCGCCGTTTTTTCGCATCGTTGCCACCAGCTCGCGCCCGCCCGGGGCAAGGGTGATGCGCTCGGCCAGCACCTTGTCGATCACATGCACGTCCAACCCGGCCAGCAGCCCGACCCGTTCACGCAATGCGCCTTCGAAATCCAATTCGCCATTCATCGCGCGGGCGGTGATGTCAGCCACACGCGGGCCAACGCCTGCCTCATCGGCCAGCTCGTCGATGCATTCCTGCCCGATCATGGTGCTATCCATATCGGCAATCAGCATCTGCTTGCGCCGCCCGGCGCTGGGTTGGATCAGCAGATCGACCCCAAGCGCCTGCAGGTCTTCCCAGACCTGCCAGAAATTCTCGGGCATTTTTTCCACAGCAAACTCAGCCGCTTCATCGGGCGCCAGCCAAATCGCCACGCTGCCGCCCCAGGCATTGGTGAGGTTTTCCACCAGCGAGACATCAATCCCGCCGGGTTTGGCAATCAATGTGGTGGTAAACATTTGCCCTCCGAGTTTGCGCGGCTCATGGCATAGACCGCTGCGGATCAAAGCGCCAGCCCCGGGTGGGGCCCCGGGCAAAAGTTTCCGATCCACTCCACAAGGTGTCGGTTTTCGTCGTCAAACCGCCGCCGACAGATCATTTTCCCTATTGTGCGGTCAAAAGCACCTCTCTATCCAAGTCGGTGGGACACCCCTCCCCAACGAGGGGCGATTATCTGGAAGGATACCATGAACATGACCCCGATCCCGGCCACGCGGCCGGCCAATCCGCGTTTTTCATCTGGCCCCTGTGCCAAGAATCCCGCTTACACCCTCGACAAACTCGCCGATGCGCCTTTGGGCCGTTCGCACCGGGCTGCCGTGGGCAAAGCCAAGCTAAAAGCCGCCATCGAAGAAACCCGCGATCTGCTGGGTGTTCCCGCCGATTACCGGATCGGCATCGTGCCTGCCTCTGATACCGGCGCCATGGAAATGGCGATGTGGTCGATGCTGGGCGCACGTGGCGTGGAAATGTTGGCCTGGGAAAGCTTCGGCGCGGGCTGGGTCACGGATGTGGCGAAACAGCTGAAACTCGACGCCACGACCAAAACCGCCGAATACGGCCATCTGCCCGATCTGGCCTCGGTCGATTTCGCCAATGATGTGGTCTTCACCTGGAACGGCACCACCTCGGGCGTGCGGGTTCCGAATGGCGATTGGATTGCCGATGACCGCGAAGGGCTGACGATCTGCGACGCGACCAGCGCGGCCTTTGCGATGGATCTGCCCTGGGACAAGCTCGATGTGACCACGTTCAGCTGGCAAAAAGTGCTGGGCGGCGAAGCGGCGCATGGCATGCTGATCCTATCGCCGCGCGCTGTGGAACGGCTGGAAAGCTATACCCCGGCCTGGCCGATGCCGAAGATCTTCCGCATGACCAAAGGCGGCAAGCTGATCGAAGGCATCTTTGAAGGCGCGACGATCAACACACCCTCAATGCTGGCGGTGGAAGATTACCTTGTGGCCCTGGACTGGGCGCGCACGGTGGGCGGGCTGAAAGGCCTGATTGCCCGGGCCGATGCCAATGCGCAGGTGCTTTTCGATTTCTGTGACGCCACCCCGTGGCTTGCCAATCTGGCTGAAGTTCCGGCGACACGCTCGAATACCAGCGTCTGCCTGAAATTCACCGATGACCGGATCAAAGACGGTGCCAGTTTCGCCAAAGCCGTGGCCAAGCGGCTGGAAGCGGAGGGCGTTGCCTTTGATATGGGCGCCTATCGTGACGCGCCTGCAGGCCTCCGGATCTGGTGCGGCGGTACGGTGGAAGTCACCGATATCGAAGCGCTGCTGCCCTGGCTGAACTGGGCTTTCGAAGCCGAAATCGCCGCTCAATAACTATATCGGCCCGCCGAGGCACCTGATTGCCCGCGGGCCGACCCCCAAATTCAGATAAAGGACCAGCAACATGGCTCCCAAAGTTCTCGTTTCCGACAAGCTTAGCGAAACCGCTGTTCAGATTTTCCGCGACCGTGGTGTCGATGTCGATTTCCTGCCCGATCTGGGCAAGGACAAAGACGCCCTTCTGGAAAAGATCGGTGAATATGACGGGCTGGCGATCCGCTCGGCCACCAAAGTCACCGCCAAAATTCTGGACGCTGCGACCAATCTTAAAGTGATCGGTCGCGCCGGGATCGGTGTCGACAATGTCGAGATTCCCGCCGCCTCGAAAAAGGGTGTGATCGTGATGAACACGCCTTTCGGTAACTCGATCACCACCGCCGAGCACGCGATTGCGATGATGTTCGCGGTGGCGCGCCAGATCCCGGAAGCCGACACCTCGACCCAAGCGGGCAAATGGGAGAAATCCAAATTCATGGGGGTTGAGCTGACCGCGAAAACCCTTGGCGTGATCGGGGCGGGCAATATCGGCGGCATCGTCTGCGACCGCGCCCGTGGGCTGAAGATGAAGGTCGTGGCCTATGACCCCTTCCTGTCGGAAGAACGCGCCGCCAAGCTGGGCGTTGAGAAAGTCGAGCTCGATGAGCTGCTGGCTCGCGCCGATTTCATCACCCTGCATGTGCCGCTGACCGACAAAACCCGTAACATCCTTTCCGCCGAAGCTATCGCCCAGACCAAAAAAGGCGTGCGGATCATCAACTGCGCCCGCGGTGGGCTTGTTGACGAGGCCGCTCTGGCCGACGCCATCAAGTCGGGTCACGTCGCGGGCGCAGGGTTTGACGTTTTCGCAGTCGAACCCGCAACCGACAGCCCGCTTTTCGGGCTGAAAAACGTTGTCTGCACCCCGCATCTGGGGGCCTCGACCACCGAGGCGCAGGAAAACGTGGCGCTGCAAGTGGCCGAACAGCTTTCGGATTACCTGCTGACCGGCGCGGTGCAAAACGCGCTCAACATGCCCTCGGTGACGGCGGAAGAAGCCAAGGTGATGGGACCGTGGATCAAACTGGCCGATCATCTGGGGGCCTTTGCCGGGCAGCTTACCGACGAACCGATCGAAGAGGTCAATCTGCTGCTCGACGGCACCGCTGCCGGGATGAACACCAAAGCGCTGGATTGCGCGGTGCTAGCCGGACTGATGAAGCCCGCCAACCCGGATGTAAACATGGTGTCTGCCCCCATCGTAGTGGCGGATCGCGGCATTCAAACCTCGATCACCACCCAGGCGAAATCCGGGGCCTTTGACGGCTTTATCAAGCTGACAGTGAAAACCGCAACGCGCGAACGCACGGTGGCGGGCACGGTGTTCGGCGACGGCAAGCCGCGTTTCATCATGATCAAAGGCATCACCATCGACGCCGAAGTCGGGCGGCATATGCTCTACACCACCAACAAAGACGTGCCCGGCATCATCGGGGCACTGGGAGAAACCACCGGTGGCCACGGGGTGAACATCGCCAACTTTACCCTTGGGCGCACCGCGCCCGGCGGCGATGCCATCGCTCTGCTTTATGTCGATGCGCCGGTGCCGGAAACGGTTCTGGAAGCTCTGCGCAAAACCGAGCTGTTCCAGACGGTTGCGCCGCTCGAGTTCGAGGTCTGAGCCTATACCATTAATCACGTCCCTAGCCCCGGTGGTAACATCGGGGCTTTTTTTGTATGGCTTCTGCAACTGAGGTCACGCGCGAAAGACAGTCCATGCCCATCTATGCCATCGGTGATATTCACGGCCATCTCGACAAGCTGAAACAGGTGCATGATCTGATTGCCGCCGACCGCGCCCGCGAAGGGCTGGACGCCGCATCTGTGGTGCATGTGGGCGATCTCTGCGACCGGGGGCCGGATTCGCGCGGGGTGATCGACTTTCTGATCCAGGGGCAGGTGCGGGGCGAAAACTGGGTGGTGCTGAAAGGCAATCACGACCGGTTGATGGAATATTTCTTAGAAGATTATCCGCGCAATGACAGTTACTTAATGGTCGGCTGGGATTGGTTTCATGAGCGTCTTGGCGGCATTGAAACGCTTGCCTCATACGGGGTAGAGCCGCCAAAGCCGGGCGAGCGTCTGTTTCAGTTTCACGCCCGTGCCCGCGCTGCCGTGCCCGAGACGCATCGCGCGTTTCTGACCGGTCTGCTGACAAGTTACGAAACCGAAGATCAGATTTTCGTCCATGCCGGTATTCGCCCCGGTATCCCGCTGGCCGAGCAAAGCGAAACCGATCTGCTGTGGATTCGTCACGAATTCCACGACGACACGCGCGATCACGGCAAGCTCATCGTGCACGGCCACACCCCGGTGGATGCCGTGACCCATTACGGCAACCGGGTGAACCTCGATACCGGCGCGGGCTACGGCAAAGCGGTCAGCGCCGTGGTGATCGAAGGGCGCGATATGTGGGTGCTGACAGCTGCCGGGCGGGTGCGCGTTGCGCCGATTGATCGCAGCTAGGCGTTCCCCGACAGATTGTTAACCACGGGCTGATAGGATCACTCCGAGTTTTTCGGAGTATCAGTGTCATGCGTGATTTGGTTTTTCTCTTCGCCCTGTGTCTTTCCTTCGCCAGCCCGGTCCGTGCTGAGGATGGCGGTGCGCCTGTTGGGGAGAGCTACGATTATGCGTTCAGCGTGCCGATGCAGGTAACGGAAGTGGTCACGGCCGATTGCCCCATGCCCTGCGCAACCCCTGAGGTCCGCGAGATTGAGCTGTTTCTGGAAGGTGGGTTCAATGTCACCGGAAGCGGAACGCTTACCGGCACGGGAACAATCGCGATTCACGGCGATCCGATCTGTCGGATCATCTCGCAAGGCGGTGCTGGTGCGGGTGCCAGTTGCCGCGTTGTGGGCAACAAGCCGGGGCAGTTCCTTATTTCCGGGCTACGAACCGGGGTGAAAGAGGTTGCGCCTGATAGCGGCTTTGCCCCGACCATCATGCTCAAGCTCGAGATTGCCAAACAGGCTGATCTGTTTGTGGATTTCTCCATGGCTGGCATGGCGAACCATATCGCCGTCAATCACTATCAGGGCTCATTCACCAAGCTGATGATGGATAGCGGGCTGGTCGGCGCAGCGATTGAAATCCAGCCCGTGCTTGGGACAGAGCGGCAATTCTCGGCAGCCTTCGGATTGCCCGCCCCGGGATTTTCGCGCGAACTGAGTGGCGAGGCGGAGCTGACCTTCTATCAATCGCCTTTCACCGGCAAGTAGCGACTGAAAAGCAAAAGCCCCGGCGTTTCCACCGGGGCTTTCGTTTCGTCAGGCGGGTGGGATTACTCCTCGTCGCCTTTCTTTTTCTTCGGCTCTTCAGCCAGCTCTTCGCCGGTTTCCTGATCGACCATTTTCATCGCCAGACGCACCTTGCCGCGATCATCAAAGCCCAGAAGCTTCACGAAGACTTCCTGACCTTCCTTCAGCACATCCGACGGATGGTTCAGGCGGCGGTTTTCGATCTGGCTGACATGGACGAGGCCATCGCGCTTGCCGAAGAAGTTCACGAAGGCGCCGAAATCCACGATCTTCACGACCTTGCCTTTGTAGACTTGGCCTTCTTCCGGCTCGGCCACGATCGAATGGATCATGTCATAGGCCTTCTGGATGGCTTCACCATTCGGCGAGGCGATCTTGATGATGCCGTCGTCGTTGATGTCGACCTTGGCACCCGAGACTTCGACGATCTCACGGATCACTTTACCGCCCGAGCCGATCACTTCACGGATCTTGTCGGTCGGGATCTGCATGGTCTCGATGCGCGGGGCGTGAACCGAGAAGTCCGCAGCACCCGAAAGCGCTTTGTTCATCTCGCCGAGGATATGCATCCGGCCTTCTTTGGCCTGAGCCAGAGCCTGCTTCATGATCTCGGGGGTGATGCCCTGAACCTTGATGTCCATCTGCAGCGAGGTGATACCGTTTTCGGTGCCTGCCACTTTGAAGTCCATATCGCCAAGGTGATCTTCGTCGCCGAGAATATCGGTCAGCACCGCGAAGGAACCGTCATCTTCCAGCACCAGACCCATGGCCACACCGGCAACCGCCGATTTGAGCGGCACACCGGCATCCATCATCGACAGCGAACCGCCGCAGACGGAAGCCATCGAGGAGGAACCGTTCGATTCGGTGATCTCCGACACAACACGCAGGGTGTAGGGGAAGTCGGTCGCCGCCGGCAGAACCGCTTGCAGCGCACGCCAGGCGAGCTTGCCATGGCCGATTTCACGGCGGCCCGGGCTGCCCACACGGCCAACTTCACCAACCGAATACGGGGGGAAGTTGTAATGCAGCAGGAAGTTCGATTTGTAGGTGCCGGTCAGAGCGTCGATCATTTGCTCGTCGTCGCCGGTGCCCAGCGTGGTCACCACGAGGCCCTGGGTTTCACCGCGGGTGAACAGCGCCGAGCCGTGGGTCCGCGGCAGCAGGCCGGTTTCGGCCACGATCGGGCGCACTTCATTCAGCGCACGACCGTCGATGCGTTTGCCCTCTTTCACGACCGAGCCACGCAGAACCACCGATTCCAGCTTTTTCAACGCCGAACCAAGGTTGGCATCTTCCAGCTGCTCTTCGTTGAGACCGGCAAGGATCTCTTCTTTCGCAGCAGCCACGGCAGCCGTGCGCTCCTGCTTGTCGGTGATCGCATAGGCGGCGCGCATTTTGTCTTCGCCTGCCGCTTTCACCACATTGAACAGCTCGGAGTAATCCGGGGGGGTGAAATCAAACGGCTCTTTCGCCGCGTCTTCGGCCAGCGAGATGATGCAGTCGAGCACCGGCTGGATCTGCTCATGCGCAAAGGTCACGGCGCCGAGCATTTCGTCCTCGGTCAGCTCATAGGCTTCCGATTCCACCATCATCACGGCGTCTTTGGTGCCGGCAACAATCAGATCAAGGCGCTGATCGGGGTTGTTGCGCAGATCATGCATGTCGTCGCAGGTCGGGTTGAGGATGTAATCGCCATCTTCATAACCCACGCGGCAGCCAGCAATCGGACCCATGAAGGGCACGCCCGAGATGGTCAGCGCAGCCGAGGCAGCGATCATCGCCACAACATCGGGGTCGTTGACCAGATCGTGGCTGAGCACGGTGCACATCACCAGAACTTCATGTTTGAAGCCCGGGGCAAAGAGCGGGCGGATCGGCCGGTCGATCAGACGCGCGGTCAGCGTCTCTTTCTCGGTCGGGCGCGCTTCGCGTTTAAAGAAACCGCCCGGAACTTTACCGGCGGCATAGTATTTTTCTTGGTAATGGACCGTCAGCGGAAAGAAGTCCTGACCGGGCTTCGGTTGCTTCGCGAAGGTCACGTTGGCCATGACAGAGGTTTCGCCCAGAGTGGCGATAACGGTGCCGTCGGCCTGACGGGCAACCTTGCCCGTTTCCAGGGTGAGGGTTTCCTCGCCCCATTGGATGGATTTCGTCGTTACGTTGAACATATAGCGTATCCTTAAGGGAGCACTCCCGGCCCTCCGGGTCTCCCGTTTCAATGGCGGCCCCATTGCCGCCGGCCCCATCATCATTTCACCGCGCCGGGGCCTAGGCGCGTGCGTCTCAGATGGGCGGGCCATACAGGAAAATAAGGCGTGGGGGAAGGGGTTTGCTGCATGCGCCCTTCTGCGAAGTGGCGTGCGCTGGTCTCATAGAGGCTTAGCTGAGCTGCGTTAGAGGTTTTCACCGTGCACAAAGCGGCCTCTGCGCTTTTGGATAACAGAACAGCGAAACTGCATCCGAAAGCCGCCAGGACCCCCAAAGACCACCCGGAAGGTGCAGGGGACACCCTGTTCCTGGCGAGAGAATTCCGCGATCAGGCGGGCCCGCCGCTTCTGTCCGATCAGATGCAGATACGACAAACCCTGATGAGACGACCCGGCGGGAAAGCCCCGCACGGGTGATCAGGCGTGGCTTTCTATCTAGGCGGGCTGCGCGCCTTCTGTTTTCAAACACTCGCCCAGACGGCGGAAACTGGCGGCGGTGTTTTCCCATTCATCTTCGGCCAGAAAGGCATCAAGCTTGGGCCAGCAAGCAATGGCGGCATCCAGCGATGGATCCGTTCCCTGCGTGTAAAGCCCGGCCTGAATCATCATTTCCGAGCGGTCATAGGCGCCGAGACGTTGGCGTGCAGCTGAGATCAGCGTGTTTTCAGCCTCGCTGGCTGCATCGGGCAAGGCCCGGCTGACCGAGCGCAACAGGTCGATGGCGGGGAAACGCCCGCGTTCGGCAATCTTGCGATCAAGCACCACGTGCCCGTCAAGCACACCGCGCAGGATGTCGGCCACGGGTTCTTCCATATCGGACCCGGCCACCAGCACCGAAAACACTGCTGTAATATCGCCCGCCGTGCCAGAGCCCGGGCCGGAGCGTTCGCAAAGCGATGTGATCTGATGCGCCGTCGAGGGCGGGTAGCCACGCAGGCTGGCGGCTTCACCGGAAGCCAGGGCAATTTCACGATGCGCTTCGGCAAAACGCGTGACCGAATCCGCCAGAAACAGCACATGTTTGCCCTGATCGCGGAAATGCTCGGCCACGGTCATCGCCGTCCAGCCACATCGCCTGCGCACCAATGGCGATTGATCTGAGGTTGCGGCCACGACAACGGCGCGTTTCATGCCCTCGGCCCCCAGCACCCGATCAACGAATTCGCGCACCTCGCGGCCACGTTCCCCAACCAGCGCGATGACCACGACATCGGCATGCACGCCGCGCGCAAGTTTGGCGAGCAGGGTGGATTTACCGACGCCGGACCCGGCAAACAGCCCGATCCTTTGCCCGCGCACAATCGGCAGCATAGTATTGAACACCGCCAGCCCGGTTTCCAGCCGGTTTCCCAGCACCCGCCTTTCGGTCGGGTTGACCGGCCTGCCCCGCAGCGGGCGGGATTCGCGGCCACGCAAGATCGGACGCCCGTCAAGCGCCTGGCCCATCGGATCAATGACCCGACCGATCCAGGCGTCATCCGGCGCAATTTGACTGGAGCCGATCAGCGTAACCGAGGCGCCAATTTGCAACCCCTCGATATCGCCATCCGGCAGAACCGTCACAAGATCAGCGCCCAGATTCAAAATCTCACCCCGGCGCAGCTCGTGCCCGGGGGTATCAATTTCAACCATATCGCTTTGCGCCGCGACATGGCTGAGGCCAGACACTTCGATCGTACCCCGGCCAATGCTGGCGACACGACCAACATCGCGTGTTGGCGTGACCGCTGCAATCTCAGCGGTGAGCTGATCGAATCCGACATTGGCCATTCTTATCTCCGGCTCTGCGACTCCCTTCCCTCGTTTGTAAGGGAAACAGGGTTAACCGTTGGTTGAGCCTGACCGAGCTCGCGCCCTAATCACAAAATCCGGGGCTGCGCGCCGATCTGCGTTAACCACGATGCCCCGGCAGCCTGTTCAACACCGTATTATATATACGCTCTGCAAACGCCCGGTCTGCTCAATGGCATCAATCAGATGCGGCGCGTCGAATTCTCCCGGATCCGCTGAGGCTGCAACACTTTCTAAAGGTTTCAGGGTTAAGCCTTGGTTGAACGATACTCGTGGGAGAAGCCCCGATGTTCGAAAAACTGAATATCTTCCAAATGGCGCAGTCGCTTGCGAAGCATAATGCGGCCCGCCAGTCCATCATTGCCCAGAATGTGGCAAACGCAGATACGCCGGGCTATCGGGCCCGCGATCTTGCTGCATTCTCGGACACCTACGGAGCGGACGCTCCGACTCCAACTTCGATGCGCGCGACGCGTCCGGAGCATTTCCTCACATCAGATGCCACATCTCAGGCAGCGGAAGCGCATGCGGTCTATCGACCCGGCGCCATGTCGCCCAACGGGAACAGCGTTTCCATTGAACAAGAGATGTTTGCGGCAGCCGAAGCCAAGCAGGGACACGACCAGGCGCTTGCGATCTATCGCAGTGCGCTGTCGGTGCTGCGGGCCTCTATCAACACGCGGAGCTGAAGGCAGGTATCATGAGCGATCTTCTATCATCAGTCCACGCCGCGATGAGCGGGATGCAGGTTCAGGCCGAACGCCTGAACCATACCTCGGAAAACATCGCGAACGCAGATACGCCGGGATACCGGCGCAAAATCATCGCCTTTCAGGAAGTTATGGAAGGTGGTCAACACACAGGGCTGGTCGAAGCCGGCCCTGTTCGGCTCGACCAGACAGAGCTGCCGCAGATCTTTGATCCGTCAAATCCGCTTGCGGATGACAACGGGTATTTTGCGGGATCGAATGTGAATCTGGTCACCGAAATCGCGGACGCGCGCGAAGCGCAGCGTAGTTACGAGGCGAACCTTAAGATGTTCGATCAGGCGCGGCAAATGTCGCGAGACCTGCTCGACCTTCTCCGCAGCTAGGAGGTCCTGAATGGACGTGAAATCATCTCTCGCTGCCCAAAGTTATGCAGCAACACGACCGGCCACCGCGCCGAAAACCGGGGCCGGTGGGGGCGCCGGCGAAACCTTCGCTAAAATGGCGGGGGATTTTGCCGATACCCTGAGACAGGGCGAACAAGTCGCCCAGGCATCGATGAGTGGCAATGCCGATCCGCATGCGCTTGTCGAAGCTCTGTCGCAAACCCAGCTTGCCGTCGAAACCGCTGTGACGGTGCGCAACAAGGTTGTCGAAGCCTATCAGGAAATTCTGAGGATGCCGGTCTGATGATGAATGATGTGATCTTCTACGACACCATGCGGGAAGGGCTCTGGAATGCGGTGATCATGTCGATGCCGATTCTGACCGTAGCGCTGGTTGCAGGTCTGACCGTTGGTCTGTTTCAGGCCCTGACCTCAATCCAGGAAATGACCCTGACCTTCCTGCCGAAACTGGGCGCGATCCTCGTCGTGTTCTGGCTGTCGATGGGCTTCATGACCGATACGCTGACCTCTTTCTTTCAAGGCACGATCGTGCCCCTGATTGCGAGTATCTAGGATGGATAATGCCGGATATGTCACCCTGACCCGTCAGGCTGGTCTGATGAACGAGATGCAGACCGTGGCGAACAATATCGCCAATGCCTCGACCACAGGTTACCGCCGGGAAGGTGTGATCTTCTCGGAATTCGTCAAGCGGCTTGAACCCGGCGATCCGTCTTTGTCGATGGCCACGGCGGAGGTCCGCAATACGCGGATGGAACAGGCGCCTTTGGTGCAGACCGGCGGCAGCTTCGACCTCGCCATCGAAGGCGACGGGATGTTCATGATCGAGGGTCCGGGCGGTGAGTCGATGCTGACCAGGGCTGGTGCTTTTACACCCTCGCAGAATGGCGAACTGGTCACGCCTGATGGTTATCGCTTGCTGGATGCAGGCGGTGCTCCGGTCTTTGTGCCCGCCGATGCCAGCTCTGTTTCCATCTCCGCCGATGGCACGCTGTCAGCCGATGGGCAACCGCTCGGCCAGATCGGCCTGTGGGAAGCGATTGACCCGAATGACATGCTGCATCGCAACGGTGTGCGGTTTGCCGTGCCGGGCGGCACCCAGCCGCTCATCGAAGGCGGTTCGATCATGCAGGGATATCTGGAAAATTCGAATGTCGATCCGATCGGTGAAATCGCCCGGATGATCGAAATCCAACGCGCGTATGAGCAAGGGCAATCCTTCCTTGAGCGCGAAGATCAACGCATCCGCGACGTCATCCAGTCGGCCGGAAAGTAACATGAGAAAGGAGCCGCCATGCGCGCCCTGAATATTGCAGCGACCGGGATGCTTGCCCAGCAAATGCGGGTTGAGACGATTTCGAACAACCTCGCGAATATGAGCACGACGGGATACAACGCCCGCCGCGCCGAATTTGCCGATCTGCATTATCAGCAGATGACCCGCCCGGGTACGATCAACGCAACCGATGGCACCGTGGTGCCAACCGGGGTGCAACTAGGGCTTGGTGTGCGCCCGGCCTCGGTTTCGATGCATATCGAACAGGGGGCGCTGACCCAGACCAAAGGCGATCTTGATCTTGCCATCGAGGGCAAAGGATATCTGGAAGTTGCTCTGCCGTCCGGGGTGTCTGCCTATACCCGCGATGGCGGTCTGAGCCGCAATGCTGACGGGCTGATCGTGACCTCAGAAGGCTTTCCGGTCGAGCCGCAGATCACCATTCCCGACCAGACGCGCGAAATCTCGATCAATGCCGATGGCGAGGTCTTTGCCTATTTCGATGATGCGATCACACCCACGCTGCTGGGCCAGTTTACCCTGGCGAGTTTCGTCAATGAGCAGGGGCTGGAAGCTGTTGGATCCAACAACTTCATTGAAACCGAAGCATCTGGCGCGCCGACGATCAGCACCCCCGGGCAGGACGGGCTTGGCACCCTGCGGGAAGGTTATCTTGAGCAAAGCTCGGTCGATGCGGTGCGCGAAATCACCGAGCTGATCGAGGCCCAACGGGGCTATGAGCTGAATTCCAAAGTAATCACGGCCGCTGACCAGATGCTCGCGGCAACCACACAGGTGCGCTGATGAAACAGCTTGGTATCGCCCTTCTATGCATTGTTCTGGCGGCCCCGGCTTTGGGGCAAACGCTGGTGGCAACGCATACGATCCGCGCGCAATCGGTGCTGACATCCTCCGATCTGCGCCTGGTCGAGGGCAATACCGTCGGGGCGGTCACGGCAATCGAAGACGCGCTGGGGTTGGAAACCCGTGTAACCCTTTATGCAGGGCGGCCGGTGCGTATCGGCGATCTTGGAGCGCCCGCAATTATCGAACGCAATCAACTTGTTACCCTAACCTACAAAAGCGGCGGCCTGCAGATCATGGCTGATGGGCGCGCGCTTGGCCGGGCGGGGATAGGCGACGTTGTGCGTGTCATGAATCTCGGCTCGCGGCAGACGGTTTCCGGTCTGGTGCTGGCTGACGGAAGCATTGTTGTCGGATCCACCGGTTCGTCAGCTCTAACCAACTGAGAGGTCTAGATGATTTCCCGATTTCGCTCTTTGTCCGGCATGCTGGTCATTTTAATCTCTGTCGCTGGTTGCGGTGATCGTCTGGAAAATGTTGGCCGGGCGCCCAACATGACCGGGATTTCCGGCTCGCGCGAGGCCACAGCGATGAGCTCAACGCCGCTGGCCACCGATGTTGCCAATCGGCGCGCCTCTGACGGGGCCTCTCTGTGGACCTCTGGTCGCCGCTCCCTGCTCGGGGATCATCGCGCCCAGCAGACCGGCGATATTCTCACTGTCGTTGTGGAAATTGATAATTCGGCAGAGGTGACGGCGACTTCGACCCGTGGCCGGTCAGGCAGTGAAAACATGTCTATTTCAGCTCTACTTGGGATCGAACAGATTTCGCCATTCGGGTCTGGCGATGGCAGCGTTTCACTCAATCCAGGGATTTCGACAAGCTCAACCAGTGCTTCATCCGGGAACGGAACAACCAGCGGCGCCGACAAGCTTACACTGCGGGTTGCCGCCACGGTGGTCGGCATTCAACCAAATGGGGTGCTGGAGATTCAGGGCACACAGGAAGTGCGGGTGAATTTCGAGCTGCGCGAGCTGATCGTGACCGGATATGTGCGGCCCGAAGATATCTCGCGACTGAACGAGATTCCCTATGACAAGATCGCCTCGGCACGCATCTCATATGGTGGGCGTGGACAGATCACCGACATGCAGCAACCGCGTTGGGGGCAGCAGATCACCGATATCATTCTGCCGTATTGAGGTCAGTAATGGGTAAGATACTTCCAATTCTTCTAGCTTTGATTGGCCTCGGTGCCGGGGTTGGGGCGGGCATTATGCTTCGCCCCGATACCTCCACCGTGGCGGAATCTTCTGACGGTGAAACCAGCGGGCATGGAGAGGACACTGCGAGTTCTGACCATGGCGAAACCACGACGGAAAGCTCGGACCATGGTGCCGCTGCAG
>JARRIY010000029.1:0-28491 GCA_037379985.1 Maritimibacter sp.
GCGATGGCCGTGACCGGATCGATGATTTCCAGCCGGATCGCGACAGTATTCATCTGGTGGGGATCGGACACGATCAGCTTCGCCTCACCCAGCTGCCCAAAGGGTGTTTGCTGTCATGGGATGACGGATCGGTCATCCTCATCGGCTTTTCGACGGATGATCTCACGCTAGACGATATTCACTTTATCTAAGGCGCAATTCCCGGGCCAATTCGCGCAGCCGCGGCCCTGCGTGGCGGAAAAACATCGTATTGCTTTCACAGAAATAATTATGCCCCGCTTCGCCATCGGCAGAGTGCAGGATGCGGTGTTTGGGGCAGCCGCCGTTACAGGCAAAACGATACTCGCAGCGCAGGCATTGCTTAGTCAGCCCCTCGCGTTTGGCTTGCCCGAAGGATTTGGCCTCCGGGCTCCAGGCCAGCTCGCCAATATTCTCATCAGCGATATTGCCAAGGCGATATTCCGGATAGACGAAGTGATCGCAGTTAAAGAGATCACCATTATGTTCCAGCGCCAGCGCCCCCCCGCAGGTTTCGGCAAAGACGCATAGCGTCGCCGGATAGCCCGCCCATTGCGCCAGCTGGTTTTCGAAATACTGCACGAAAACCCGCCCGATATCGCGGCGATACCATTGATCGAATACATCGCAGAGAAACTTGCCATAGGCTTTGGGGGCGACGCTCCACTCGGTCACGGTGTTTGATGGATCATCATCCACCAGCGGCGCACCTGCCAGATCGCCATCCGGCGCGCGGCGTTCGATAATCGGGATGAATTGCAGGTGCCTTGTGCCCAGATCGCGCAGGAACCGATAGATCTCGCGGCCTTTACCCGCATTGGCGCGGTGGATGGTGGTAAGAATGTTGAACTCCACCCCGTTGCGTTTCAGCGCCTCAAGCCCCTGCATCACCGCATCGAATGTGGGGCGCCCGGCCCGGTCACGCCGGTAACGATCATGGATCTGTTTCGGCCCGTCGATTGAGATGCCGATCAGAAAGCCTTCGCGCGCAAAGAACGCGGCCCAGTCATCATCAAGCAGCATGCCATTGGTTTGCAGGCTGTTTTCGATACGCACCCCGTCCGGGCAATTCGCCTTTTGCAGCGCCGCCAGCTCTTTGAAATAATCCAGCCCCAGCATGGTCGGCTCGCCGCCCTGCCAGGCAAAGCTGACGGTATTTTGCCCGGCTTTGACCTGCGCCGCGATCATATCCCGAATGTAGCGTTCCAGCATGTCAGCTTGCATGCGGAACCTCTTTTCATCCGGGTAGAGCTTTTCCTTTTCGAGGTAATAGCAATAGCTGCACTCAATGTTGCAGCGCGGCCCGATGGGCTTGGTCATCACATGAAAAGGATGTGGCGCAGTCATGCGCGTTTGTCACCCGGTGATGCGGCTGATGCAAGGGGTCGGCCCAGGCTGGCAGGCATTTAAACGCTCCGCCCGGCCCAGTGTTTACGAGGCCGGGCGTTGCACCTGGCGCACCGCCAGCCAGCGTTTCACCGGCAGGCGAAGGGCCAGCACCGCAGCAATGCCCAAGAGATAGAAAATCGGTTCCAACTGCCAGCCTTTGCGCAGCAGCAGAAAGTGCACACCGCCCAGTGCCACCGCCGGATAGACCAGCATATGGAGCTGCCGCCAGCGCTTGCCGAGCTTGCGGATCGCGGCGTTATACGAGGTCGCAGCCAGCGGCACGAGGATCAGGAAAGACAGCATACCGATGGTGATATAGGGGCGTTTCACGATATCGGCCCAGATCCGCGCCGGATCGCCAATATCCAGCACCAGCCAGACCAGCAAATGCGCGCTGAGCAGATAGAAGCTGATCAGCCCCAATGCCCGGCGAAATTTGATCAGGTTCAGCCCGGCATATTTGCGCAGCGGCGTGATCAGCAGCCCGGCGATCAGCACCTGCAAGGTCAGCAAACCCAGCTTGTGCTCCATCGCGGTAATCGGCTCGACCCCAAGCCGTCCGGTCAGCCCAAGATAGAAATACCAGACTGGCGGCAGCGCCCCGATCAGATAGACGGGCCAGGTGGGAACCTTGCGGGCGGTCTTGTTGATATGGTCGATTATGCTCATCAGAAATATTTCTTCAGGTCCATGCCCTTATAGAGCCCGGCGACCTCTTCCTCGTAGCCATTGAACATCAGGGTTTCGACTTTCGGCGAAAAGATCCCGCCACCAATGCGGCGTTCCACCGCTTGGCTCCAGCGCGGATGGTTCACGGTCGGGTTCACATTGGAATAGAACCCGTATTCGCGCGCATTGGCCTTGTTCCAGCTTGTCGGCGGCTCGCGGTCGGTGAGGGTGATCCGCACAATCGCCTTGATGGATTTGAAGCCGTATTTCCACGGCACCACGAGGCGCAGCGGCGCACCGCTTTGATTGGGCAGTACCTTGCCGTAAAGCCCGGTGGCAATCATGGTCAGCGGGTGCATGGCTTCATCCAGCCGCAACCCTTCCACATAGGGCCAATCCAGAACCGGCACGCGGGTGCCGGGCATTTCGCTGGGGCGCAGCAGGGTTTCGAAGGCGACATATTTGGCGCCCGACTGAACGCCGACCTTTTGCAGCAGCTTACCCAGTTCAAACCCGTTCCACGGGATCACCATCGACCAGGCCTCAACACAGCGGAAGCGATAGATACGCTCTTCGATATCCATGCCTTTGATCAGATCAGCCAGATCATAGGTGCCGGGATTGTCGACCATGCCATCAACCGTCACCGACCACGGGTCGGTGGTCAGCTGTCCGGCATGGCGCGCCGGATCTTCCTTGCTGGTGCCGAATTCATAATAGTTGTTGTAATGGGTGATATCTTCAAAGCTGTTCGGTTCCATATCACCGGTTTTTGCCATCAACGGTCCGGCAATCGCACCAAGCCCCAGCCCGGCGGCGCCTGCCATGATCTGGCGGCGGTTCAGAAAATCGGCTTCGGGCGTGACATCTGCCCAGGTGAGTTTTGACTTATAGGCCATGCGGTCCTCTTAGCTTCGCTTGAGGGTAATGTAGCGCAGGGGATCGGGCGGGCCAAAACAAGCCGGTTCACGTTGGTGTTGGGAATTGTAACTTAACCAAATCGCTTGGGCTGGCCGACCTGCCCCGCCATCTGCCTCTGGACCAACGCGCCGATCATCTAGATAAGTGGCCCTAGGTTCAGATCATCCGAAAGGCATCACCGCCATGGCGTCCCAACAGCTTGCAGATACCTGCCTGACCAATGCAGAATTTCCTGAATTGCCGGGGTATCGCCAGAACAAGGTGCGCGACACCTACCAGCTTCCGGGCCGTCGGCGCCTGCTGATTTCTACCGACCGTCAATCGGCCTTTGACCAGGTTCTGGCCGCCGTGCCGCATAAGGGCGAGGTGCTGACGCAGATCGCGCGCTACTGGTTTGATGCCACAAGCGACATTTGCCCGAACCATGTGATCTCATATCCCGATCCGAATGTGGTTCTGGCCAAAGATCTCGACATGCTGCCCATTGAAGTTGTGGTGCGCGCCTATCTGACCGGCTCGACCAATACCAGCGTTTGGCCGATGTATGAGCGCGGTGAACGGGTGATTTACGGGCATGACTTCCCGGAAGGTCTGAAAAAGAACGAGAAACTGCCCAAACCGATCGTGACCCCAACAACCAAGCCCGACGATGGTGGGCATGATATGCCGATCACCGAAGCCGAGATACTGTCCTCCGGGCTTCTGACGCCCGAGCATTGGCATGAGGTCGCGGAAAAAAGCCTGGCGCTGTTTGCCCGCGGGCAGGAACTGGCGGCGGAAAAAGGGCTGATCCTGGTTGATACCAAATATGAATTTGGTGTGGACGAGGCTGGCACAATCGTGATCGCCGATGAAATCCATACGCCCGATTCCAGCCGTTTCTGGATCGCTGATACCTATCAGGAGCGGCTCGCCGCCGGGCAGGAGCCCGATAGCCTCGACAAGGAATTCCTGCGCCTGTGGATCGCGCGGCAATGCGACCCTTATAACGAGCCGATCCCGGAAATCCCCGATGAAACCCTGATGGAATTCAGCGGCAAATATATTGCCCTGTTCGAACAGCTCACCGGGCTTACGTTTGAAAAGCCCGCCTCAGGCGTCTCGGTGCGGGAGCGTATTCGCGAAGCCCTGGCGAAAGCGCTGCCGGAATATTTCTGAGCCATCAGGCAGGTGCAGATACACGGCGTTCGTGATCGCTTGTAACAATCAGAACACTGGCGCCGTGCTGTAGCTCGGGTAAAGGTCGCTCATCGGGATAGACCGGCCATCTGTCTGGACGATACGCACATGGCGGCGGCGCATCTGGCGCGGCTCTGCCACGCCCACCGAATGCGCGATGGTTTCAACCTCGTCGATTACCTCGCGGGCGAAATGCGCCACTTTCTCGGCCTTGTCTGCGGGCACCAGTCCTTTCTGCAGCCGTGCGCTATGGGTGGTGATCCCGGTGGGGCAGGTGTTTTTGTTGCATTTCAGCGCCTGAATGCAGCCCAGCGAAAACATGAAGCCACGCGCCGAGGTGATAAAATCGGCCCCGGCACAAAGCGCCCAGGCCACGTCGCCCGGGTTCACCAGCTTGCCAGAGGCAACAATGCGAATGCGGTTATGCAGGCCGCGCTGGTCGCGCAGATCGACGATGCGCGGCAGGCTTTCGCGGATCGGCATGCCGACCAGGTCAATCAGCGGCATCGGCGCCGCCCCGGTGCCGCCCTCGCCACCATCAATGGTGATGAAATCGGGTGCCGATTCCGGGCCGCGATGCAGGATCAAATCAAACAGCTCGGCAAAAGGATCGACCCGCCCGATCACGGTTTTAAAGCCAACCGGTTTGCCTGTGACCTCACGGATATGCGCGATCATGTCCAAGAGATCGCCCCAATCGTCGATCTCTTCATGCCGGTTCGGGCTTTCGCTGGCCTCGCCCACGGGAATGTGCCGGATCGCCGCGATTTCTTCGGTCACCTTATTACCGGGCAGAATGCCGCCCTTGCCGGGCTTGGCCCCCTGCGCGAGCTTCAGCTCAAACATTTTTACTTCGGGGCGCGCGGCAGCTTTGCGCAGCTTGTCATCCGACAATTTGCCGTTTTCATCGCGCAGCCCGTATTTCGCCGTGCCAATCTGATAGACGATGTCGCAGCCACCTTCGAGGTGGAACGGTGACAACCCACCTTCGCCGGTGTTCATCCAGATCCCCGCCTGCCGTGCCCCGCGCGACAGCGATTGCACCGCCGGACGCGATAGCGCGCCGTAGCTCATGCCGGAAATATTGAAAAACGAGGGCGCATCGTAAGGCTCGCGCGCGGTCGGCCCGATGCGCAGCGGTTCGGTTTTGGCGTATTGAGAACCCAGCGGCGGGAAGGCTGCGTTCATGAAAATCGTGGTCCCCGGCGATTGCAGATTGCGGGTCGAGCCAAAGGCAACGGTGTTGTCCTTGCCCTGCGCGGCTCGATAGATCCAGTCGCGCTGCGCCCGGTTAAAGGGCATCTCTTCGCGGTCCATAGCAAAGAAATATTGCCGGAAGAACTCGCCCAGCGCGGTAAACCAGCCGCGAAACCGCCCGATCACGGGATAATTACGCCGCACCGCATCCGAGGTTTGCAGGACATCAAGCAGGAAAAACACCACCATCAGGGCCAGTATCACCCCGATGACAAACACGAAAACCAGCGCCAAAATTTGCAGGGCGGCGGCGGCCCATTCATAAAACTCGATCACGACCGGCACCCCGACTGCTTTACTCACAGGCAACATGCGGAAGACTGGTTAATACAGCAAGAACGAATCCGATTTTCTGGCCCATTTCTGCCGCTGGATCATCGCTTAATAGACGATGCCGAAGCGCTGAAAGACATGGCTCATCAGCCAGGCGGGACCGATCAGCAGAAATTGCAGGTCTTTGAAAAACGAAGGACGCTTGCCCTCGACCGAATGCCCCCAGAATTGCCCGATCCAGGCGATGACAAAGGCAATCGCGGCCACCTGCCAAAGCGGCAGAGGCACATAGGCTTCGACAATCGCCAGAATGCCCAGCACCACACCCAGAACCCCGATAAAGCCCAGCGCCAGCCGGGGCGACAGGGTGATGTAGTAAAGCAGTGTCAGCGCCGCGGCGATGTAGAACAGGCTGATCCCGGCAATCACGGGCAGCGAATAGAAAAACGCCGCGACACAGGTGAAAATCACCGGCACACAAATCCAGTGCACCAATTTGTTGGTCGGGTTCTCATGGCTCTCGCCATATTCGGCCAGCAGCCGGTCAATTTTGCGCATCTCGTCCTCCCCTTTTCCGCCGATACTAGGGGCCACCCCTTGCCCGGCATATCCCTGCCGATCTGTGACGTTGGGGCAGGAGGATTGCCGCCATATGGCAAAACCCTGCCTTTGATATGCGGGTCTCCGCGCAGAGTTTTCCCGCTTTCACGCAGATCGGTGCCGAAATGCCCCGCCCCGGCGGATCGGCGATGCAGACCCTTCGCCGACATGCTGATCTCGCCCCACGCCCAAACCGGGCGCCAAAAAACCTTCAGATGGAGACGTAAAGATGAAAAAGTTCACCCTCGCTGCCGCCTTTGTACTTGCCGGGATCAGTGGCGCCATGGCGCAGGACATGATCGACGCCAATGAAGATGGCATGATCACGCTGGACGAGGTCATGGCGATGTATCCGGACGTGACCGAAGACGCCTTTGTTCAGGCCGATACCAACAGCGATGGCGTGCTGGATGTTGATGAGCTCGCTGCGGCGCAAGAAGCCGGTATCCTGCCCAGCGCCGACGACATGTAAGCGCCCCCGCTTCCCCCCACATAAAAACCCCGCCGGATCGCTCCGGCGGGGGACATTTCTGTCAGATCAGATGGGCAGCTTAGTGAACCACCGCGTCATCCGGGCGCGGCTTGTGGCTGGCGCCGGTCTTTTCCCCGATCATCAGCCCGTCAACGCCTGCATGCACCGTCACGGTATCGCCATCGAGCACATCGCCGGCCAGGATCAGTTCGGCCAGCGGGTCTTGCAGGCTTTTCTGCACAACCCGTTTCAGCGGACGCGCGCCATAGACCGGGTCATAACCCTGATCGGCGAGCCAGGTTTTGGCCCCGTCATCAAGGCTGAGCGTGATGTCGCGCTTGGCCAGCCGTTTGGCGAGCAGACCCAGCTGAATCTCAACGATCCCGTCCATATTGTCGCGCGTCAGCCGGTCAAAGATGATCGTTTCATCCAGACGGTTGAGGAACTCAGGGCGGAAATGCGCCCGCACCGCATCCATCACATCGCGTTTGGCCTGCCCGCCATCGGCATTCTCGGGCAGCTGGCTCAGCGCCTGTGACCCAAGGTTCGAGGTGAGCACGATGAGGGTTTGCTTGAAATCCACCGTGCGGCCCTGACCATCGGTCAGCACGCCATCATCAAGCACCTGTAGCAGCACGTTGAACACGTCCGGATGGGCCTTTTCGACCTCGTCGAACAGCACCACCTGATAGGGCCGACGCCGCACCGCTTCGGTCAGAACCCCGCCCTCGTCATAGCCGACATAGCCCGGAGGGGCACCGATCAGCCGCGACACCGCGTGTTTCTCCATGAATTCCGACATGTCGATGCGCACCATGGCGCTGTCATCGTCAAACAGGAACTCGGCCACCGCCTTGGTCAGCTCGGTTTTGCCCACGCCGGTCGGCCCGAGGAACAGGAAACTGCCCAACGGACGGTTTTCATCGTTCAGCCCGGCCCGCGCACGGCGCACGGCATTGGCCACCGCACGCACGGCCTGATCCTGACCGATCACGCGCTTATGCAAGCCGTCTTCCATCCGGAGCAGCTTGTCGCGCTCGCCTTCGAGCATTTTCGAGGTCGGAATGCCCGTCCAACGTTCGACAACCCCGGCGATCTGTTCGGGGCGCACAGCCTCTTCCACCAGCATGTCGTCGTCACGCGCTTCGGCCTCGCTGAGCTTGCGCTCCAGCTCGGGGATGATCCCATAGGAAAGCTCGCCCGCCCGGGCCAGATTGCCCTCGCGCTTGGCCGCGTCCAGATCGGCCCGCGCCCGGTCAAGCTGTTCCTTGATGTCGCGGGCGCCTTCCAGCTTATCACGCTCGGCCTGCCATTTGGCCGTCATGCTCGCCGATTTCTCCTGCAAATCGCTGAGCTCTGCTTCCAGCTTTTCAAGCCGGGTTTTCGAAGCGGCATCGTCTTCTTTCTTCAGCGCCTCGGCTTCGATCTGCATTTGCAGGATCTGCCGGTCGAGCTGATCGAGCTCTTCGGGTTTGCTATCGACTTCCATGCGCAAGCGGCTCGCGGCCTCGTCGACAAGGTCGATGGCCTTATCGGGCAGGAAGCGGTCGGTGATATAGCGATGGCTCAACGTTGCCGCCGCCACCAGCGCGCTATCGGTGACCCGCACGCCATGGTGCAGCTCGTACTTTTCCTTGATCCCGCGCAGGATGGAGATGGTGTCTTCCACCGTCGGCTCTTCCACCAGTACCGGCTGGAAGCGCCGGGCCAGAGCCGCGTCTTTTTCCACATATTTGCGGTATTCATCGAGCGTCGTGGCGCCCACGCAGTGGAGCTCGCCGCGCGCAAGCGCCGGTTTGATCAGGTTGGCCGCGTCCATCGCGCCTTCCGATTTCCCCGCGCCCACCAGCGTGTGCATTTCGTCGATGAACAGGATGATCTCGCCCGCCGCCGAGGTGACTTCGTTCAGCACACCTTTCAGACGCTCTTCAAACTCGCCGCGATATTTCGCACCGGCAATCAGCGCACCCATATCGAGCGCCAGAAGCTTTTTGTTCTTCAGGCTCTCGGGCACGTCGCCATTGACGATGCGCAGCGCCAGCCCTTCGGCAATTGCGGTTTTCCCGGTGCCCGGCTCGCCGATCAGCACAGGGTTATTCTTGGTCCGGCGGCTGAGCACCTGCATGGTGCGGCGAATTTCTTCATCGCGCCCGATAATCGGGTCGATCTTGCCCTCTTCAGCGGCCTCGGTCAGGTCGCGGGCATATTTCTTCAGGGCTTCATAGCTGTCTTCGGCGCTCGCGCTATCTGCTGTGCGCCCCTTGCGCACGTCATTGATCGCGGCATTGAGGTTCTGGGCCGAAACCGCCCCGGCCTCAAGCGCCTCGCGCGCTTTCGATTTCACCAGCGCCAATGCGGTCAGCATCCGTTCGACCGGCACGAAACTATCGCCCGCCTTTTTGGCGACCTTCTCGGCCTCGTCGAGCACCCGCACCGTGGTACTGTCGAGATAGACCTGGCCTGCATCCCCCGTCACACGCGGGATTTTTGCCAAAGCGGCATCCACCGCATCGGTTACAGGTTTGGGATAGCCGCCCGCCTTGCGAATGAGATTGGCAGCCATGCCTTCCTCATCATCCATCAAGGCTTTCAACAAATGTTCCGGCGCGAGCCGCTGATGATTCTCGCGCGTCGCAATCGTCTGCGCGGCCTGAACAAACCCGCGCGCACGTTCTGTGAACTTCTCCAAGTTCATAGCACTCTCCTTTTTCAAAGCGCCCATATCTGGAATGCCCGCCCGGCGGCACATCCCTTTGGACCTCATGCAACAGATGGGGAGAAATCGGAGCCTCTGCAAGATCAAGCGCTTGCGGAATCGCCCCCATCGCCGCATGTACATGGCGGGGATGTTGATGCCGGCTTGCCGGTTACGCTGCATTGGGGGCAGCGGATATGATATTGAAAGACGTTGATATAACGGGCTTGCGCTACGATTGTGTAGCTGCGCGCCATGAAGGCCATGTTGCGCTGGAACTTAGCGCCAGCGACGAAGCAGACAGAGTTCATATGCATTTTCTCTGTCATTCCGGGCTGTTGCAGGATTGCTGTCCGAAGAAATTGCGCGACGAGCTGATTGCAGATGCGCTGCGTCAGGTCGGGCGAATGCCGGGATTTCGTCGCGGCGAACGCCGCATTACCCTGCCGGACGCCATGGAAACCAGCACCTGAGATCAGAGCACGGCTTGACCTTCACCTTTGAGAGGCGTCAAAAGGCAACGATTTTCACGACTCTGGAGCCCATTATGCCCGCCGATACAAGGCTCATCGTTCCGCTCGACTTTCCGAATGTGCTGATGGGGCTGGATATGTGCCAGAAGCTCGGCCCCGATGTTGGATTTTACAAGATCGGGCTGGAAATGCTGATGGGCGGCGGGTTGGCGCTGGCGCGCGAGCTGATCGATGAATTTGGCAAACGTATCTTTCTGGATATGAAGCTTTTCGACATCCCCAACACCATCGAAGGCGCGGTGCGTAATCTCAGCGAAATCGGGCTGGATTTCCTGACCGTGCATGGCGACCCCTATGTGGTACGCGCGGCGGCTGAGGGCAAAGGCGGGTCGGATCTGAAAGTGCTGGCGGTGACCGTGCTGACCTCGCTGGACCGCGCCGATCTGGATCAGGCACTGATCCAACCCGGCGATCTGCATGAGCTAACCGTCGAACGTGCCCGCCGGGCGCTGGAAGCCGGGGCTGACGGGGTGATTTCCAGCCCGCATGAAGCCGCCGATATCCGCGCCTTGCCGGAAGCGAAAGGCAAACTGATCGTCACCCCCGGCGTGCGCCCCACTTGGGCAGCGGTGAATGACCAGAAACGCATCATGACCCCGGGCGACGCGATCCGCGCCGGGGCCGATCACATCGTTGTCGGTCGTCCGATCACCCGGGCTGACAGCCCGCGCCAAATGGCTCAGGCGGTGCTGGCCGAACTGCCCTAAGCGGGGCCAGCCCCCCGCACCCCCGGAGTATTTCCCCAGGCTGAAAGGGCGCACCGATTGGATGCGCCCTTTGTATTTGCAGTCTGAAGTAGCGGTTCAGTCTTCGTTGATATCGTGATCGAAGTTTTTCACCTGCCCGCCGCGCACTCCAAAAATTTTGCGCATCAGCACCCAAGCGATGACAGAGACAACGGCGAAAATCACCAGCGCCCAGGCCAGAGTAAAGGCAAGCCCGATCAGTATCAAAAGCCCGACCATCACCGCGCCGATGGCAAAGCCGACAAAGATAAAGCCGGGGGCCAGGACTTCCAGGATCGCAAGGGCGATGCCAAAGGCAACCCAGGCCCACCAGATTTCCCAAATCATTTGCCTGTTCCTTTCAGCATGGTGAAGGCATTGGCAAAGGCATCGAGTGCATTGGCGGGCAGCAGCACGGTTTGGTTGCCCTCACCCGAGCCGACTTTCGCCAGCGCCTCGACCTGTTTCAGCGCCACCTGATACTGCGCCGCTTCCAGCCCGTTTTTGGCAATCGCTTCGGCCACAACTTCGGTGGCATAGGCTTCGGCCTCAGCCGAGATGCGCCGTGCCTTGGCGGTCTGTTCAGCGGCATAAAGCTCGGCATCCGCATTCAGCTCCACCGCCCGCTTGGCGCCTTCCGCCCGGGTCACCTGCGCGCGGCGTTCACGTTCGGCGTTCAGCTGCTGCAGCATCGCGTCGCGCGTCGCCTGATCAAGGTTCACGTCAAGGATCTCGGCCCGCGTCACCTCAATGCCCCAGTCATCGACCGCATCGGCGACCTGCTGCTTGATCTGGGTGATCAGCTCCTGACGGTTCGATTGCACCTCGTCCAGATCCATCTCGCCGATCCCGGCCCGCACGATCCCGGCCACGGTGGTGGCAATGGCGGCATCTACATCGCGGATGCGATAGACGGTCTTTTCCGGCTCAAGGATGCGGTAGAATACCGAGGTTTCCACCTGCACCAGCACGTTATCCTTGGTGATCGCGTCCTGTTCAGCGGTGGGCAGCTGGCGTTCGAGGATCGAGATCTTATGCGCCACCCGGTCAAGGAACGGGATGATGAAGTTGATCCCCGGCCCCAGAACCTTCTGCAACCGGCCAAACCGCTCAACCACGTATTTCTGGCTCTGAGGCACGATACGCACCCCGAGGAAGACCGAAATGACAAGGAAAACCGCGATCAGTAGCGGAATGATATTTGAGCCAACAAATTGGCCAAGTAGTTGATCAACGGGCATGATACTCTCCAATCAGCCGCCTGAATGCGACCCTTTATATATGACGATCCAGCCATGCTTTCTCAACGAAAGACATGCGGGGAAAAACCGCAGATAGCTCACCCCTCAAGCACGCACAACACGCGCTGATCCCAACTGTCCGGCTTGATTTGCTGATTTCAGGCCAGCGCCCCGGCGGCCAAACCGGCGATGCGCGTGGCCACAATGACAAGCGCAAAAATCATGACACCACCGACAACCAGCATAAACACCTGCTCTTCGCCCGTGCGTTTGTTGAAATAGGTCACAATTCGATCAAACATTGTGGTCATCCCCGGATCGGAGTTGGAAGCGTCGCATCGTGGCGACAGGGGCAACCTGTCACCGGAGCGAATCAGCCACAATGACACACTTCAAGGTTGTGCAAAAAGTTCTGGCCTGTGGGAGGATTGCCGCAGCGACGCTCTGCAAAGCACCGGTGCAGAACCTGCTGGCAGATAGAGGAGACCTCCGCGTTCTGTCACCAAATGATCCCCATGCCTGGGCCGCCCTATCCTCGCCCATCCCGGCAGCACCAGCCCTCGCCCGCAATCAGACCGTGTATTCAGAGCAGTAACCCTGCCACAAAATGCTGTTTTTGTAAGAATTTTGCCCAATCACCTCTGCCTATTAACCGACTGAAAAGGCGATGGGCATATGTGTTTTCTGGGTTCGTATGACTGCTGGGTGCTCCGGTAACAGCCGACACATCCGGTCAACGGGTCCAGTCAAAGGTGCCGTCAGTTTCAGTATGATCGCATCGCGCCAGTTTGAACCAGCGCTCTGATCCAGCGCTGGTATGCGTATAAAAGAAAGAGGACGTTGCTATGAAAGCGATCCGCCTGCGTAAATTGAGAGTGCCTCGGGTCAATTCTATCTTTGTGAAACTGGCAGCTTTCGTTGCGATCGTGGCCGCAGCGCTGAGTGCGTCGATTTCCTATGAGTTCACTCAATCCGGAATGCGCGTGGCCAAGCATCAGCTTTCCAAGACGGCGGCGCAGGTCAACACGATGCAGGCCGATGCGTTGGGTGACGCGCTTCATGCCGGTGACTTGGATGCGATCACCACGGCGATTGATTTCCTCACCGCGCAGACAGAAGCCCAGATGCTTGAAGCGGTGATTGTGGCCCCTGATGGCGAAGTCCTGCTGGACTATGGCGTTGATGATACCCATGGCGAAGAGCTCGCAGTGCTGGCGCGTCAAGCCATTGAGGATGATTGGGAAACAGTCTCGGAAGACGGTTTTTCCGTCGCCAAAACAGTGGTTTATGGCGAGGATTGGGAAACGGTCGGCGCCTTGGCAACACGCTGGACCATCGACGCCGTTGCGGCTGAGGCCTGGCAGGAAAACATGCGCGCGATTCAGGTCGCGGTGATCGTCGCGCTGATCGCGATTGCGCTGTCTGTTCTGATCCTGCGGTTCTGGATCAGCAAGCCCATGGTGGCCCTGTCGCGCGTTGTCGATAAGGTTTCGCAGGAACAATACGATGTCGCGGTGCCCTCCGCCAAACGCGGCGATGAGCTGGGCGATATCGGCAAATCAGTTGTGCGTTTGCGTGATCAGCTCTCTGCCGGCATTGCCCGGATCACGCAGAACCGGTTCCGTGGGGCGGCCTTTGAGGCGAGCGGTGCGGCGATGATGATGGTGGATGACGCGCTGAAGATCACCCAGATCAACCGGGCGGGGATTACGCTTTTCTCTGAAAATCGTGACAATTTCCGGAGCGTGGCCGCCGATTTCGATCCTGATCAGATCATCGGCTATGATGTCGCTTCCTTCCATCCCCGTTTGAGCGCCTCTGAATTGTCAGAGCTTCTCTCGGATCCTGAAAACCTGCCCTATGAAGATGAAATCGGCGTTGGTGATCTACGGTTGCGGCTGGCGATTTCGGCGGTGCGCGACGAGCACGGCGCTTCGATTGGTTATGTGGTCGAATGGATGGACGAGACCGAGGAATATCTCAATCGCGCCGTCATGGGGGCTTTGGACAAATCCCAGATCCGGGCGGATTTCTCTGCCGAAGGTGAACTTCTGAGTGGCAATGAAATCGTGCAGAAAGCCTGGAACATCACCGAAGATCAGATGTCTTCGATGCCGCCGCTGCAGGATGTCAGCGAGCCCCTCTATCGCGAGATGCAGAAGGGCAATGTCGTGTATGACGTTTTTCCCGGTCCTGTGCGCTCCGATGGCGAACAAGTGCTGACCGACGGTGCCTTCGCGCCAGTGATGGATGAGCAAGGCAAGCTGATGCGGATCGTTCTGATCGGTCAGGATGTAACCGATGCCCGCAAGGCAATGCGGATATCTGAGGAACAACGCGAAGCGATGCAAGCGGCGCAGGCCAAGGTCGTGACAGCCCTGCAAGAAGGTCTGGAACAGCTGGCGCTTGGCAATCTGACGGCGCAGATCGACGAGACCTTCGATGCGGAATACGAGCAGCTGCGCAATGACTACAATCAGGCGCTTGGCCGTCTGCTGGAGGCGATGCGCGGCGTGGTCGAAAACGCCGATCTGATCCAGGGCGAAGCTGCCGAGATCTCCAATGCCGCCGATGACCTGTCCTTGCGGACGGAAAAACAGGCGGCAACGCTGGAAGAAACCGCTTCGGCGATTGATGAGCTCACCTCCTCGGTGCAATCGGCCGCGGAAGGCGCGGCCCATGCGAATGAGCTGGTCGAAAACGCCCGCAAAAACGCCGAAGCCTCGGGCGAGGTGGTGCGTGAAGCGGTGAGCGCGATGGGCGAGATTGAAAACTCCTCGCAGCAGATCGGCAAGATCACCTCGGTGATCGACGATATCGCCTTCCAGACCAACCTTCTGGCCCTGAACGCGGGCGTCGATTCGGGCGCGCAGGTGAAACGCGGCGTGGATCTGGTCGATCAGGCGGGCAACGCGCTGAGAGGCATTGTCGACAGCGTCAAAGAGATCGCGGAAAACGTCTCGGCCATCGCGGTGTCGTCGAAAGAGCAGAGCTCGGGTCTGGTTGAGATCAACGAGGCGATGAACCAGCTCGATCAGGTGACGCAACAGAACGCGGCGATGTTTGAGGAAACCACGGCGGCCAGCCATGCGCTGACCCGTGAAGCCGAGACCCTGACCCAGACCATGAGCCGCTTCCAGACCGGCAAACCGGGCGGCAAATCCGCCGATGTGGTCGCGCCCAGCTTCTCAACCCGGCGCAGCGCCGAGCCCGCAACGCCCTCAGCGCCCGCCCCGAAGCCCGCAGCGGCACCCGCCAAAGCCGCGAGCGCCGCAGCCCCGCAAGCTGCCGCAGTCGTCGATGAGGATGATGGCTGGGATGAGTTCTAGGCCAAGAAGCTGATCCGGTGAACCCGTATGCATGGCAGCTGGCATATCGCTGCGGCGCCGAACCAAAAGATTACCCTCAAGGCATCGAACCAGCCGGTTCGGTGCCTTTCCTTCATGTGAGGTTCCCCTCGCAGAGCAACGCGCAGTCTCTTGCCACTACACCAGCTCCGGCCTATCGTTGAAAAGGAACAAAGGGAGATCATTATGCATCACGCCTCCTGTCTTTGCGGTGCGGTTCAGATCGAGGTTGAAGGCGATCTGCCCGCGCCTGACGCCTGCCATTGCTCAATCTGCCGCAAAGTGTCGGGCCACTATTTCGCGGCAAGCGATGTGCCGCGCGAGCGCGTGCATATCCGTGGCGAGGACCATGTCACCTGGTATCAGTCTTCTGAGAAAGTGCGGCGCGGCTTTTGCGCCACCTGCGGTGCGACCTTGTTTTTCGATCCGCCGCATCGCGACTGGATTGGCATCGCCATGGGGGCATTCGACACGCCCACCGAGACCCGGCTGAAGATGCATATCTTTACCGCCGACAAGGGCGATTATTACGAAATCAGCGATGGCCTGCCGCAAAACGCGCATTAACGACCCGTTGATTGCTGCTATAGACCCGCCATGCCTGCCCTTTGCCGAGATTGCCTGACCCAGTTCGAGACCGGCGCGCGCTGCCCCGCCTGCCGCAGCCCGCGGGTGGTCTCGCATCCAGAGCTTTTCGACCTCAGCATCGCCCATATGGATTGCGATGCCTTCTATGCCTCGGTGGAAAAGCGCGACGATCCTGATCTGGCGGGCAAGCCGGTGATCATCGGCGGCGGCAAGCGTGGGGTGGTATCAACCGCCTGCTATGTCGCCCGGGTGCGCGGAGTGCATTCCGCCATGCCGATGTTTCAGGCGCTGAAGCTCTGTCCCGATGCGGTGGTGATCCGCCCCCGGATGGAACATTACGTCGCTGTCTCCCGGCAGATTCGCGGCTTTATGGAGGAGCTGACGCCCTCGATCGAACCGCTATCACTCGATGAGGCCTTTCTGGATATGACCGGCACGGAAAAGCTCCACCACGCCTCCCCTGCCGCGATGCTGGCGCAGCTGGTGAAGCGGATGGAAGATGAGCTGGGGCTCTCTGGCTCCATCGGCCTTTCCCACAATAAATTCCTCGCCAAGGTTGCCTCGGATCTCGACAAACCGCGCGGGTTTTCGGTGATCGGCAAAGCCGAGACAGACGATTTCTTGGCCAACCGATCTGTCAGCCTGATCTGGGGCGTCGGTCTTGCCACCAAAACCGCGCTGGAGCGGGCCGGTATTCGCACTTTCAGCGATCTGTTGCGCTGGGAGAAAGAGGATCTGCACGCGCGATTTGGGGCGATGGGCGACCGCCTTTGGCATCTGGCACGGGGGCAGGACAACCGCAAAGTGTCGGCGCATCATCCGATCAAGTCGATCTCCAACGAAACCACGTTTTTTGAAGACACGTCTGATGCCGATCTGCTCGATGGCCATCTCTGGCGACTATCGGAAAAGGTATCGGGCCGCGCAAAGGCGAAAAACATCGCCGGGCGGATCGTTACCCTGAAACTGAAACGCGCCGATTTTCGCAGCCTGACCCGGCGGATCACCTTGTCGGACCCGACCCAATCTGCTGACCGCATCTATCATACGGCGCGCGAGCTTTTTGCCAGCGTTGCAGGCGAGGCGCCATTTCGGCTGATCGGGGTCGGGATCTCTGATCTGACCTCCGGCGATGGGGCTGACCTGTCGGGCGATCTGCTCGACCCACAGGGTAGCAAACGCCGCGCTGCCGAACGCGCCACCGATGCGATCCGGGCAAAGTTTGGTAAGGATGCGATTATTAAAGGTCGATCTATCCGGTAATATTCGCATTAACGCATATTTAATACCTGCGGAGCAGCATCCACCTACACGTTTAAATTGTATGGTTGTTGTTATGCCCAATACTGATCTGACTCCACAAATTCGCGCTGCAATCGCTGCTCATGGCGGCTGGAAATTGAAGTTGAAGACGGCCATTAATACCGGCCAGATCAATGTTTCACCGGATGAAGTTGCCTGCCACACCTGTTGTGAGTTCGGGCAGTGGCTGGAAGGGTCACAGATCCATCCGCTGGTCAAAGAGCGCAAACCCTATCAGGTGATTCACCGGCTGCATCGGGAATTTCACCAAAGCGCAGGCGAGGTTATGCGCCTTGTTGCCGTCGGGGATAAGCGCGGGGCTGTCTCGGTTCTGACTGGCGAATATGCCGAGAAAACCGAGAAACTGTCGCGTGGCCTGATAAAATGGATGCGTGAGCAGCCGAAGCGCGCCCCCGCAGAAACCGGCTATCCACGATAGCTGCGGACAGAAAGCCTGACAGAAATCCGGGCCTTGCTGAAATGGCTGCATGAACAACCTGCCCATGGGGAGCTCATGCGGTCGCACACGGAACGCTGACGCCCAATTTTTTGGCGGCACTTAATCGTTTATTTGTGCAGTTCTGCAATACTCCACGTCACTGGGTTAAGATGGAGATCAGAATGGACGCTCGAGAGCTCGAACGCGGAATTCGAAATGCAATCGGTGCACATGGTGCGTGGAAAATGAAGTTGAACACGGCCATTAAGCACGGCCATTCCGACAAATCGCCAGAGCAGCTTCGGGATTGTACCGCCTGCGAATTTGGCCAGTGGATTGGCGGACCGCAATTTGACGGCCAGATTCGCAGTGGCAAACCTTATTATGTGGTGTCGCAGCTGCATAAGAAGTTTCACGAAGCCGCTGCGGACGTTCTGGAACATGCGGTGAAAGGCGATAGGGCCGGGGCTGAAAAGCTGATGGAGACCGAGTTCAAACAACGCTCGGAAGTCTTGAAACGTGCCCTGATGAAATGGGATGGCGAAGCCCGCGCCGGTAAAATCTGACTGCGGCTCAGATAGTGGCCTAACTGCGACCACTCGCCCGCGAATGCGTCGCAGGATGGCCGTGTGCCCCGACAATTCTATTCAGCGGCAAGGGGCAGCTTTTCCGTCGGACGGCCCAGCTTTGTGATCTCGGCGACAATACCCGATAGCAGTTGCTGCATCCTGTCGAAATCGGCATTGGGCCGGATTCTCGCCTCGTCCATGTAAAGCGACCGGTCGATCTCAATCTGCACAGCATGTTGGCGTCGCGACGGACGGCCATAATGCTGGGCGGTATAGGCCCCGGCAAAGGGCGAGTTGCGTACCACCCGAAATCCGGCATCGCGAAACGCCTTCTCAATCGGCTCGATCACCGCAGCGCTGGCTGAGGCACCAAACCTATCGCCCAGCACGATCTCGGGTTTCGGCCCACCCTTGCTCCACAGATTTGCCAGCGCATCATGGGGCATGGAATGGCAATCGATCAGGATCGCATTGCCAAACAGGTGATGCGACTCGGTGATCAGCGATTGCAGGGTGACATGAAAAGGATGCCAGCACCGCTCCAGCCGCTCCTCAGCCTCATGCTGGCTCAGCTTGCCGCGATAAATCTCGCGCCCGCCGGATACCACGCGCGGAATCACCCCCAGCCCGGAGGCAACTCTGGGATTATGCGTTTTCCGCGCAATTCCCCGGATCAGCGCCGGATCAAGCTCGTCTGCGCCCCGGTTCAGATCGACATAGGCGCGCGGGAAACGAGCCGCGATCAGCGGCGCCCCGTTGCGCGGAGCGGCGGCGAATAACTGGTCGATAAAAGCATCTTCCGACGAACGTAACGTGCGCTCATCAAGCATGCTGCGCTTAAGGAAGGTCCGGTCATAGTGATCGCCAGAATGAGGAGAGGCGAAAACCACGCTTGTATTGCGGGTTTCGGGCAGGAACAGGTCATAAACCGGGTGCGACATGGCAGGTCTCCTGACCGCACTATGCGGTATTTCCAGACTTATCAAAAGCCCCTTGCTTCCCCCGCCGACTCCTTCTATAGACACGCGGACCGGCGCGGGGTTTCCCGCGTCTGTTTGTTTGAGTGGCTCATTCGGGCCATCCAGACAGTACAATTCAGGGCGATTAGCTCAGCGGTAGAGCACTTCGTTGACATCGAAGGGGTCACTGGTTCGATCCCAGTATCGCCCACCATTCACCGCCCGGCAACGGGCATAGGTTTCAAAGGCGCTCCCGGCGCCGCGACATGAGGAGAAGGGCCATGAAAGTCCGCAACTCGCTCCGCTCGCTGAAGAACCGGCACCGCGACTGCCGCGTCGTGCGCCGCAAGGGCCGCGTCTACGTCATCAATAAGACGCAGCGCCGCTTCAAAGCCCGTCAGGGCTGATCTTCACGAAGCTGACGCTTTGATCTGAAAGGCCGCCGAATTTCGGCGGCCTTTCTGTTTGTTCAGGTACTTTTAGCAGCCACTTAATGTGCCACCAGCAGACGCACCATGGTGGCCTGGGTCACATAGCCCGTCACCTCAAGCCCCTGCGCCTGTTGGAACCGGCGGATCGCCCGGCGCGTGGTTTCATCGAACTGCCCGTCGATGCGCCCCGGATTGTACCCGGCCCCGGCAAGCTGATTTTCCGCCAGAAGCCGGGTGACGATATTGCCCGCCACATGGGTTTCTTCGGCTTTGGCCGCCGTTGCCGCTTCGGCCTGATCATCCGTTGCCGTCAGCTCTGCCAGACGGGCCTGCGCTTCTTCAGCAAAAGCACCCTGCGGATAGCGTTCCAGGTAAGTGCGATAGCTTTCCGCCTGATCCTCAGCACGCACCTGATCCCAATAGCTGCGCTCTTCCGCCGCTGCTTCAGCACGTTTGTCGGCTTCAATCTCTGACAGGCGCTGATCGGCGATCTCGGCGTACAGCCCGTCGGGATAGCGTTCCAGATAGGCGCGCAGCCCGGCTTCATCGCTGCCTCGGCCGGTTTCCTTCCAATAGGCGGTGTCTTTGCGTTCCTCTTCGGCGCGGCGAGCCTCGGCTTCGGCGGCCAGTTGCTCGGCCCGGACGGCAGCTTTGGCGGCAAGCGCTTCCAGCCCGTCTTCGGTCAGATAGCCGGTCGGAGCATAGCCTTCAGCAGATTGCCAATCGGCAAGGGCGCGGCGGGTGGCCGGGCCGAATATCCCGTCGATCCCATGCGGATCATTGCCAAGCAGTGCCAGATTGCGCTGCACCTGACGGCGAGCGTCGCGATCAAGGCCCAGATCTGCTTCAATCTCTTCTGCGGTCGGGAATTGCGGCGCGCTATCCTCGACGGCGACAGAGGCAGCCTCGGCAGGCAGAAACGGCGTGGCATCCGATAGGAAACCCTGCACCGATACGCCGCGCGGCGGACGGGCAAGGGCGCTGGCAGGCGGCGTGCCGGGCGCCAGCAACACTTCATTGGTCACGCGCATCAACCCGTCGATGGGGCCTGAGATCAGCGTCACCCCCTGCGGCGCTTCGATGGCGATCCCGGGGGCAAGCCCAGGCCCGGCAATCCCATCATCCGACGGGGCCAGCATCACCACTGCCTGCCCCTGATGGGCGGCGGCAATATCCATGATCGGCCCAAGCGGCAGGCCAGTGCTGCCGACCGAGAGATCATTCGGGCGCTCTGCGCGATGGGTCAGAAGCCAGCTTTCGCGTTCGGTCGACACCATATGCCCGGAAAGGATCACCAGAACCCGGTCAGAAATATCGGCCTGATCGCGAAACTCATCCACGACCTGCCAAACCGTATCGGCACTCTGATCAAAACTGGTTGTGACCTGAAATCCGTTTGCTTCCAGCACCTGCGCCAATGTGGCGGCCCGATCGGCCCCATAGACATCAGGCAGACGTGCGTAATCGCTTTCGGCAACGATCAGCGCAACATCGCTGGCCACGGCCAAATGCGGCAGGAACACAACTGCCCCCAGCGCCAGAGTTTTTTTCAATGCAAGTTTCATCAACACCCTCCTTGGTGGTCATCCGAGCTTTGTCCCGGATAAGACCAATCACAAGGGTGTTATGCGATAGCAGGCGTTTTCCTGTTATGCGATAGCAGGCGTTTTCCTGCTTGCTTACTATCATTGGTTTATGTGGCTTGGGGTAGATCAGAGATCGGCCAGCACCGCGCTGTGATGTTCAGGCTTTTGCTGTTTGCGCGGGCCGGGAGCGCGGTAGCCGATCTTTTCGCTATGGTCGACCAGGCGCAGATAGCACCACAGCCCGATACCACCGCCAAGCGCAGCCAGAAAACCGGCCATCAGCATTTGGCCCGGCTGGGTCGCGCCCGCCGTAATGGCAAGATAGCCAAAGGCCCAGAACCCACCCCAGGCGATGACATTCAGCGTTGCGATCCGTTTGCTCATTGGCTCGATCCTTTCTTTGCGCACAGAAAACCCATCTGCAAAATCGCAGGTCAGACCCGTTTGACGGGCGGTTTCGTGCTGAACTTCTCCTCCTACACCGGCCTTGCCAGTGCACTGATCGCGCTAACGATCAGGTATAAACGAAGTTTTGCAGAAGAATCCCGGCGCGTCAAAGGTTTGTTTTCATTCGCGTCAAGTGCGCAGTTTGCCACACATGTGCGACAGCCTGTCGCAGCCCCTGAAAATCCGGCAATCGCCGCGGCCTTTCGGGATCAAAAGCTTTCATCTTGTCCGCTGGCAGGCTAGCACACCGCCAAGCGCAAGGAGCCGAGATGACGCAAATCACCCTTATCCGCCACGGGCAGGCCAATAATGCCGCCACCGATGAGATTGGTTATGACAGCCTGTCCGATCTGGGGCGGCAACAGATCCGTTGGCTGGGCGACTATATGCGCAGCTCCGGCGAGCGGTTTGAGCGGATCTATGCGGGCGATCTGAACCGTCACCAGCAAAGCGCGGCGGAATGGGGGGCTGAGGCCGGCGATGTCGAAACCGATCCGCGGCTGAACGAAGTGCGCTATTTCGAGCTTTCCGAGCTGATGCATCAGCAATTCGGTATTCCGCATCCGGATGGGCCAGAGGCTTTTGTCGATCACCTGCCACTGACCTTTTCGGCCTGGCAGGAGGGCAAGATCGAAGGTGCATCGGAAAGCTTTCACGATTTTCAGACCCGGGTCAGCGATGTGCTGCATGAGATCGCCGGGCGCGGCGAACGTGCCATCGTCTTTACCTCCGGCGGGCTGATTGGCATGGCCACGCGGGTGGCGATGGGGTTGAAGCTTGGCCCCTTTACCCGCGCCATCCTGCCGATCATGAATTCCTCGGTCCACCGCTTCGCACCGCATCCGGCCGGGATAATGATGACCCAATTCAACGCCGTGCCGCATCTGGATCACCCCGACCGCCACCACGCGCAAACTACTATCTGAGGACTACCGACATGACACATCTTTGGGTCCGGGCCGAGCAGCGCCCGAATGAAGAACGGGTGGGGCTGACGCCCGAAGGGGCGAAAGCGCTGATCGCGGCGGGGCTGCGGGTGAGCGTCGAGGAAAGCTCGGTGCGGGCGATCCCGATTGATGGCTATGTGGCGGCGGGTTGCGAGATCGTGGCGGAAAATTCCTGGCCCGACGCGCCAGAAGACGCGATCATTTTCGGGCTGAAGGAATTGCCCGAGGATGGCACCCCCCTACCCCATCGCCACATCATGTTCGGCCACGCCTTCAAGGGCCAGCATTCCGGGCGCAAGCTTCTGGAGCGGTTCAAGGCCGGAGGCGGCACGCTTTACGATCTCGAATATCTGGTCGATCCCAGCGGGCGGCGGGTCGCGGCCTTTGGTTATTGGGCGGGCTATGCCGGGGCAGCGATTTCGCTGAAAAGCTGGGCTGCGCAACAGGATGGCGGCATCTGCCCGGCCGTCGGCACCTATCCCGGCAAAGACGCGCTGCTGGCCGATCTGACGCAAAACCTTGCCGCCAGCGGCAAGCCCACGCCCCGTGCCATCGTGATTGGCGCATTGGGCCGGGTTGGTCAATTGCATCTTCGCGCGCCCCGGTACGCCGGTTTTTGTGCCGCGCGAGGCGCTGACGGCAGAGCGTGCCCTGACGGTGATCGGCGACATCGCCTGCGACCCTGACAGCGATTACAACCCGGTGCCGGTTTACGACCGCGCCACCGACTGGCAGGCCCCGGCCCTGCGGGTGCATGACACCCCGCCGCTGGATGTGATGGCAATCGACAATCTGCCCTCGCTTCTGCCGGTAGAAAGCTCGGAAGATTACGCCGCCCAACTGCTGCCCTCGCTCGCCACGCTGGGCGATCTGGAGGCTGGCGTCTGGGGCCGGGCCAAGGCTACATACGACGAGAATATGAAAGGGATCTGAGATGACGATTCATTGGTGTGGTACCGGGCTTTCCTCGATCCCCGGGCTGAAGAAACTGATCGAAGACGGGCAGGATGTGCTGGTGTGGAACCGCACGGTTGAAAAAGCCCGCGAGGCCGTGGGCGCGCTGACCGACAAGATCCGCGCCTATACGCCCGAGGCGCTGGCCGAGGCCGTGACCCCCGGCGATGTGGTGGTGTCGATGCTGCCCGCCGACCAGCATGTAAGCCTGGCCGAGATGTGCATCGAAAAGGGCGCCAATTTCGTATCGTCGAGCTATATCGCCCCCGAGATGCAGGCGCTGGATGCAGCGGCCAAGGCCGCCGGTGTGGCGCTAGTCAATGAGGTTGGGCTTGATCCCGGCATCGACCATCTGATGGCGCATTATCTGGTGGATGATTACCGCAAATCGCCCGCGTTTGACCCGAAGAACGTGATCAGCTTCATCTCCTATTGCGGCGGTGTGCCGAAACACGCCAACGCCTTTCGCTACAAGTTCAGCTGGTCGCCGCTTGGGGTGCTGAAAGCGCTGCGCTCGCCGTCGCGCTCGATCCGCGCCCATGAGGTGCTTGAGGTCGCGCGGCCCTGGGATGCGATCAGCCGCTATGACGCGCCGCTGCCCACGCCGGAAAGCTTTGAAGTCTACCCGAACCGCGACTCGCTCCCCTTCATGGCGCAGTATCATTTCGATGAGGCCTGGCCGGTGAAACAGTTCGTGCGCGGCACGCTGCGGCTGAATGGCTGGGCCGATGCCTGGGCCGATGTGTTTCGCGAGATCGAAACCCTTTCCGGGCCCGAGGGCGATGCGCGGCTGAAAGAGATGTCTGACCAGTTCTGGGACGAAAATTCCTATGACGAAGGCGAGCCGGATCGGGTGGTGCTCTGCGTCGACCTGAAGGCTGAGAAAGACGGCACGCCGGTCTATCACAAGACCTATCTGCTCGATGCCCATGGCGATGCGCGTGGCACTGCGATGGCGCGGCTGGTTTCCCAGACCGTGGCGTTGGCGGTGACCTCGGTTCTGAACCGCGAAATCGCGCCGGGCGTTTCGGCGGCCCCGTCGGACGAACGTCTCGTCAACAAATGGCTCGACGCCATCGACGCTCAGGCGCAACATATGGAGATTGTCGACCGCCTGAGTTGAAGGAGAGCGCGATGACCGACACCCGGCCCCGGCCCACCTGGACGAATTTCGAAAATGCCACCCGCGAGGATTTCCTCGCGGTGATGGCCTACGATGCTGAGTTCAATGCCGGTCTGGTCGACCGGTTGCTCGATGCCCTGCGCGGGCTTGACGAGGAATGGACGGCCTACCCGGTCAATCGCTACCAGCACTCGCTGCAATCGGCCAGCCGCGCCTATGACGACGGTACCGAAGAAGAGATCGTGGTCGCCGCCCTGCTGCACGACCTCGGCGACACGCTTTCGCCGTTCAACCACAGCCAGCTCGCCGCCGCGATCCTGCGCCCCTATGTTTCAGAGCGGACCTACTGGATCGTGCAGCATCACGGCGTGTTTCAGGGCTATTATTACAACCATTATCTCGGTGGCGACCGCCACGCCCGCGACCGCTACAAAGACAGCCCGCATTACGAGGCGTGCAAGGACTTCTGCCACAAATACGATCAGGCTGCGTTCGATCCGGACTACCCGACGAAGCCGCTGGAGTTTTTCGAGCCGATGCTGCGCCGGATATTTGCCCGCAAAGCGAGCCATCTCGAACTGGAAGAAACCGCAGACGGCTGAAATCGCCCCCTGCCGGGGAGCCTGCGCCTATTTCAGATGATCGTCGATCAGCGCTTCCACATCATGATCCAGCGCCTCAAGCCCGGCAGACAGGAAATCCGACAGAAGCGGAATGCCCAGAAGGTAATCGGCGGTGGGGCTGACCCGCTCGGTTTTCGCCGTTTCAATCGCCTCTTCCAGATCCTCGGCGCCAAAGGTCTCGCGCCCGATCCACATCAGCGCCACCAGGCTGGCCTGCTCATCGCGGTTCAGATCGGAAATATAGGAATGCAACTCGTCTTCGGTAGCGTCCGACGAGCGGGTTTCGAGAATTGAATCCGCCTCGGCATCGTCGCCGGGCAAATCCCAGCGGCCAGTTTTGGCGTCAATCTCACGGGCGCGGATGATGATCCGGGCAACCTTGGAAGGGCTGATTTCAAGCATCGGCATATCCTCTTCCCCACCCTTTAAATATAGGATGTCACAGAGAGTATGAAACCGTTTCGCTTAAGATTCCGGCAACGGCACCACGTTTGACACTTCGGCTTCGGGCGCCAGCTCTTCAAAATCGAAATTATCAAGCTTGGCCGCACGTTTGCCCGCGCGTTCGGCGGCGGTGCTGATCCCTTCCAGATCGCTGCGCGCCTGAGTGAAATGGGTGTTGAGCTTTGCCACCCGATCCACCACCAGCTCGACATCGCGATGCAGATGTTTCAGCGTCTTGCGAATGGCCCCGGCCTGTTCGCGCATCCGCGCATCTTTCAGGATCGCGCGCATCGTGTTCAGCGTGGCCATGCAAGTGGTGGGCGACACGATCCAGACCCGTGCCTCGAACCCCCGGCGCACCACATCGGGCAGGTTGGCATGAAGCTCGGCATAGATCGCCTCGGAGGGCAAAAACATCAGCGCACCATCGGCGGTTTCGCCCTCGATGATGTATTTTTCAGAAATCGCCTTGATATGCACCAGCACCGCGTCTTTTAGCGCCTTCGAGGCTGCTTCGGCCTCGGGCTTGGTCTCGGCCCGGCGCAGCGCCTCATAGGCTTCCAGCGGGAATTTGCTGTCGATCACAATCGGCCCCGGCGGGTTGGGCAGATGGATCAGGCAATCGGCGCGCTTGCCGTTGGAGAGCGTCGCTTGCAGCGTGTAGCTGTCCGATGGCAGCGCCTTTGAGACGATGTCGTGCAGCTGGATTTCGCCAAAGGCTCCGCGCGTTTGCTTGTTCGACAGGATATCCTGCAAGCTCAGCACGTCGCCCGACAGCCGGGTGATGTTTTCCTGCGCCTTGTCGATGGTCGCGAGCCGTTCCTGAAGCTGGGTCAGCGATTGCGTGGTTTTCACCGCGCTGCCTTTCAGGGTTTCGTTCATCCGCTCCTGCATCTCGCTCATCGAGCGGGCGGATTTCATCGCGTTGTTATGAAGCTGTTCCTGCATCTGGCGCTGCACTTCGGCCAGCCGTTGCTCCATCGCCTGCACCATCTGAGCCTGACCATTTGACTGGGCATCGGAAACGCTGCGTAGGCCACCGGTCAGCTGTTCCTGCCCCTGCCCAAGGTATTGCACCGCCTGGCCCAGCCCGGTCATCTGCCGGGCGAGATCTTCCGACACACGGGCCGAACGGCCCGCCCGAACAACGACCAGAACCAGCAGCAAAAAGATCAGCCCCGCCGCGCCAAAACCGGCGAGCACGAGTGGGTTGTCGAGAGGGAATTGCATCATGTGCGGCCAAACAGCCTTTCGATATCGGCGAGCTTCAGCTCCACATAGGTGGGCCGCCCGTGGTTACATTGGCCGGAATGCGGCGTGGCTTCCATCTCGCGCAGGAGCGCGTTCATTTCCTCGGGCAGAAGCCGGCGGCCAGAGCGCACCGAGCCATGACAGGCCACCGTTGCCAGCACCGCCTCGATGCGTTCCTGCACCCGGTTGCTTTCGCCCAGATCAGCCAGCTCATCCAGCATGTCGCGCAGCATCGCTTCGGCGTTGACCTGACCAAGGATCGCCGGGGTTTCGCGCACTGCCACCGCGCCGCCGCCAAAGGCTTCGATAACCAGACCGAGCCGCGCCAGATCATCGGCCATACCCAGCAACAGCTGCGCGTCCGCCTCGGACAGCTCAACGATTTCCGGGATCAACAGCGCCTGACCAGCCACGCCGTTTTCCGCCATCTGAGCTTTCAGCTTTTCATAGGTCAACCGCTCATGCGCCGCATGGCCATCGACAATGATCATCCCGTCTTCGGTTTGGGCGATGATGTAATTTTCGTGCAGATGCGCGCGGGCAGCCCCCAACGGGCGGCGTTCATAGGCCGGTTGCTCTTCCGCATGCGGGGCAGGTTCAAACCGGGCCGATGGCATGGCGGCCTCGGCAAAGCCCATATTTTGCGAACCCATCGCCGGGGTTGGATAGGCCGGGGCAGGCATGTCAGGGGCCTGCATCGCGCGGGCAGAATAGAGCGCGCCTTGTGACGGGCGATCCATCTGATAGACGCGCGGCGCCATCGGCTGCGGAGCCATGGATTCGGGCCGCATCGCGCCAAGCGTTGCATCGGCCACGGTGGTCGAGGCGCGATGCCCGGCTTCGGCCAGCGCGTGGCGCAGGCCCGACACGATCAGGCTGCGTGCCACGCCCGGCTCGCGAAACCGCACCTCGGATTTCGCCGGATGCACGTTCACATCGACCAGATGCGGATCGCAGGTGATGAACAGCGCCGCCGCCGGATGCCGGTCGCGCGAGAGGAAATCGAAATAGGCCGCACGCAGCGCCCCGGTCAGCAGTTTGTCACGCACAGGGCGACCATTGACGAAGAGATATTGCGCCACAGCCGCGCCGCGCGACTAGGTGGGCAGAGCGGCATAGCCGGTCAGCCGTAGCCCCTCGCGCTCGGCATCAATCGCCAGCGCGTTTTCGGCAAATTCACGCCCCAGAACCTGCCTGAGCCGCCCATGCAGCGCATCGAACAGATCGCCGGTTTCCGGGCTGGCCTGAAACAGCATACGCCCTTCGCCACCGCCCGACACATCGCGCAGAGTGAAGCCCACATGCGGCTCAGCCATCGACAATCGCTTGATCACATCGCCGATTGCCTGCGCCTCGGCCCGGTCGGAGCGCAGGAATTTCAGCCGTGCAGGGGTGGCAAAGAACAGATCGCGTAGCTCGACCACAGTGCCACCATTCAGCGCGGCAGGTTTCACTGGACCCAACGCTCCGCCAACAACGCGGATGCTCGCTGCCTCATACCCTTCGGCG
>JARRIY010000030.1:0-14699 GCA_037379985.1 Maritimibacter sp.
GCGATCAGGGCGTCTGGCAGCGGGGTGGGGGTGCCGGTAAAGCTGATCAGCTTGGCCACGCCATAGGTGGAATTGATCTTGCGCCACGGGGCGGTGGCAGGGTCGAAGCGGACAAACATATAGCCCGGAAAGAGCGGTTTCTGCACATTGGCAAAGCCAGACGCGCGGCGTGTGGTAACCTCCTGCATCGGCAGGAAACACTCAAAGCCCTGACGGGACAGGTTGCTGATCGCCTTGCGGTGGGCGTTGGGTTTCAACTGTAGCAGAAACCAGCTTTGCGACATGACGATGTGACCTCTGATCGCTCAATCCTGAATGAGCTACCACATGGGGAGCGGATAGCAAGCGGATAGGCTCTGGGTTGTAGGATTACGGCCATTTGCCGCCTTGCGGTTCCAGCTTGCGCGCCGCCCCGATTCAGCGTGGCTGATTTTTGCCCGTGTTGCGCTAGATCAAGGCCAGTTCCGCTAGGTCATGCAAAACACGCCACGACGCCAGGGGAGGCGGGTTGTGCAAGGTGCAGCCCGGGCGCCCGGCGCAGGTTTCCTGCGTGGGATATACCCTTTGAAGGAGCATGACCGAATGACGAAAGTTGAATTCGGGGTCTGGGACGGCGTTGCCTACGGCAAAGACACAGATCAGTCCGAAACCGGGGCGGCGGAAGTCGCGCTGAAAAATTTCGATATGTTTGACGATGGCGACCCGATCCGGGCCTTCATCGGCGATCGTGGGTTTTTCGTCTTTGACGACAAGACCAGCCTGGTCGACGCGCTGTATCACTATATGGCGAAAGCCGCCGAGCAATCCTGCGGCGCTTGCACGCCCTGCCGGATGGGCACGGTGCTGGTGCGCGACGCGCTGGACCGGATGCGGCGCGGGCTGGATAGCACGCTGGATTTCGACGAAGTGCAGATGCTGGGCGAGCAGATGCGCGAGACCTCGCTTTGCGGGCTCGGTCAGACCTGCGCCAACGGGCTGTTGGGCGCGCTGGAGCATTTCCGTGATCGGCTGGAGGCCGAGGTGGCGCCGCATCGCCCGATCCCGGCGCAGCATGGCATGACCTATGTGACCGCGCCCTGTATCGAAGCCTGCCCATCAAAGGTGAACGTGCCGCGCTATATCGACTATATCCGCGACGGCAAACCGGAGAGCTCGCTGGGGGTTCTGCTGCAGAAATACCCGATGGCTGCGACCTGCGGACGGGTGTGTGTGCGCTATTGCGAACAGGCCTGCCGTCGTCAGTTTGTTGATGATGCGGTCGGGATCAAGGTGCTGAAACGCTATGTGGCGGATCAGCAAAGCGGGCCGAATGCGCTGCAATTCAATCGCGACATGATCCGCAAACCGCTGGATGAAACCATGCGGGTGGCGGTGATCGGGGCAGGGCCTGCGGGGATTTCCTGCGCCTATCACCTGCTCTTGCGCGGCTATCATGTGGATGTGTTCGAGAAATCGAACCAGGCCGGTGGCATGGCGCAGATCGGCATCCCCAGCTATCGGCTGCCGAAAGACACGCTGGCGCTGGAAACCGATATCATCGTCGATCTGGGCGGGCGGTTCCTCTATGGCCAACAGCTTGGCCGCGATTTCAGCACCGATGACCTGTTTGCCCAAGGCTATAAGGCGGTGTTCCTGGGGCTGGGCTGTCAGGAAGGCTCGAAACTGGGCACGGATGGCGAGGACGTGGCCAAAGGCGGCTATTTCAGCGGCATCGATTTTCTGCTGCGCGTGCATGACCATGTGGAAGGCATCGAGCCCTTGGAGCTTGATGGCGAGGTCTATGTGGTTGGCGGCGGCAATGTGGCGATGGACTGCGTGCGCTCGGCCATCCGGCTTGGCGCGAAAAAGGTGCATGTCATCTATCGCCGGACCATCGACGATATGCCCGCCGACCCGGATGAAATCAAAGCTGCCAAGGAAGAGGGCGTTGAGTTTCATGTGCTGACCAACCCGACCAAGGTGCTGACCGAAAACGGTAAGATCACCGGGATCGAGGTGGCGCGGATGCAGCAATCGGAGCCGGATGAAAGCGGACGGCGCAAAGTCAGCGCCATCCCCGGCAGCGAAGAAGTGCTGCCAGCCGATATCATGATCGCGGCCATCGGCCAGCAGGTCGAAGAAGGCGAACGGATCGAGGCTGATGGCATCGGGCTCAATCGCTGGCGCTGTGTTGAGGCGGACGACAAGCTGTCGACCACACGCCCCGGCGTGTTTGCCGGTGGCGACTGCGTGACCGGCCCCTCGACGCTGATCTATGCCATGGCTGCCGGGCTGAAAGCTGCGCGCAATATCGAAGACTGGATCCAGCAAGGATCGGTGCGGTTCTTCAAACGCTCGCGGATGCGTCAGCTTATTGCCGATAACGAGTTCATGGCAGGCGAGGCGGCGGAAGCGCCGGTGCGCAATGCCTATCGGGTGCATAACCCCGAGCTCGACCCGGAGCTGCGCAAGACCATGTTTGAAGAGGTGGAACAGACGATCAGCCCCGATGATGCCTATGAAGAGGCTCAGCGGTGCCTGCGCTGCTACCGCATCTATTCCGTCGTAACCCAACATCCGATCCCGGAAGGAGCCGCCTGATATGTGCAGCCCTGACACTGTTGAAACCCGCCCGGCGGAAGACGCCACCATCACGCTCAGCATCAATGGCAAAACCTGCCGGGCGTTCCCGAATGAAACCCTGCTGGCCTGCGCCCGGCGGCATGACATCTATGTGCCGACCCTGTGTGAGCTGGAAGATATCGACCATACGCCGGGCACTTGCCGGGTGTGCGTGGTCGAGATTCATCAGGAAGGCCACGACAAGCCGCAGATCGTGACCAGCTGCAATACGCCGGTGCGCGAAGGGATGCGGGTGGAAACCCGGTCGAAACGCGCCCGCGATATGCAGCGCTTGCAGGTCGAGCTGTTGATGGCCGACCATTTGCAGGATTGCGCGACCTGCATCCGCCATGGCGATTGCGAGCTTCAGGATCTGGCACAATATGTCGGGCTGAAGGAAAACCGGTTCTTTGACCGCGCCCGCACCGAAAGCCGCCCGGTGGATATGTCATCGCCTGCCATTGTGCGCGATATGACCCGCTGCGTGCGCTGTCAGCGCTGCGTGGCGATCTGCCGTCATTCGCAGGAGGTTGACGCTCTGGTGATGTCGGGCACCGGGATCGACCGGATGGTCGCCTTCCGCAATGCCGAGACCTATGACCAATCCACCTGCGTGGCCTGTGGGCAATGCGTGCTGGTCTGCCCGACCGGGGCGCTTGGCGAACGCGACGAAACCGACAAGGCGCTGGATTTCATCTGTGATCCCGAGATCACCACCGTGGTGCAATTTGCCCCGGCGGTGCGGGTGGCCTTTGGCGAAGAATTTGGGATGCCGGCAGGCACCAATGTCGAAGGGCAAATCATCGCCGCTTGTCGCAAGATCGGCGTGGATGTGGTGCTCGACACCAACTTCGCCGCCGATGTGGTGATCATGGAAGAGGGCACCGAACTGCTCGGGCGGCTGAAAGAAGGGCGCAAACCCACCTTTACCTCCTGCTGCCCGGCCTGGATCAACTATGCCGAGATCCATTATCCCGAGCTGTTGCCGATGCTCTCGTCAACCCGCTCGCCGCAACAGGTTCTATCGAAAATCGCCAAGACCTATCTGCCCGAAAAAATGGGGGTGGATGCCAGCAAGGTGCGGGTGATTTCGGTCATGCCCTGCGTTGCCAAGAAAGACGAGGCGTCGCGGCCACAGCTCTCCGAAGACGGGCTGCCTGATACCGATGTGGTGCTGACCACGCGGGAATTTGCCCGGCTGCTGCGGCGCGAAGGGATCGACCTGAAAACGCTGGAGCCGTCGAGCTTTGATAACCCGTTCATGAGCGCCTATTCCGGGGCGGCCGCGATTTTCGGCACCACTGGCGGCGTGATGGAAGCCGCACTGCGCACCATCTATGCGGTGGTGAATGGCCACGAGCTGGAAAATATCGAGATGACCCAGCTGCGCGGCTTTGAAGGCGTGCGCGAGGCCAAGGTCGATCTGGGCGGGCCGGTTGGCGAAGTGAAAGTCGCCATGGTGCACGGGCTGGGCGATACCAAGGCGCTGGTTGAAAAAGTGCTGGCGGGCGAAGCGGATTACGACTTCATCGAGGTCATGGCCTGCCCCGGCGGCTGTGTCGATGGCGGCGGCTCGCTGCGCTCGAAAAAGGCCTATCTGCCGCTGGCAATGGCCCGGCGCAAAACCATCTACAATATCGATGGCAAGGCCAAGGTGCGTCAGTCGCATAACAACCCGCAGGTGCAGGCGCTGTATCGCGATTATCTGGGCGAGCCCAATTCGCATCAGGCGCATGAGCTTTTGCATACCGAATACCAGAACCGGCGGCGCGAGCTGACACAAACGGTCAAGGAAATCTGGGATAAGATCACCATGGGATCGCTGCTTTACTAAGCAGCGATGCCGGGCGGCAGAGAACCGAAAGGACAGCTATGTATTCGAGTAACACTAACGCGCCCGGGCGGCGTGACATTCTTCGTGGGTTTGCAGGGCTGGCAGGCGGGGCGCTGCTGCCGGGCTTTGCCGGGACCGCCTTTGCCGCTGAACCGCTGACGCTTTGGGGCATCCCGGCTTCGCCGTCGGCCATTTTTGCCCGCGCGGTTGAACTGCCCGGCTTGCAGGCCGCTGCCCCCGGGGCGCGGTTCGAAGCCTGGCGCAGCACCGACCAATTGCGGGCAGGCATCGCCTCCGGGTCGTTTGAGCTTTTCGCATCGTCTACCTATGCGGCGGCGAATTTTTACAATCGCGGCGCGGGGACGCGGATGGTGAATGTGATCACCTGGGGCGTGCTCTACATCATGGCGCGCGATGAAAGCGTGACCCGGATCGAGGATCTGGCAGGCAAACATGTGCTGTTGTCGAACAAGAACGAGGCGCCGGACCTGCTGTTTCGCATGGTGCTGCAATGGGCGGGGATGGACCCGGATCGCGACCTGACGCTCGATTATGTCGGCTCGCCCGCCGAAACCGTGCCGCTGTTCCTGTCGGGCCGGGCCGATGTGGCGGTGATGCATGAACCTGCCGCCACCGCTGCGCTGATGAAAGCCGGGCAAGCCGGGGTGCCGATCTTCCGGGCGCTGGATATCACCGAGGTCTATGGTCAGCATACCGGGCGCGGCGCGCGGATTCCGCAGGTCGGGCTGGCGGTGAGCGAGGCCTATCTGGACGCGGCCCCCGATGTGGTGGCAGCGGCCCATGCGGCCTGTGTGGAAGCTGGCGACTGGGTGCGCGACAATCCCGGTGCGGCGGGCGAGGCGGCATCGCCCGCGCTTGGCCTGCCTGCACCGATCATCGCGAAATCGCTGCCCTTCACCCATCTTGAGGTGCAATCGGCGGCCGAGGCACAGGCCGATATCGAGCTTTATTTCGAAAACCTCGCCGCGATGGATCCGGGGATCATCGGCGGCAAGCTGCCCGATGACGGCTTCTACTGGGGCTGAGCATGGCTGCGCCGCGCAGATCATGGCTTTGGGGCGGGCTTGGGCTGAGCCTGCTGGCCGGGCTGTGGCAAGCGGGGCATCTGGCCTATGGCGGGCTGATCCTGCCGGGGATTGGCGAGACCGTGCTGCGGCTGGCCGGGATGATCACCCGGGGCGTGGTCGCGCCAGCGCTGGGAATAACCGCGCTGCACGCGCTCATGGGCTGGGCGATTGGCGCGCTGGTCGGGGTCGGCTTTGGCACGCTGGCCGGGCTGCGCGGCGAGCTGCGCGCCATGTTGCAGCCCGTCGCGGTGCTGTTTCTGGGCGTGCCCGCGATTGCCTGGGTGGTGATGGCGCTGTTGTGGTTCGGTGGCGATATGGCGGTGGTGTTCACCGTCGCGGTGGCGAGTGCGCCGCTAAGCTTTGCCGCCGCCGTGGAAGGGGTTGAAAGCCTCGATCCGGCGCTGGCGCGGATGGCGCGGGCGTTTCGGGTGCCGCTACTGGCGCGCAGCCTGCACCTGTATGCCCCGCATATGCTGTCGCATCTGTTTCCGGTGCTGACATCGACGCTGGCCATGGCCTGGAAACTGGCGGTGATGGCCGAGCTGCTGGCAGGCGCCGGGGGCGTGGGCGATGGCATTGCCACCGCGCGGGTGCAGGTCGATACCGCTGCCACCATGGCCTGGGTGCTGGTGCTGGTGGCGGTGCTGATCGTGGTGGATCGCGGGGTTCTGGGGCCGCTGGGCCGCTATCTGTGGCGCTGGCGCGATGTGCCGGAGGGGCAAAGATGACCGCGCTCAGCTTTCACAATCTTGGCTTTTCCTATGGCACTGCACCGATCCTGACCGGGTTGGATTTACAGATTCCAACCGGCGAGATCACCGTGATCATGGGGGCATCTGGCTGCGGCAAGACCACGCTGATCAATCTGGCCGCCGGGCTGCTGACGCCGGATCAGGGCCGGGTGGAGCGGCAGGTGACACGGCTGGCCGTGGTGTTTCAGGATCCAGCCCTGCTGCCCTGGCGCAGCGCGATTGAGAATGTCGGCTTTGCCCTTGCCGGGTTGCGGCTTAGCCGGGCCGAGCAGCAGGCGCGGGCGGCGCAGTATCTGGTTGAGGCCGGTCTGGCCCCGGCGGATCACGATAAATATCCCGGCCAGCTTTCCGGCGGCATGCGGCAGCGCGTGGCGCTGGCGCGGGCGCTTGCGGTGGAGCCGGATCTGCTGCTTTGCGACGAACCCTTTGCCGCGCTTGATCACGATTTGCGGGCAGAACTGCGCAGCAAGCTCAAGGCGCTGCATCAGCGCGCCGGAATGACCACGCTGTTCGTCACCCATGACCGCGAAGAAGCGCTGGAGCTGGCCGATCAACTGGTGCTGCTCGATCAGGGAAAAGTGGCTCAGGTTGGAGCGGCGGGGGAGCTGCTGGCAAGCGCGACAGAGTAGCGCAGCACCGGGTTCGCTGGCAGGAAGAGGCCACGTTTCGCACAGGTGCAGCCGTGGGGCAGGGGGGAAATCCGGCCAGCCTTCAAGGTGTTACACCCGGTCATTGCGCGCTGTGAAAACTCGTTTGCCCGGCCATGCACGCGGGTGGTTGCGGTTCCCGATAGAAACACTAAGATCACGATCCGGAACATGACGACGGCATACGTCGCACCCGCACATTCCTGTCATGCAAAGCTTCTATGGTGAAAGCCGAGGCCTTGGCTGTGGGACTGCCGGGATCGAGACAACAGGAGAGACCATGCGATACCATGTTGCAGATAGCTTTGAGGATGCGGTGCGTCTGGCGCAATCGGCCGAGGGCGTGACGCGTTTTCTGGCGGGCGGCACCGATGTGCTGGTGCAGATGCGGGCCGGGCTGGTGACACCGGACAATCTGATCGACCTGAAGCACATCCCGGGCGTTCACGAGATTGAACGGCGCGCGGATGGCGGCTGGCGCATCGGCATTGCGGTGCCGGGCGCGGTGCTTGGCAAAGAGGCCGCGCTGGTGGCGGACTGGCCCGGTGTTGTCGAAGGCATGGAGCTGGTTGGCTCAACTCAGGTGCAGGGCCGCGCGACGCTGGTCGGCAACCTGTGCAATGCCTCCCCGGCGGCGGATGGCGTGCCGGGCATGGTGGCTGCGGGCGCAACGGTGACCGTGACCGGCCCCGATGGCAGCCGCGAATTGCCGGTGGAGCAAATCCCCGCCGGACCGGGCCGGACCAGTCTGGCAGCGGGCGAAGTGATTTCGGCGGTCAACCTGCCGCCGCGCGGCGAACATGGCGGCGATGCCTATCTGCGCTTTATCCCGCGCACCGAAATGGACATTGCCGTGGTCGGCTGTGCGGTCAATCTGCGGCTGGAGGGCGACACGATTGTCGAAGCCCGGGTCGCGCTTGGCGCGGTGGCTCCGACGGTGCTGCTGGTTGCCGACGCGGCAGAGGCGCTGATCGGCAGCGCGCTGGATGAAGCGGCGATGGAGCGTTTTGTGGCTGCGGTGCGCGCGGCGGCGAAACCGATCAGCGACAAACGTGCCACGGCGGAGTTCCGCACCGAAGTGGTTGGGGTGATGGCGAAACGCGCTGCCATGATCGCCTATTCCCGTGCGAAAGGAGAGGGTAAATGAGCAAGATCCATGTGACGACCACGGTCAATGGCGATACGGTCGAATTCCTCGCCGATCCGCGCGAAACGCTGCTGGATTGCCTGCGCGACCATCTGGGCCTGACCGGCTCGAAAGAAGGCTGCGGCACCGGCGATTGCGGGGCTTGCTCGGTGATGCTTGACGGGCGGCTGGTTAGCTCCTGTCTGGTGCTCGGCGTTGAGGCCGAAGGCAAGCGCATCGACACCATCGAAGGCATGGCCGAACCCGATGGCACGCTGCACCCGCTGCAACGCAAGTTCATCGAACATGCGGCGCTGCAATGCGGTTTCTGCACGCCGGGGATTCTGGTGGCGTCAAAGGCGCTGCTGGCCGAAAACCCGGACCCGACCGAAGAAGAAGTGCGTTACTGGCTGGCGGGCAATCTGTGCCGCTGCACCGGCTATGACAAAATCATTCGCGCGGTGATGGATGCTGCTGCGGAAATGCGGGGGGAGGTTGCGTGATGGCAAAAGATGAGATGAACAGTTTCCGACTGGTCGGCACCCGTCCGGATCGCCCCGATGGGCTCGACAAGGTTACGGGCCGTGCCCGCTATGGCGCCGATTTCTCGCTGCCGGGTATGCTTTGGGCCGCCGTCGTGCGCTCGCCCCATGCCCATGCGCGGATCGTGAAAATCGACACCTCGAAAGCCGAAGCGCTGGCCGGGGTGAAAGCGGTGATCACTCGCGCCGATTTTCCCACCGGGCTGACCGGCGAAAACTGGAACCTGCAGGAAAACACCATGGCAGGGGATGTGGCGCTGTATGATGGTCACGCGGTGGCTGCCGTGGCCGCGACCTCGGCGCTGATTGCCCGTGAAGCGGCGGATCTGGTTGAGGTGGAATATGAGGTTCTGCCGCATGTGATCGATGTCGATGACGCGATCAAACCCGATGCGGTGGCGATCCGCCCCGGGGCTGCCGATGCTTCCGTGCCGGAAGGCATGCCGCCCAATGTGGTGCGCTACATGGAAATGGGGCGCGGCGATGTTGAGGAAGGCTTTGCCGAGGCCGATCTGGTGATGGAAAAGACCTACCGGACCGAAGCCACCCATCAGGGCTATATCGAACCCCATGCCTGCGTCGGCCAGATGGGCACCGATGGCAAGGGCGAAATGTGGGTCTGTACTCAGGGTCACTGGTATATCCGTTCGATGAGCGCCGCCGTGCTGGGTGTGGAAGCCTCGCAACTGCGGGTGACCGCTTCGGAAATCGGTGGCGGTTTCGGCGGCAAGACCACAATTTTCATGGAGCCGCTGTCGCTGGCTCTGTCGAAAAAGGCGGGGGGCGTGCCGGTCAAGCTGGTGATGAACCGCGCCGAAGTGCTGCGCGCCACCGGGCCGACCGCATCCGCGTCGATGGATGTGAAGGTCGGGATGAAAAAGGATGGCACCCTGACCGCCGCTGAGGTGGAGTTCCGCATGCAGGGCGGGGCCTTCCCCGGCTCGCCGGTGGATATGGCGCTGATGTGCTGCCTGGCCCCGTATAACCTGCCTGCGGCCAAGCTGGTGGGCTATGACGTCCTGGCCAACCGTCCGAAAGCCGCTGCCTATCGTGCCCCCGGGGCGCCAATGGGGGCCTTTGCGGTGGAAAGCCTGATGGACGAGATGTGCCGCGAATTGCAGCTCGACCCGATCGAGATGCGGCTGAAAAACGCCGTGCGCGAAGGCGACCGCAGCAGCTTTGGGCCGAAATTCGGCTCTATCGGGCTGGTCGAGGTGCTGGAAGCTGCGAAAGCGCATCCGAACTATGCCGAACCGCTCGGCGAAAATCAGGGCCGGGGCGTCGCCTCGGGCTATTGGTTCAACCATAATGGCGAAACCTCGGTGTCGATGGCGATTTCCGAAGATGGCACTGCACAGGTCTCGGTGGGGACGCCGGATATTGGCGGCGGACGTGCTTCCATCGGCATGATGGTCGCCGAACGTCTGGGCGTCGCCTATGAAGATGTGCGGGTGAACGTGGTGGAAACCGGCGCGCTCGGTATCAACGAACCCACCCATGGCTCGCGCGCTACCTTTGCCAGCGGCAAGGCGGCGGTGCTGGCGACCGAACAGGCGATTGGCGAAATGTGCCGTCGGGCTGCCAAGGAATGGGATATCGACGAAGATGCGGTGGAATGGGTCGATGGCGCGGCGCAGCCCGCAGGCCCCAATGCCGGCAAGTTCGATCCGATGAGCATCGTCGAAATTGCCGCCAAGATGGGCTCCACCGGCGGACCGATCTCGGGCCATTATGAAGGGCTTCCGAGCGGTGTCGGAGCGAGCTTTGGCCATCACGTTGTTGATGTCGAAGTCGACCCGGAAACCGGCCATGTGAAAATTCTGCGCTATCTGGTGGTGCAGGATGCGGGCCGGGCCATTCATCCCGCCTATGTCGAAGGCCAGTTTCAGGGCGGCGCGGTGCAGGGCATCGGCTGGGCGCTGAACGAGGAATATGTTTATGGTCCCGACGGGCGGCTGCAAAACACCGTGTTCCTCGATTACCGCATCCCCGTGGCCTCGGATCTGCCGCCGATTGATACGGTGATCGTGGAGGTTCCCAATCCGGGCCATCCTTATGGGGTGCGCGGGGTCGGGGAAACCGGCATCACCCCGCCGCTGCCCGCGATTGCCAACGCGATCAGCGACGCGATTGGGGTGCGCATGACCCATCTGCCGATGAACCCGCAAAAGGTTCTGGCCGCGCTGAAAGCGCAGAAGGGCTAAAGATGGCCGAGGTCTCTGTGCATCTCTGGGCCGGGCTGCGCCATCTGACCGATGGCGTGGATCTGGTCACGCTGGAGGCCCGAACCATCGGCGAAATGCTGGATGCGCTGGAAGCGGCGCATCCGGAGCTTGCCCCGATCCTGGCCGCCGGGGTGTCGGTGGCGATTGATGGCGAGATCATCAACGGCAGCCGCCACCGCGAATTGGAGCCGGGCTGCGAAGTGTTTCTGATGCAGAAAATGCGGGGCGGGTAGGGGTCCGCATTTTGCCGAAGGGGACGGTGTTGAAAAAGCCTGCCTAGTGTTCAGCAAACTCCAGCCTGTAAACGTTGTTCTTGTAGGCTTGGTCCTGGATACGAAAAAACGTTTCCCCGATATGCTCAAAGCCTTGTGAAAGGTAGAAGGCGATTGCCGGAGAATTCTCTGCATTGGTTGCAAGCCACAGGGATCTGATGCCGATGTCACGACAATGGTTTGTCGCGACCTCCAACAAGCCTTTGCCTATACCCCTGCCGTGATGGCGAGGCTGAACATAGAAGGTCGCGATTTCCGTGACCGGGCAATTTTGAACAGGGGCGGGGGCATCGAAAGACAGGGTGATAAACCCGTCTATCCCCTCTTCATTTTGCGAGACAAAGGTCAACTTGCCGGGGGCGGACAAGGTTTCCTCGATCTTTGAAGCGGTAAATTGTTCCAATGCGTAATCGGCAAAGAAACCTGCCACGCCCCGCTTCAGATAGGTGCCGATCCAAACCTCAATTGATATCGCAGCGATACTGCTTGCATCCGAAAGCTCTGCCTTCCGAATCCGGCTTGGTTTGATGTTCATTGGGGCTCCTGTTCACCAAAGTTTTGCCCGTGGCAGGCTCGCAAAATTCCAAGTTTGAAAACGTGCTGATTCAAGTCCGAATGTCGCGGGTCTATGCGATGGGATATCCCGCTCGAACGCAAGCCAATCATTGAAACCTCGTTATTTTTCCACTGCTCTCCAAGCGACGAGCGACGCAAACTTGCCCCCGTTTTCTGAGCTGACGTGGGGCAGGGGGGCTGGTTTCACCCTGCAAACACGTATCTATCAACCGGAATATGTCGCGGTTCAGCCGGTCGAACTGTGCTTAAAAACGAGGCATTTCATAGCCTTGCGCCGGTCAGATATTTTGCACAGAAAAAATTTGACCAAACAATAAATAAATGCTCCCCTAAACGCATGGGATCGAAATGCGAGGAAAGGAGCCCCGGATTATGCCCAATCTGTTGGAGGATGGCATTCAGCCAGGACGGTTGAATGCTGCAGAGCTGCAAAGCCGGTTTACCGATCTGCATGCACCGCTCGACGCCCATGAGGCGGCGGTTGCGGCGGATCGCTGCTATTTCTGTCACGATGCGCCCTGCATGGAGGCCTGTCCGACAAGCATCGATATTCCGCTGTTTATTCGCCAGATCGCCACCGGCACGCCGAAAGCGGCGGCCAAGACGATTTTGGATCAGAACATTCTGGGCGGCATGTGCGCCCGGGTCTGCCCGACCGAAACCCTGTGCGAAGAGGTTTGCGTGCGTGAGACCGCCGAAGGCAAGCCGGTCGAGATCGCGCAGCTGCAACGCTTTGCCACCGATACCTTGCTGGCCACGGGCAGCCATCCCTTTACCCGCGCCGAAGCGACCGGCAAGCGCGTGGCGATTGTCGGGGCTGGGCCTGCGGGGCTGGCCTGTGCCCATCGTCTGGCGATGCTCGGCCACGACGCGGTGATTTTCGAGGCGCGGCAAAAGGGCGGCGGGCTGAACGAATTTGGCATCGCGGCCTATAAGGCCACCGATGGCTTTGCCCAGAAAGAGCTCGACTGGCTGATGCAAATCGGCGGGATCGAGATCCGCTATGGCAACGGGCTTGGCACCTATATCTCGCTCGACAGCCTGTCGGAGGATTTCGACGCGGTGTTTCTGTCGATCGGTCTGGCGGGTGTCAACGCGCTGGGGCTGGCGGGCGAAGACGCAAGCGGCGTCGCGGATGCGGTCGATTTCATCGAAGAGCTGCGGCAGGCCGATGACCTTGCCAAACTGCCCATCGGGCGGCGCGTGGTGGTGATCGGCGGCGGCATGACGGCGATTGATGCGGGCGTGCAATCCAAGCTGCTCGGGGCCGAAGAGGTGACGATTGTCTATCGTCGCAGCGCCGATGCCATGGCGGCTTCGAAATTCGAACAGGATCTGGCGGCGCAAAATGGCGTGCGGATCATCCATAATGCGCAGCCCGTCGGGGTTGAGGGCAATGGCAGCCTGACCGGCGTGACCTTCGCTTATACCGAAAGCCGCGATGGCAAGCTGACGGTGCTGGATGAAACCTTCACCCTGCCGGCCGATCAACTGTTCAAAGCCATCGGTCAAAGCCTTGCCGGAGCACCGGAAGCGGTGAAGGTTGAAGGCGGCAAGATCGTGGTGGACGAGAACCAGCGCAGCAGTGTTGCCGGGGTCTGGGCCGGGGGCGATTGCGCCTCGGGGGGCGACGATCTGACCGTCACCGCCGTTGCCGAAGGCCGCGATGCGGCACTGGATATTCACAGCACATTGATGGGAGGCGCGTAATGGCCGATCTCACCACGAACTTTCTGGGGATCAACTCTCCCAACCCGTTCTGGCTGGCCTCGGCGCCGCCGACCGACAAGGAATATAACGTGCGCCGCGCCTTTGAGGCCGGTTGGGGCGGGGTGGTCTGGAAGACCCTCGGCTCTGAAGGCCCGCCCGTGGTCAATGTCAACGGCCCGCGCTATGGCGCGATCCATGGGGCCGACCGGCGGCTTCTGGGGCTGAACAATATCGAGCTGATCACCGACCGGCCGCTGGAAACCAACCTTGAAGAGATTGCGCGGGTGAAGGCCGATTACCCGGATCGCGCGCTGATCGTCTCGCTGATGGTGCCCTGCGATGAAGCTTCGTGGAAAGCCATTCTGCCGCGCGTGGCCGAAACCGGCGCCGACGGGATCGAGCTGAATTTCGGCTGCCCGCATGGCATGGCCGAACGCGGCATGGGCGCAGCGGTGGGGCAGGTGCCCGAATATATCGAGATGGTCACCCGCTGGTGCAAACAGAATTACGACAAGCCGGTGATCGTGAAGCTGACGCCGAATATCACCGATATTCGCTACCCGGCCCGGGCGGCGAAAAACGGCGGCGCCGATGCGGTGAGCCTGATCAACACGATCAACTCGATCACCTCGGTCGATCTGGATGCGATGTCGCCGGAGCCGATGGTGGATGGCAAAGGTACCCATGGCGGCTTCTGCGGCCCGGCGGTGAAGCCGATTGCGCTGAACATGGTGGCCGAGATTGCCCGCGATCCCGAAACCCATGGCCTGCCGATCTCGGGCATTGGCGGCGTGACCACCTGGCGCGATGCGGCCGAGTTCATGGCGCTTGGCGCGGGCAATGTGCAGGTTTGCACCGCCGCGATGACCTATGGCTTTGGCGTGGTGAAAGAGATGATTTCGGGTCTCAGCGAATGGATGGACGAGAAGGGCTATACCAGCACCGATCAGTTCATCGGCAGCGCCGTGCCGAATGTGACCGACTGGAAATATCTCAACCTCAACTACATCGCCAAAGCCAAGATCGATCAGGAGAAATGCATCAAATGCGGGCGCTGCTATGCCGCCTGCGAAGACACCTCGCATCAGGCGATCTCGATGTCGGAAGACCGGGTGTTCGAGGTGAAAGACGAAGAATGCGTGGCCTGTAACCTCTGCGTGAATGTCTGCCCGGTAGAGGATTGCATCAGCATGGAAGCCCTCGCCCCCGGCAGCATCGACAAGCGCACCGGCAAAGCGGTGGAAAAAGACTACGCCAACTGGACGACGCATCCCAACAACGTCGACACCACCTGCGCGACGTGAGTGCGGTGGGATGAGACGGAAA
>JARRIY010000031.1:0-14643 GCA_037379985.1 Maritimibacter sp.
CAGGGCGATGCCGACGACGATGAGCAGGGTGAAGGCTGTGTACATCTCGCGCAGACGGGCGGTGTCGATGAAACGAAACATCGGGCGCACCAGATAGCGCCCGGCCAGAATGATCGCGCCCACGGCCCCGAGGGTGACAAGGGTCAGCCCCCAACCGGGAAGGTTGGCGGTGAGATGGAGCGAAGTGGGATCGCCATGGGCGGGCAGGGAGCTTGCCCCGGGCGGCGCCAGCAGGGGGAGCAGGGCGAGCATCGGGATGACTGCGATATCCTGCATCAACAGGACCGAGAAGCCGGATCGCCCGCCCGCCGTTTGGGTCAGCCCCTTTTCGGACAGGGTTTGCAGCACGATGGCGGTGGAGGAGAGCGCCAGGGTAATGCCGATGGCCAGCGCCGTTTGCCAGACCGCCCCCAAAGCGACGGCGGCAAGAAACACCACGGCCGTTGTCATCACGATTTGCAGAAGGCCCAGCCCGACCAGCTTGTGACGCATATTCCACAGGGCTTTCGGCTCCAGCTCCAGCCCGATCAGAAACAGCATCATCACCACGCCGAACTCGGCAAAATGGCGCAGATCGGTGGTTTCGCTGCCGGTCAGCCCGGTGACCGGACCGATCAGGATCCCGGCCAGAAGATAGCCCAGAACCGAGCCAAGCCCCAGACGGGCCGCGATCGGAACGGTGATCACGGCGGTCGCCAGATAGAGGGTTGCGCTCAGCAGAAAGCTTTCCATATCAACTCGCTAAAGCCCTTGCCGAAAGGAAAATTCGGCAAAGATGTTATTCGATAAGCTTCAGAATGGTTTCGCTCTTGCCAGCGATTTCATTCAGCTTGTCAGAAATCCGGTTCTGAAATTTGCCCAGCTGCACGATGATGTCGCCCAGACCTTCGCCTGCATTCTGGATACGTCCGGCTTCGATCTTGGCAAGGATGCGCGTGGAAGACAGCCCGGTTACGTGCCGGTTCATTGTATCACAGGTTCGCATAATATGCTCGGCTTCTTCGCGTACCAGAGACATCTCTTCGCGCATCCGGCGCTGATAAAGGCCGCGAACCTCGTTCAGACATTTGCGTTCTTTGTCGATGTCGAACCCATCCGCCGTGTTGGGATCGGACGAGAGCTGTTGATCGCATTCCTGCAGCATCCGGATGATGCTATCGTAATACATCGCGTTGGACATGGTGCCCTGGATGGCGACAAAGGAATTGTTGTCCTGCGCGATATTGTCCTGGAACCATTCCGACATTTCGCGCGAGATCGAGCCGTAATTCTGCGACAGGGTTGAGACCGGGCCGCCCGAGGGCTCCAGCCGCGAGGCGATGACCTGCATGTTATGCGGGATGGTGCGCATCTGGTGAAAGGTGCTGATAAGCGAGGCGGTATCATCGCTCAGGGTTTCAGCGGCGTTGCGCAGGGTGGCGTAGCGAACGAGCTTTGGATCTGCCGTTTGCCCCAAGCCAGCATCGCGGGCTTTCAGCTCTTCCGTCATCGCCGCAGCCGCAAAGATATCGTAATCGGGGAAGCCGAGATCCTTCAGCCGGGCTTGCAAGCGGCCGGCACTGGCTTCGGGGCTGAGCTCTTCCGCCTCTTCCGCTTCCAATAGCTCTGCGTAAAGGTCCTGCACCTGTTTGAAGAGGGCGCTTGTGGGCTTGACCCGTGCGGAGGCGAAGCCGTCTTCACAGGGGGCAATCGAGGCATAGACCCAGTAATGAAGGCCATCCTTGGCCTGATTTTTCACATAGGCGCCAATGCTTTCGCCCTTTTGCAGCCGATCCCAGATCAGCCAGAACACCCCATGCGGCATATCCGGATGGCGGGTGATCTTATGCGGGGCATTCAGAAGCTCGGGCCAGTCAAAATGCGAGACCCGGCGAAACACCTCATTCCCAGCCTGAATCACGCCCCGGCTATCGGTGCGCGAATAGAGGATTTCATTCAGGGCAAACGGGGATTCCCCGGAAGAGGGGCGAAAATCGGATTTTAGATTCTGATAGGCCAAGGCTCTGGTATTCCATCTTTCTGACGGGGCGATACGTCTTTTGGATGGTGTAGCCGGAAAAGGATTTCTGTCGCGTTAAGATTAATCGCGATGGGGGCGTTTATAACCCTGTCTGCGTGACCTTATCCCAGCGGCAAGAGGTCGAGCTTATAGGCGCGATTGCCCTTCTGATAGGTCAGTTGATTGGCGCTGATCGAGGTGACTTGTCCACCGTCCAATCGGTCGCCGGTCTTGACCCGCACATAGCGGCCATTGGCAAGGCGAACCAGAGCCTGGCGGGCATTGGCGCTGCCCATGATCCCGATCAGGTTGATCTTACGCAGGTTGATCGCATTGTCGGTTGTCGCCTGTGTCGCGACACTGGCGCTGGTGGGAATGGCCGATACGGTGGCCGCAGGGGGCGGGGCGGCAATGGCAACAGATCCATCGGAGGCGCTGGTTTGCGCACTGGCGACGATGGTGCTGAAATTGGCCGGGCGATGGCTGGGGGCGTTTGTATTGGCAACGGCAAGCTCGGTGGCGCCGACAAACGGGTTTTCAATGGCGGCATTGATCGCGTCGTCAATCGCGTCATTGGCGATGAGCGCGGCGTCGGCATCGGATTCTTCGGGCTGATCGATGGCACTGTCGGTGACCAGATCAGCGGGGCGCGGTTTCGGGTGGATCGCGTCGGGAGCCGGGGTCAGATCATCGGGGATCGCCTCGGCATCGGCAGCAGGTGTGGCGGCATCTGCAACGGTTGTATCAGGCGTGGCGGCATCGGCTGCATCCGGTTCAGCCGTGGCCGTATCTGTGGGCTCGGCGGGCGTTTCGCTGCCCGGGCGCTGCGGCGGCACCAGCTCTGGCGTTCCCGCATAAACCAGAACGCCCGCCGGGCTGAGGGCTCCGTCGGGCTGCGGCTCTATGAGCCCATTCGCGTCTAAGGCAAAACTGGTATCAGGTGGCGGTGGAGGGATCGGGGCCGCTCGGGCGATGTTATAATTGCCATCCTCCGTTGCAGCCGGCAGCGTTTCGACCTCACGGCGGGTGACCGGCGCGGCAAGCGGGGTTGGGATAAGACCGGCAAGGGTTGATTGATCAGAGCCAGCCACAACATCGGGCGCGCGTTGCCAGATGCCGGTTTCCTCATAAAAGGCCATGGCCTGTTCTTGCGACATCACGCTGGCGGTGGCGGGCAGATCAGTTTCTGGTGTTGCCACAGGCTCTGTCGAAACCACATCGCTGGGGTCAGTTTGCTCTGCCGCGCCGGTATCCGGCGTGACGGGGGCGGTGGTGTCCGGCTCAAGCGTGGCGACATCGGTGCCCGGGTTGAACAGGCTGACCTGACCATCCTGAACAAAGAAGCTCGACCAGACCAGAATGACGGCCATCAGCAGCAGCAGAACCAGGGTCAGGATCAGACCGAGATATTTCGGTTTGCCGCCGACGTCCTGAGACTTGCGCGCGCCGAATACGGTGAGCGCTTCGGCTTCCCGCGCGCGCCGGGCTTCTTCGGCCTCGCGTTCGGGATCCTTTTTGCGCCGTCCCAGAGACAGGCCGCGTTTTTGCGGTTTCGGTGTCGGATCAGCCTCGGGGCTGGTCTCAACAGGCGCTTCCGGCTGTTCTGACGAAGCCGGGGTGCCGATTTTCGACGAAAGCCCGCCCAACATGCCGCCAACCCGTGCACCGACGCGCGGCTTTTCAGGGGCCGGGCGGAAGGGGTTGTCGGGCGTTGGCAGAGGTTTGGCAAGCGCGTCGGCCATATCGGCATGAATGCGCGATGGCGGCGGCATACCTCCCAGCGGACCGGGGGCGGGCAGATCGGGCGTGGCCGAGAAGCCGGGGCGAGGTTTGGGCTGTGCGCTCGGCGTGGAGGCCGCGGGCGCAGCCGGTTTCGCGGCAGGCTGCGGATCGCTGCCCGCACGGCGCGAGGCGAAAGACGGCGCAGGCTTCGGCGAAGCGTCCGGGGTGGCGGGCGCTGCGCTTGCCGGGGTTTCCGGTGCGTCCGGCTGTGCAAGTTCATTCTGCGCTGGCGCTTTCGGCGGCACAAAGGGGGGCATGCTGCCCGCTGGTGCCGCGTCAGGTTTTTTCGCAGGCGAAACAGAAGGTTGCGCATCGACCGATTGGGCTGGTGATTGCGGCGTTACAGCCGGTTGCGCGGCGCTTGGGGCTGTCGGAGCAGGTTTTGCCGGAGCAGAGGCCGGGGCAGAGGGCTCGGCCGCGGGTTTACGCTTGATGCTTTTGCCCGCTTTCTTGGGCCTCTCTGCCGGAATCTCGTCGGGATCGAGCGGGAACGGGGCCAGCGGCGGCGGAGTGACTTTCGGCGTCTCTTTGCGGCTTGCGCTCTTCGGAGCGGTTGTCGGTTCGGAGGGCGTTTCCGGGGCTGGTGTTTTGGCCGGCTTGTCGAACGCGCTCGACAATTCTTCGGCCAGCGCGTCAAGCTCGGCAAAAGGATCACCCAGCTCGGAGATCGGCGCGGGGGTCGGTTCCGGTTTCGGCTCTGGGGCCGGTTCGGGTGCAGGCTCAACGGCGGCAGGCTGTTGCGGCTCTGGCGCGGCTTCTGCCTCGGTGACGGGAGGTTCGGCTTCGGTCTCTTCAACCACGGCGCCCGATTTTCCGGCGCGGGGCACGGGTTTGGGATCCGGCTCGACACGCTCGCCGGGCTCCAGCAATTGCGTTGCGGCCTTGGTTTTGCCGAAAAATGCCTCGCCTGATAGCTCGCCACGGCCCGGGCGCGCGACAAAGCTGACCGGGTTGAGCTTGTTGTCAGAGGCAAAGGCCTCGGCCTCGTCCAGGGTTTCGCGGGCAACCACGGCCACCTTGGCCTTGCGACCGTTGGCGCGCCAGTCAAACACCAGCTCGCCCACCGGATAGGGGGTCACCCCATCGAGAGCGGCGCGGATCTGGACTTCGCGGGCAATATCGTCGGGGCCGGGGGCATCAACCTCGGTATAGAGCACCTGCGAATTCGGTACGATCAGCTTGGTGGTAAAGCCGGAGCTGGCAAGCTGAGCGGCGGTCTTGCGCAGATCGGCAAGCCGCATGGTAAAATCGGGATCATCCAGCGCCACGCTGCCCACCAGCGACCAGCCGCTGGCGCTACGGTGCCACAGATTGATGCCATCATGGCTGAGATCGAGCGCGAAATTCGGTTTCATGTTTCTCCGCAGTGCTAACGCGGGAGCCTTGCCCCTTGGGAGGCGAAGTTATCTCAGGCTGAGGCTTAAGGAAAGCAAAAGACACAGGTGGGCGCATGGTTCTGCGAGCTCTTGCCCATATGCGGGGTAATGCATTGCGATATTTTAGTTTTCTCAGCCTGATCTGACGGAGTTTTGACGTTGAGGCGGGCGGATTTGACCGGGCGAAAAAGTTAACGCGGCGCGCGGTCCCGGGCCGGGGTGAATTTGACCGACCGTACGATCGGGCCTATAGTCTTTGACACGCTGGATGACTGACGAAACGGCCCGGGCCCCCGCCCGAGGCCGTTTTTTCGTGCCACTCGAACGGGCAACCAAGCGAGGCGATAAAAATGAGCAAAACAACACGCCGGGATGAGCAGGACCCTACCCCTGAAATGATGCTGAAAATGGCAGAAGACCAGGTGGATTGGGGTTTGAGAAAGCTGAAGGACGCGGTGACAGAGACGGCAGAGCACGGTGGAGGGGACAAGAAGATCGGTGATGCGTTGAATGACATGCGCAAGGCCATTCAGACGCTGTTTATTGAAAGGGATCGCTTTGAAAAACTCCATCCTACAGGAACAGATGGCGTCGGGATCGACCTTGATGCCGCGCGGGCTGAAATCGGGCGCAGACTGGATCGCCTCCGGGAGCAGAGCGGAACAGGCGAAGTTTCTGCAAAGCCTGAGTGACGACGCGCTGCGGGCGCTGCCCTGGCTGTTCGATTTCTGGGCTTTGCCACATCAACTGCCGCCAGAGGGGAGCTGGCGCAGTTGGGAGATCCTGGGGGGGCGCGGTGCGGGGAAAACCCGTGCTGGTGCCGAATGGGTGCGCAGGCAGGTGGAGGGGGCGCGGCCCGGTAATCCCGGGCGCGCGCGGCATGTGGCGCTGGTGGGCGAGACGCTGGATCAGGTGCGCGATGTGATGGTGTTTGGCGAGAGCGGGATACTGGCCACGTCGCCGCCGGATCGGCGGCCGGAATGGCAGGCGACGCGCAAACGGCTGCTTTGGCCCAATGGGGCGGAGGCAAAGGCGTTTTCGGCGCATGACCCGGAAGCCCTGCGCGGACCGCAATTTGATGCCGCCTGGGTGGATGAGCTGGCGAAGTGGAAAAAGGGTGAAGCGGCTTGGGACATGCTGCAATTCGGGTTGCGGCTGGGGGCGCATCCGCAACAGGTGGTGACCACCACGCCGCGCAATGTGCCGGTGCTGAAAACGCTGCTGGCCAATCCGAGCTCGGTGATGACCCATGCGCCGACCCGTGCCAATCGGGCCAATCTGGCGCAGAGTTTTCTGGATGAGGTCGAGGCGCGCTATGGCGGCACCCGGCAGGGGCGGGAGGAGCTGGAGGGCGAGCTGGTCGAGGATGTCGATGGGGCGCTGTGGAGCGCTGAAAGCCTGGCCGCCTGTCGGCGCGACGATCTGGACCGGATCAGCCGCATCGTGGTGGCGGTGGACCCGCCGGTGACCGGCCATAAGGGATCGGATGAATGCGGAATCGTCGTGGTGGGCGCGATGACGGAAGGGCCGGTGCAGAACTGGCGGGCGCTGGTGCTGGAAGATGCCAGCGTGTCGGCAGCGAAACCCGGAGAATGGGCCTTGGCGGCGCTGGCGGCGGTGCAGCGGCATGGGGCGGACCGCTTGGTGGCTGAGGTCAATCAGGGCGGCGATCTGGTGGAAAGCGTGATCCGGCAAATTGATCCGCTGGTGCCGTTTCGCGCGGTGCGCGCCAGCCGGGGCAAGGCCAAGCGGGCCGAACCGGTGGCGGCGCTTTACGAACAGGGGCGGATCTATCACCGGCGCGGGCTGGCGGCATTGGAAGAGCAAATGTGCCGGATGACCGCGCAGGGATATGAAGGCTCTGGCAGCCCCGATCGGCTGGATGCGCTGGTCTGGGCGGTGCATGAGCTGATGATCTTGCCGTCGCAAAAGCACCAAAGCCCCCATATGCGCGCGCTGGTTTAAAGGATTTTTTAACCACGCATGGGAGGGTGCCCCCATCGCGTAACGGCCGGGGCGGTTCCGGCAGGCGGGATTCAGAACAAACAGGATATTCGGCGTCGGGCGATGCGCTCCGGCGGGCGGATCGGGTTTGCCTTGTGACGCTCAGAGTGACGGGTGGATCAGGCTACAGGAGGCGACAGACGCATGGCGGTGTTGGATTTTCTCAAACGCGCAGGGCCGGAGCAGCCGGAGGTGAAAACCTCGGCCACCGGCCCGGTGATCGCCTATTCCGGGTCGGGCCGGGTGGTGTGGAGCCCGCGCGATGTGGCGAGCCTGACGCGGGCGGGCTTTATGGGCAACCCGGTGGGGTTTCGCGCGGTCAAGCTGATCGCGGAAGCTGCCGCCGCGCTGCCGCTGGTGCTGCAGGATGCCACGAAGCGCTATGCTGCCCATCCGATGCTGGATCTCATCGCCCGCCCGAACCCAGTGCAGGGGCGGGCTGAGCTGTTTGAAGCGCTTTATGGCGAGCTGCTGCTCTCGGGCAATGGCTATGTGGAAGCGGTGGGCGGGGCTGAGGTGCTGCCGGTGGAGCTGCATGTGCTGCGCGCCGACCGGATGAATCTGGTGCCCGGCGTCGATGGCTGGCCGGTGGCGTATGAATACACCGTTGGCAGCCGCAAGCATCGTTTCGCGATGGCGGAAGGGCATGGGCCGATCAGCCATATCAAGAGCTTTCATCCGCAGGACGATCATTATGGCCTGTCTCCGCTGCAAGCGGCGGCTTCGGCGGTGGATGTGCATAATTCCGCCTCGGCTTGGTCGAAGGCGCTGCTGGACAATGCGGCGCGGCCTTCGGGGGCGATTGTTTATCATGGCAGCGATGGCGACGGCACGTTGAGCGCGGATCAATATGACCGGCTGCTGTCGGAGATGGAGGCCTATCATATCGGCGCGCGCAATGCCGGGCGTCCGATGCTGCTGGAAGGCGGGCTGGACTGGAAACCGATGGGGTTTTCGCCCTCCGACATGGAGTTTCAGAAAACCAAAGAAGCCGCCGCGCGCGAGATTGCTACGGCTTTCGGGGTGCCGCCGATGCTGTTGGGCATCCCGGGCGATGCCACTTACGCGAATTATCAGGAGGCTAACCGGGCGTTCTATCGGCTTACCGTTTTGCCGCTGGCCAGCAAGGTCGCGGCATCCATCGGGCATTGGCTGTCAGGCTTTGCGGGCGAGACCCTGCGGCTGATGCCCGATCTGGATCAGGTACCAGCGCTGGCCGCTGAGCGCGATCAGCAATGGGCGCGTGTGGCGGGGGCGGATTTTCTGACTCAGGACGAGAAGCGCGCGCTGCTGGGACTGCCGAAACTTGCGAGCGATGGAGGTGCGGCATGAGCGGCGCGGTGGATATGGGGCTGGAGCATAAATTCGTGCGCATCGGGGAAACCGAGACGGTGAAAGATGCGGTGAAGATCGCGGGTTATGCCAGCCAGTTTGGCGAAACCGATCGCGGCGGCGATGTGGTGATGGCCGGGGCTTATGCCAAGGGGCTGGCGGCGCTGAAAGCGCGCGGCGGGCAGGTGAAAATGCTCTGGCAGCACGACCCGGCGCAGCCCATCGGCGTTTGGGACGAGGTGCGCGAGGATGCGCGCGGGCTCTACGTGGCGGGCCGGGTGCTGATGGATGTGGAAAAGGGCCGCGAGGCGGCGGCGCTGATTGTTGCCGGGGCGATTGACGGGCTGTCCATCGGCTATCGCACGGTGAAAGCCAGCAAGGATGATCAGGGGCACAGGCTTCTGAATGAACTGGAGCTTTGGGAAGTGTCGCTTGTCACTTTCCCGATGCTGCCAACAGCGCGGGTGGCGGCCAAGGGCGATGACGGCCCGGCGGCGGAGGCCCTGCGTGATCTGGCCCGCAGCCTGAGGGCGGCGCGCCATATGCTGGCCCGGACCTGAGCCAGCGTTCTGACCCTTCGAGAAGGACATTCCATGACAAAGACAGAGACGAAAGCTCAGGGCCAAACCCGCGCGCCCGAGATGGATCCGGCGGCGGATGTGCAATCTGCCCTGAGCGATTTCATCCACGATATCAACGCATTTCACGACGACATGCAGGCAAAGATGCAACAACAGGAAGAGCGACTGACCATGCTGGACCGGAAATCCTACACCACTTCACGCCCGGCGCTGGCCGCTGCGGCTGACCTTGAAGCCCCGCATCAGAAGGCGTTTGAAGCCTATCTGCGTTCGGGCGATGACGACGGGCTGCGGGGGCTGGAGCTGGAAGGCAAAGCCCTGAACACCGCCGTGGCGGGCGATGGCGGCTATCTGGTCGATCCGCAAACGGCGGCGACCATCCAGAGCGTGCTGCGCTCGAATGCGTCGATCCGGGCGATTGCCAATGTCGTGCATGTCGAGGCGACCTCGTATGACGTGCTGATCGACCATGGCGATGTGGGCACCGGCTGGGCGACCGAAACCGACGCGGCCACCGAAACCTCGACCCCGAGTATCGAGCGCATCTCGATCCCGCTGCATGAGCTGTCGGCGCTGCCGAAGGCCAGCCAGCGGCTGCTGGATGACAGTGCGTTTGAGATTGAAACTTGGCTGGCGGGGCGGATTGCCGACAAGTTTGCCCGGGCCGAGGCGGCGGCCTTTGTGGCGGGTGATGGCTCGGACAAACCCACCGGCTTCTTGACCCATACCGCTGTCGATAATGATAGCTGGAGCTGGGGCAATCTGGGCTATATCGCCAGCGGCACCTCGGGCGATTTTGATCCGACCAACCCGGCGGATGCGCTGTTTGATCTGGTCTACGGGCTGGATGCCGAATACCGCGCCGGGGCGAGCTTTGTGATGAATTCGAAAACCGCAGGCGCGGTGCGCAAGATGAAAGACGCCGATGGGCGGTTCCTGTGGTCGGATGGGCTGGCGGCGGATACGCCGGCGCGGCTGATCGGCTATCCGGTGCTGATCGTCGAAGACATGCCGGATATGGCTGCCGACAGCACCCCGATTGCCTTTGGCGATTTCGCGGCGGGCTACACCATCGCGGAACGTCCGGATGTGCGTATCCTGCGCGATCCGTTCTCGGCCTAACCGCATGTGCTGTTCTATGCGACCAAGCGCGTCGGCGGCGATGTGAGTGATTTTGCCGCGATCAAGCTGTTGAAACTGTCGGTGGCGTAAGGCCCGGGGCATTCGCGCCCGCCATCTGGCGGGCCGGATGGCTGGGCGCGTGCCGATACCACCCGCATTGTCTAGCTGCTCCCCTCCGTCCGAGCAATGCGGGGGCGCGCGCCCAGCTTTTGCGGGCGTGGCGGGGGCCGAAATTCGGAGAAGTTCCATGATGTTGATCGAGCAGACCACAGTGCCGAATGCGGCTCTGCCGGTTCAGGAATTCAAACAGCACCTGCGGCTGGGCACCGGGTTTGCCGATGACGATTTGCAGGATGGGGTGTTGGAAAGCTTTCTGCGCGCGGCGCTGGCTGCAGTGGAAGCCCGCACTGGCAAAGCGGTGATTGTGCGTGATTTCCGCTGGGAGCTGACCGCCTGGCGCGATCTGAGCCGTCAGGTACTGCCGATCGCGCCGGTCAGCGCGATCTCTGGGCTGGTGATCACTGATCAGCAGGGCGTGGATGAGGTAATTGATCCGAGCCGGTATCGGCTGGAGCCGGATATGCATCGGCCAAAGCTGGTGGCCTCGGGGCTGGTGCTGCCGGTGATCCCGGTGGGGGGCATGGCGGCGATCAGTTTTACCGCTGGGTTTGGCGCGAGCTGGGGGGCGGTGCCAGCCGATCTGGCGCAAGCGGTGATGCTGCTGGCGGCGCGGTTTTACGAACAGCGCGGGCTGGTGGGCGAGGCGGCCATCCCGGCATCGGTTGAATCGCTGCTGGCGCGGTTTCGGGTGATCCGGCTGTTTGGCGGGGGCGTGTCATGACTGCGCCGCACCTCAATCGCAAACTGCTGCTGGAAGCGCCGCAGCAAATCGCCGATGGCGCCGGGGGCTATACAACAAGCTGGATCGCGCTGGGCACGCTTTGGGCCGAAATCCGGCCGCGTAGCGGGCGCGAACGCGAAGCCGAGAGCTTTCCGCAGGCGACGGTGCCTTATCATGTCATAGTGCGGGCGGCCCCTGATGGTGCGCCGTCACGCCCGAAACCCGAACAACGCTTTCGCCTTGGCAGCCGGATCTTTCAGATCCGCGCGGTTGGGGAATATGGCAGCGATGGCCGCTATCTGACCTGCTTTGCGAAAGAGGAGGTGGCGCAATGACTTACGCAGTGTCTGCCGCGTTGCAACAGGCGGTGTATCAGGCGCTTCTGGCCGATAGCACGCTGGATGCTCTGGTGGGTGGCGCAATCTATGACGCGGTGCCGCCGGGGCTGGTTGCGGGGACGTATGTGAGCCTTGGCCCGGAAGATGTGCGCGATGCCTCCGATGCCAGCGGGCATGGGGCGATGCATGAGATCACGGTGAGCGTGGTGACAGACGAGGCCGGGTTCAACCGCGCCAAACTGGTGGCGATTGCGGTGTCGGATGTGCTCAGCGGGGCAGAGCTTAGCCTCACACGCGGGGCGCTGATCTATCTCAACTTCATCCACGCCCGGGCGCGCCGGGTGCAGGACGCCGACATTCGGCGGATCGACCTGCGCTTTCGCGCCCGGGTTCAGGATAACTGATTTTTCTACGGAGTGTTCGCCATGGTGGCCCAGAACGGCAAGGATCTTCTAATCAAGCTCGACATGGATGGGGCGGGCACGTTTGAAACCATCGCGGGGCTGCGTGCCACGCGGATCAGCTTCAACGCCGAAAGCGTGGATGTGACCAGTTTGGAAAGCGCCGGAGGGTGGCGCGAGCTGCTGGCGGGGGCCGGGGTGAAATCGGCGCAGATCTCGGGATCGGGCGTGTTCAAGGATGAGGCGACCGACGAACGCGCGCGGCAGCTCTTTTTCGATGGTACGATCCCGGATTTTCAGGTGATCGTGCCCGGTTTCGGCATCATTCAGGGGGCGTTTCTGATTACCTCGCTCGACTATGCGGGCAGCTATGATGGCGAGGCTAGCTATGAGCTGGCGCTGGCCACGGCGGGGGCTCTGAGCTTTACGGCGCTGTGATCATGGCCAACCCGTATGCAGGTGAAGTGGCGCTGGTGTTGAATGGCGAGCGGCAGGTGCTGATGCTGACTTTGGGCGCGCTGGCGGAGCTGGAGGAGAGCCTTGAGAGCGGCTCGTTGATTGCCCTTGTCGAACGCTTTGAGAGCCGTGCGTTTTCCACCCGCGATGTGCTGGGGCTGATTCTGGCGGGGCTGCGGGGTGGCGGCTGGCAGGGGCGCAGCGCCGATTTGATGACAGCCGAGATCGAAGGCGGGCCAGTGGAGGCGGCGCGGGTGGCGGGCCTCTTGCTGGTGCGGGCCTTTGGCCTGCCGGGAGGCGCGGATGCGGTTTGACTGGCCAGCGCTGATGCGGCTCGGGATGCGCGGGCTGGGGCTGAGCCCCGATGCGTTCTGGGCGCTGACCCCGGCTGAGCTGCGGCTGATGCTGGGCGAGGCCGGGCAGGCCCCGATGGGGCGCGATGGGCTGGAGGCGCTGGCGCGGGCCTTTCCCGATCAGCAGCCGGGCATGGGGCCGGGCAAGGATGAGGAGTGATGCGATATGACGGCCTTCGAAGATCTGGACGGGTTTGACGATCAGCTTGCGGCGCTGGAAAGCGGGCTTCAGGGGGCGAGTAGCCTGACGGCAGCCTTTACCAGTGAGCTTCAGCATATGGGCGCCACGGTAGACGGGATTTCGACCGACATTTCCGGCCTGTCGCGCGGCATCAGCCATGGGCTGAAATCGGCGCTGGATGGGGTTGTGACCGGCTCGATGAGTCTGACCGAAGCGCTGGGATCGGTGCGCGATGCGATGCTCAGAAGCGTCTATAACGCCTCGGTAAAGCCGGTGACGGATCATCTGGGCGGGCTGCTGGGCGAGGCCCTGGGCGGCGTGCTGAACAGCTTTCTGCCTTTCGCCAATGGTGCAGCCTTCAGTCAGGGACGGGTGATGCCCTTTGCCCGGGGCGGCGTGGTGGCCGGGGCCACCAGCTTTGCCATGCGCGGCGGAACCGGGCTGATGGGCGAGGCCGGGCCGGAGGCGATCCTGCCGCTGACCCGGGGAGCGAATGGCAAGCTGGGGGTGGCCGCATCCGGGGCCAGCCAGCCGGTGAATGTGAACATCAATGTCGCCACGCCCGATCTGCAGGGCTTTGCCCGCTCGAAAACCCAGATCGCCGCGCAGGTGGGTCGGGCGCTTGCTCGTGGCCGTCGTTTTAGCTGAGGAGGCCGATATGCTGTTTCACGAAATCCGGTTTCCCCCGAGCCTGAGCTTTGGCTCGGTCGGCGGGCCTGAGCGGCGCACCGAGGTGGTGACGCTGGCCAATGGCTATGAGGAACGCAACACCCCCTGGGCGCAATCGCGGCGGCGCTATGATGCCGGGGTGAGTATGCGCAGCCTTGACGATCTGGAAACGCTGATCGCGTTTTTCGAGGCACGGCAGGGGCAGCTTTACGGATTTCGCTGGAAGGATTGGGCGGATTACAAATCCTGCCCGCCATCCGGGACGGTTGAGCGCACCGATCAGCTGATCGGCTGGGGCGATGGGGTGACGGCGGAATTTCAGCTCGTCAAGCATTACCAGTCGGGGGAGTTCAGCTATGCCCGCCCGATCCAGAAGCCGGTGGCGGGGTCGGTGATGCTGGGCTTGCAGGGCGATGCGCTGAGCGAGGCGGTGCATTACGAGGTTGATCCCACCACCGGGATCATCCGCTTTTTCACCCCGCCTGCCGAGGGGGCGGATATTACCGCGGGCTTTGAATTCGATGTGCCGGTGCGCTTCGATACCGACCGGGTGCAAACCTCGGTGGCTTCGTTTCAGGCGGGCGATATGCCCTCGGTGCCGGTGGTGGAGCTGCGGGTGTGATGGGGGTGTCAGCGGAATTTCAGGCCCATCTGGATAGCGGCAACACCACATTGGCGCGCTGTTGGGCGCTGACCCGGCGCGATGGTATGGTGCTGGGCTTTACCGATCATGACCGCGATCTGAGCTTTGACGGGATCAGCTTCAAGGCCGAAACCGGGCTGACGGCGCGGGCGCTGGCGCAATCGACCGGGCTGTCGATTGACAATTCCGAGGCGCTGGGCGGCTTGTCCTCGGCCGCTGTGACCGAGGCCGATATTACCGCCGGGCGCTATGATGGGGCCGAAGTCGTGGCCTGGCTGGTGAACTGGATGGATGTGAGCCAGCGGGTGATGCTATTTCGCGGCGCGCTGGGCGAGATCACCCGGGCGGGCGGCGCGTTTCAGGCCGAGCTTCTGGGCTTGGCGGAGGCGCTGAACACGGCGCAGGGCCGGGTGTATCAGACCCAATGCGGCGCGGTGCTGGGCGATGTGGCTTGCCGGGTGAATTTGAACGATCCTGCCTATGCCGGTGAGGGCATGGTTGCCGCGATTGACGGCCAGAGCCTGCGGATCAGCGGGATGGCAAGCTATGCGGGCGGTTGGTTCGC
>JARRIY010000032.1:0-14575 GCA_037379985.1 Maritimibacter sp.
CGTGCCGCCCGCTTCCAGATAGAGCCAATCGTCATCGCCCCAGGTGCAGCGCTCCAGCCCGGTTTCGCGCCCCATCGGGCAGAACCGTCCAGCCCCGTCCGGCCCCGGCATCGGTCGGCCCATCAGGAAGGAATGATAGACCTGCCCATCGGGCGTTTCGACATATTGCCCATGTCCGGTGCGCTGGATCGGGCTGTCAGGCGCATCGGCGGCGCAGATCAGATGTTTGTTCGGATGCGTCTCATAGGGGCCCGTAATCACCCGTCTGCGTGCCATGCTCACCGCGTGGTCATAGCCGGTGCCGCCCTCGGCTGTGGTGAGGTAGTACCAGCCGTTTCGCTTGAACAGATGCGGCGCCTCGGCCAGCCCGCGTTCGGTGCCCGCCCAGACATTGGTGACCGGGCCAGTCAGCCCGCGCTCGGGCGACCATTCCTGCACGAGAATACCATCAAAGCTGTCATGCACCGGATTGCCGCCGGTGCCACTGCCGCGATGGTTCCACTGCATGTTGACGAAATACTTCCGCCCGTCATCGTCGTGAAACAGCGAGGGATCGAAACCCGAGCTATTCACATACCAAGGATCGGACCACACGCCGTCAATCGTCTCGCATGTGGTGATGTAATTATGGGCATCCTTGAAGGCACCGTCGAAGCGCTTCACATCGGTATAGACCAGCCAGAACTTCCCATCGGCATAGCTCAGGCAGGGCGCCCAGATGCCGCAACTATCGGGATTGCCGCGCATATCCAGCAGCGCCGCCCGGTTCAGGGGCCGCGCTACCAGCGTCCAGTTCACCAGATCGCGCGAATGGTGGATCTGCACACCCGGATACCATTCAAAGGTCGAGGTCGCGAGATAGTAATCCTCGCCCACCCGGCAGAACGACGGGTCGGGGTTGAAACCGGGCAGAACGGGGTTTCTGATCATATCATCCTCACGCCAGCAATGCGCGCGCCTCATCGGGGCCAAGCGGCGCCGGGCGGGTGCAGGTTGTTGTCATCTCGACCCAATCGCGGCGCTCACCGGATTTCAGGATCGAGGTCATCACGTCGACCACATGCAGGGCCAGATCGAGATTGCAGCGATGCTCGCGCCCTTCGGCAATGCCCGAGGCCATATCGGCCAGCCCGGAACAGCGGTAATTGGCGTGCTCATTGCCCGCATTATCGGTGAAATTCAGCACGCCGAACGGGTGTTCCCAGCTCTGAGGCATCTCCACCTTATCCGGGCCAACCAGCGCCACATCGCCGCCAAAGAAGTTGGGGTCGGGCAGGTAGAGCGAGCCGCTTTCGCCGTAAAGCTCCATAATCGGATGGCGATGCGCCCAGACATCCCAGCTTGCCCCGAGGGTGACGATGGCACCGCTCTCAAATTCCAGCAGCGCATGGATATTGGTGGGCGTATCCACCGGCACCGTCTCGCCCTCACGCGGACCGTTACCAATAGTGCGGGTGGCAAAGCTCGCCGCCGTCATCGCCGATACCGCGCGCACCGGGCCAAGCAGTTGCACCAGATTGGTCACGTAATAGGGGCCCATATCCAGCACCGGGCCGCCGCCGGGCTGGAAAAAGAAATCCGGGTTCGGATGCCAGGCTTCCATGCCGTGGCCCATGATATGGGCCGTACCGCCGATCACCTTGCCGATCTTGCCCGCGTCAATCGTCGCGCGGGCAAGCTGATGGCTGGCGCCAAAGAACGTATCCGGCGCCGAGCCGACGCGCAGCCCCTTCTTGGCGGCCAGCTCGCGCAGCGCTTCGCCCTCTTCCAGCGTCAGCACAAAGGGCTTTTCGGAATAGACATGTTTGCCCGCTTCCAGCACCCGTTTCGACACCTCGAAATGCGCCGCCGGGATGGTCAGGTTCACCACCATGTCGATATCCGGCGCCGCCAGCAGATCGTCCACGCTCTCGGCCCGCAGCCCAAAGGCGGCGGCCTGCGCCTCGGCTGCTTTCGGGTTCAGATCCGCCACAGCACGCGGTTCAAGCGCCGCAAACAGCGGGGCGAGCTTCAGATAGGCGGTCGAGATATTGCCGCAGCCGATAATACCAATGCCAAGTTTGGACATGACAGACCTCAGAAGGTTGAGACGGTTTCGAAAGAACGGGTGGCGAAGCGCTGATGATCGGCGGGGTTATCATGCTCCAGCACCCAGCGGCTGACCTCTGCCGCGCGCAGCGCCGGAATGATCCGCCCCCAATCCATGATGCCGTGGCCCAGATCGGCCCAGCCGCCCTCATCGGCGCATTCGCCGGGGCGGGCGAGGTCTTTCACATGGGCCGCGATGATCCGGCCCGCATAGCGGTTGATCCAGTCCACCGGGTCTTTGCCCGCGCGGGTGATCCAGGCCAGATCCAGCTCCAGCCCGATATCGTCAGAGGCATCGGCAATCATCTCGATCGGCAGGCAACCATCGGCGGTTTGGGTGAATTCGAAATCATGGTTATGCCAGCCGTATTGCAGCCCGGCATCAAGGATCGGCTTACCCGCTTCGGCCAGACGCTCGGCAAATTCGGCCCAGCCATGGCGATCACTCGGGCGCCTATCGGGCATCAGGAAGGGCACGACCACAGCCTTGACGCCCAGCGTTTCGGCAATCGACAGGGCCTTGGCCGGATCGCCCTCAACCAGATCAAACGCGAAATGCCCGGTCGGCATCGTCATGCCGTGCTGATCCAGCAGCGCTTTGGTCGCCGCCGGGTCTTCAAACTGGGCACCAAAGCCTTCCACCTCTTTCAGACCGATCCCGGCCAACATGGCCAGCGTTTCCTCAAGCGGATGATTGCGGGACGAAAACAACTGATAGGAAATCGAAGCCATGGTTTTTCCTTTCATCGCTGGGCCATGGTGGCACTGTGTAGGTCGATCAGCCGGAAGCTTGCGGTCGCGGCAGGATCGTCGGGCAGGAAGGTCAGCTCAACCGGCTGGCCGGGCAGCACGGTCAGGGCGTTGCGCGTAAACCGGCCGGGGATATCGGCCTGAACGGTCACGAAAAACGCCGGGGCATTTGCGCTGATGGTGATCTGGTTGCCCGTTTCAGCTAGGCTCAGCCCGGGATCGGGCAGGGCGTAGTCCTTATAGGGCTTGGGCGCGAAATGATCGCTGCCATGCTGCCCCTCAGGGGTGATCCAATCGAAGATCAGCATCTCATCCGGCTCGAGCTCCGCCGCCTTCAGGGTCAGAAGCGCCTCGGATGCCTCGCCCAGCACGCCATTGGCGTGGCCCAGATCGCGCCGTGTGCCATCCATATGCAGGGCCTGGGCGCTCAGCGAAATCTCAACGCTCCCCGGCAGATCACTCACGCCTTTCAGCACGATCTCATCGCCCTCGGGCACCGCCACCACCGTCACCGGCGCATAAAACCGCTCGGCAAAGTAATGCAGCATCTTCCACCCGCCGCCGTAATCCAGCGACGACCAGGAACAGACCGGCCAGGTATCGTTGAGCTGCCAATAAAGCGTGCCCATGGTGAAAGGCTTCAGCCCGCGCCATTGGGTCACCGCCGTCTTGATCGCCAGCGCCTGCTGGATCTGGCTCAGCCAGACGAAATCGGCAAAGCGCTCGGGCCAGCGGAAATAGCGAAACATCGTCGCGGCGATGCGTTCATTGCCGCCCTCGTTCTTCTGATGGCTCTCAAATACCGGTGCCGCGATATTGCGATCCTCCGGCGCGGTGAAGCTTTCGATCACATCCATCGACGGATAGGACTGGAAGCCGAATTCCGAGCAGAAGCGCGGTTTCACATCGCGATAGTGGTCAAACTCGCGGTTCTCGTGCCAGACCGACCAGAAATGCATGTCGCCCTGACCCTCGACATGCCAGCCGTCGCGGAAATCCATCGGCCCGAGCGAGGGGGAGGAGGGCCACCATGTGGCCTTCGGATCGGTGGCTTTCAGCGCCGCTTCCACCGTGCGGTTCAGCCGATCATAATTGACCAGATAGCGGTCGCGCTGTTCGCGGCTTTCCTTATACCAGTCAAGCGCCCCCACCAGCTCGTTATCGCCGCACCACAGCGCAAGGCAGGCATGGTGCTGCAGCCGCGCGACGTTTTCCGCCACCTCAGCCGAAACCTCGGCCAGAAAATCGGGGGTGGAGGGGTAGAGCGAGCAGGCAAACATGAAGTCCTGCCAGACCATCAGCCCCAGCTCGTCGCAGGCTTCATAGAAGCTGTCAGGCTCATAGCGCCCGCCGCCCCAGACCCGGATCATGTTCATATGAACATCCGCCGCCGATTGCAGCAGCGCGCGGGTTTTCTCCGGGCTGATCCGCCCCGGCAGCGCGTCGGCCATGATCCAGTTCGCGCCTTTGGCGAAAATATCGTGGCCATTCACGCGGAATTTGAAGCTGGCCCCGGCCTCGTCAGGCTCGGTGACCAGCTCGATCGAGCGTAGCCCGATCCGTTTGGTGACATGCGCCGTGCCAACCGAAAGCTGAAGCTCGTGCAGCACCTGCGCACCATACCCGTTGGGCCACCAAAGCACCGGGTTTTCGATTTCCAGCGCCAGCTCTGCCGCGCCGTTTTCCACCAGCCCGGTGGCCTCAACCCCGCAAAGTGTGGCGCGAATTTCTTCGCCATCGGCATGGCTTGTCACCACGCGCAGGGTAAGGACCGCAGCGCCATCAGAATGCGCCTGATCCACCTGCACGCTGTCGATCCGCGCTTCGGCCAAAGGCTCCAGCCGGATATCGCCGTCCAGCCCGAACGGGGTCAGCGCCACGTTCCAGTCCCAGCCGAAATCGGCCTGAACCTTGCGCAGCATATTGCCGTTGGGCACCGGGTAATTATGGGTATAGGGCACAAAGAAGGGCTGCGTCTCTTGCCGTTTTGCCGCCTCGCGCACCGGGGCATGGAAGGTGATTTCCACCTCGTTCTGCCCCACACGGGCCACCTTGGACAGGTCGATGCGGTAGGTTCGGAACTGGTTTTCCGCCTCCAGCACCACCGCGCCGTTCCAGCGCAATGTCGCCACCGTATCCAGCCCGGAAATAACCAGCGCCAGCTCGGTGGTGTCCAGCTCCACCTCGCGGCGGGCTATCCAATCGCGCGCGCCGATCCAGCGCAGGTCATATTCGTTGCGGCCCCAATAGGGATCGGGGATCAGCCCCGCACCTTCCAGTGCGGTGATCCCGTCTCCCGGAAGCGTGAAGTCACAACTATAGTCACCTGTCTCGTCGGTGAGTTGCCAGAGACCGGTAAGCGCGCGATTGGTTTGTGTCATGCGTCAGAGCCTGAGTTCAGTATCGGGATCGAAGAGCGAGGCATTGGCCGGAACCAGACCGATTTCCACCGTGTCGCCCGGTGCCACGCTCGCCTGACCATCCATGCGGATATGGATCGGCTTGCCCGCCAGTTCCGCATAGATCTGTGTGTCCGAGCCCATCGGCTCAACGAGTTCGACCGTAACGCTGGTTTTCACCGGCGCCGAAGCCAGCGCATCGCCAGTGGCGATATGCTCGGGCCGCAGACCGATGATCGCCTTGCCCTCGCGGCGCGAGCCTTCTTCGAAAGCATAGTCATCAAGTGGCAGGGAGATATCGCCCAGCTGGAACACGTCGCCCTTCATCTCGCCTTCGAGGAAGTTCATCGAGGGCGAGCCGATGAAATCGGCCACATAGAGGTTACGCGGACGGTTGTAGATTTCATGCGGGGTGTCGAGCTGCATGATCTTGCCGCCCTTCATGATCGCGATCCGGTCGGCCAGGGTCATCGCTTCGATCTGGTCGTGGGTCACGTAGATCATCGTGTTGCCCAAACGCTCGTGCAAGCGCTTGATTTCCACCCGCAGGTCGGCGCGCAGCTTGGCGTCGAGGTTCGACAGCGGCTCGTCGAACAGGAACACCTCGGCATCGCGCACCAGCGCCCGGCCGATGGCTACCCGTTGCCGCTGACCACCCGAAAGCGCGGCCGGTTTGCGATCCAGCAGCGGTTCGATCTGCAGGATTTCCGAGGCGCGCTTCACCCGCGTGGCGATCTCGTCTTTCGGCATTTTCGCGTTGCGCAGCCCGAACGAGAGGTTCTTTTCCACGCTCATCTGCGGATAGAGCGCATAGGATTGGAACACCATGCCGATGCCGCGTTCCGAGGGCTCGGCCCAGGTCACGTTGCGCCCGTTGATCCAGATCTGCCCGTCGGTGACTTCCAGAAGCCCGGCGATGCAGTTCAGCAGCGTGGATTTCCCGCAGCCCGACGAGCCGAGCAGGACAAGAAACTCGCCCTCCTGAATGTCGAGATTGAGGTTTTGCAAAACCTTCACGGCGCCGAAATGCAGATCAAGGTTCTTGATTTCAACCGAAGGATTTTTGATGTCTGTTGAGGTCATGAAGTCTTAGCCTTTCACAGCGCCGGCGGCGACACCGCGCACGAATAGTTTTCCCGAGACGAAATAGATGATGAGCGGAACAAGGCCGGTCAGCAATGTTGCTGCCATGTTGACGTTGTATTCCTTCACGCCCTGCACCGAGTTCACGATGTTATTGAGCTGAACCGTCATCGGGTAGAGATCGGGTTTGGTGTAGATCACGCCGAACAGGAAGTCGTTCCAGATCCCGGTGATCTGCAGGATCATCGCGACCACGAAGATCGGCATGCTCATCGGCATCATGATGCGGAAATAGATCGCCCAGAACCCGGCGCCATCCACCCGCGCAGCCTTGAACAACTCTTCAGGCAGCGACACGAAATAGTTGCGGAACAACAGCGTCAGGATCGGCATGCCGAAGATCGAGTGCACGATCACGAGGCCCGAAAGCTTGGTGTAGAGGCCCATTTCACGCAGCATGATCACCAGCGGGTACAGCATCACCTGATAGGGGATGAAGGCGCCGAAGATCAGGATCGAGAAGAACAGGTTCGCCCCTTTGAAGCGCCAGTTGGCAAGGGCGTAGCCGTTCACCGATGCAATCGCGATCGAAATGATCGCCGAGGGCACCGTGATCCGCACGGAGTTGAAGAAGCCGCGCGACAGCCCGTCGCAATTCAGCCCGGTACAGGCCCCCGACCAGGCTTTCACCCAGGGTTCAAAGGTGATCTCCATCGGCGGCGAGAAGATATTGCCGATGCGGATCTCGGGCATGCCTTTCAGCGAGGTCACGACCATCACATAGAGCGGCAACAGATAGTAGAGCGCGACAACGATCAGCGTACCGTAAAGCATGATGTTGCGCGGCGAGAGCGGCCGCTTCGGCTTCGGGCCACGAGGCCCCGCCGCGAGCGGTGTGGATGCGGTGGTATCAGCCATTGGATTTACGACCTCCGAATTGGAGCAGAACCATGGGAATGAGGAGGATCAGCACGCTGACCAGCATCATCGTCGAAGCAGCGAAGCCCTGAGCCAGGTTTTGTCCGCCGAACATGTAGTCATAGACGTATTTCGCGGGCACTTCCGAGGCCAGACCAGGCCCGCCCGAAGTTTGCGCCACGACCAGATCGTAAAGTTTGATGATCCCGGTTGCGATCAGAACCAACGTGGTCACGAAAACCGGCCGCATCATCGGAATGACGACGAACAGATAGGTTTTCCAGGTCGGGATGCCGTCAATCTTCGAGGCTTTCCAGATCTCCTGATCGATGCCGCGCAGGCCGGACAGCATGATCACCATGATCAGCCCGGTGCCCTGCCAGAGCCCGGCGATGAGGATGCCGTAGATCACGATATCGGCGTTATAGAGCGGATCGAAGGTGAAGTTCTCCCAGCCCAGGCTGCGCACGATGTGCTGAATGCCGAATTGCGGGGTCAGGATCCACTGCCAGACAAGCCCGGTCACGATGAAAGACAGCGCGAAGGGGAACAGGAAAATCGTGCGGAACACGTTTTCAAAGCGGATCTTCTGGTCCAGCAAGGCGGCCAGGAAGAAGCCGATCACCAGCGACAGGATCATCGAGCAGATCCCGTAGATCGCCAGGTTGCCAATCGAAACGATCCAACGTTCCGCGCCCCAGAGCCGGACATATTGCGCAAAGCCGATCCAATGTTCGTTGGGCAGCAGCTTGGAATTGGTGAAAGAGTGATAGACCGTCCAGAGCGTGCCGATCACGAAAACCCCAAGCGAGGTAAAGGCCATCGGCATCCCGGCCAGCTTGGCCGACAGGTTGCCACTGAAGGTCCGTTCGATCTGGCCAGGCTTGTCGCGACCGCTATCGCGGGTGCCGACCACCAATAGGACCAGAGCAAAAATGATGAAAAGCGCTGCGAAATAAGGGGCAAACTGCGCGAAGCTTTTCAGCGCCTTCTTGCCGGCCTTAAGAAAGGGCAGGGCCGCTTGCACGTCTTTGCGCGACAAGGCCCACAAAACCAGCATCACACCGGCACCAATGGTCCAGCCAATCCCGTAGCGACGCAGCCGGTTGGATGCGATATTCAGTTTACCGGTCTGCAGCCCGATCCAGCCAGCGATTGCCGCGGCCAGAATAAGCAGAAGCCAGGGCGCCCAGGCGATCACTGTGCCGCCGATGCCGATTGTGCTTAGCACGAACAGGATCGCGGACAGGAATATCGACCAGTTAAAGAGCTGTTCCACTCTTGCCTGCATGTCTCCCTCCCCATGTCAGAAAAAAATGCCACCGTGACCCGGCGGCGAGACCGGCCCCGTTGTCGGGGCCGGTCGGTAGGTCGTGCCTGGATTAGTCGGCCTGAGCCACGATTTCGGCGTATTTCGCCTGAGCGTCTTCCGGCGTCATCGACAGATCGTTCCAGAAGGTGGTCGTCAGGTCTTCAAACTGCTTCTGGGTATCGGGCGAGAAGTTGATGTCACCCGACGGCAGAATGCCGTTGCCGCTGTTCAGGATCTCAAGACCCTTCTGCATGCAAACGCTGGCGGCGGACATGTCCACATCGCCACGCACCGGCAGCGAGCCTTTTTTCAGGTTGAAGGCCACCTGAACTTCCGGGCTCAGCAGCAGAGCTGCAAGCTCTTTCTGGGCGGCGGTGATGTCTTCATCGTCGTTCACCGGGAAGTAGAAAGCGTCACCACCGGTATCAAGCACACCGCGGAAGCCAAGACCCGGCAGGCAGCTGTAATCTTCGCCAGCTTTCTGACCGGCAACGGCGAATTCACCCTGTGCCCAGTCACCATGGATCTGCGCGGCAGCTTTACCGGTGATCACCATGTTGGTGGCCTGGTTCCAGTCTTGCACGTCGGAATCTTGCGCCAGATGACGGGCGTCATCAAAGGCTTTCCAAACGCGGGCGTATTCCGGACCGCGGGCCGCATCGGCGTCTTTGTCGACGTTGACAGCTTTCCACACGTCTTCCGGCAGCAGCCCAACGGCGAGCGCACCAAAGGCGAGGTTGGTTTGCCAGGCTTGCTGACCCATGGCGAGCGGGATGATGCCAGCCTCTTGGAGTTTCGGCGCATCGGCAACGAATTCGTCCCAGTTCTTCGGCACTTCCATGCCGTTATCGGTGAAGGCGGCGTTATGCAGCCACATCCACTGCGACGAGTGGATGTTCACCGGAGCACAATAGACGTGGCCGTCGATGGTGCAGGCGTCGAGCAGTTTGCGCGGGTTGACGTTGTCGAGCCAGCCATTGGCTTCGGCGACATCGGTGAGGTCAAGCATCAGGCCAGCCTCAATCAGTTCTTCTGCCTGACGGCCATGGTTCAGCTGAGTGGCACCCATCGGTTCACCGCCGATAATGCGGCTGATGATGATCGGGCGCGCGGTCCCGCCGGAACCGGCGATGGCACCGTCAACCCAGTGGTTGCCGGTCGCGTCAAAGGCTTTGGCCATCTCGGCAACAGCAGCAGCTTCACCGCCCGAAGTCCACCAATGGGTGACTTCCAGGTCGGTCGCGTTGGCTGCGGTTGCGGCAAGGCCGAACCCGGCAATCGCGGTTGCAGACAGCAGTTTGGTGGTGATTTTCACGATTCTTGTCCTCCCATGGCTAAATCGTTACAGAAATTCCTATAACGTTTTAGATTGACCTTGCAAGTAACTTTAAAACCGAGTTCATTCAAAGCGCGAAATAATCTGTTGGATGAAACGTGTGATCGCCGGTTGGGGCCGTGGCTTTGTTGGGAGGCAAAGCTGTGTTAGGCCCAGTGTTGGAGGAGCTGCAAGATCGTCACGCCCAAAAATAAAAACAAGCCAGTGCACCCGCCTGCCGCTACGGCATGGCGGCGAAATGTCACGCGCAAACCGACGCTGAAAACCATCGCCGAGATCAGTGGTCTCGCGGTTGCGACGGTGTCGCGGGCCCTGAATGATGCGCCGGATATTCGCGCCGATACCAAGGTCTTGGTGCGTCGAATCGCGGCCGAGGTCGGCTATGTGCCGAACCGGGCCGGGGTGCGTCTGCGCACCGGGCGCACGAATGTAATCAGCCTGGTGATGTCGACCGAACATTCGATGATGAACCACACCGCGCAGCTGATCTGGTCGGTGGCCGAAGAGCTGCGTCACACCCCCTATCACCTGATCATCACCCCGTTTTTTGCCGGGCAGGACCCGATGGAGCCGGTGCGCTACGTGGTTGAAACCGGCTCGGCCGACGCGCTGATCATCAACCAGACCCTCCCGGACGATCCGCGTGTGCGTTACCTCGTGGATCGCGGTTTTCCTTTCGCGTCGCATGGCCGCACCGAAATGGGGGTAGAGCATCCCTATTTCGACTACGACAACGAAGCCTTCAGCCGGATCGTGATGGGCAAGCTGGCCGAACGGGGCTGTAAATCGGTGGTGATGATCGCTCCCCCTCGCGAACAGACCTATTCAAATGCTCTGGTGGCCGGAGGGGAAGCTGCCGCGCGTGAACACGGCATCACGTTCCGGGCAGAAACCGAAGTCAGCTCCGATGATATGCACGATATGATCCGCGAGAATGTGACCCGGCGTCTGGCCGAAGATCCGTCGATTGACGGCTATGTCTGCGGCTCTATTGCCTCGACTCTGGCGGTGATTGCCGCCGCCGAAGCCGCCGGGCGCGAGATTGGCAAAACCATCCAGATCGCCACCAAAGAGGCGGTGCCCTTCATACAACTGATGCGCAAGGATATCATTTCGCTATCCGAAGACGTGTCGCGGGCCGGGACATTTCTGGCGCAGGCGGTGATTCAGGCGATCAGCGATCCGGAATTGCCGCCGATGCAGGAGCTGGAAATCCCTGAAGACGACGAAGCCCCCGACACGGCGGAAGAGTGAGTCTGGCAAGCCGGATCTAAGGGATCGGCGGCTTATCTGGTCCGGTTCCTAAGGACTTGTCTGAAAAGCACCGCCAAAGGTGGCGGCTGGATCACGCGCTGTGCCTTGCCCCTTGCCCCTGCCTGTCCTGCGACGCAGGATGGCGGCATGAGCGAACAGCATGACATTCCACGTTTTCGTATCCGGCTCGTATTCGGACCGGATGAGATGATGGGGCCGGGCAAGGCCGAGCTTCTGGAGCGCATCGCGCGCACCGGCTCGATTGCGGCGGCCGGGCGCGAAATGGGGATGAGCTACAAACGCGCCTGGCAATTGGTGGAAAAGATGAACGCGATGTTCCGCGCGCCGCTGGTGACCAGTTCGCGCGGCGGGTCCAAGGGCGGCGGTGCGGCTGTCACCGAAGCCGGACAAGAGGTGTTGGCCGCCTATCGTGGGGTCGAGCAAGAGGCCTGTCGTGCCGGTGCCGAGCATGTGGCGGTGCTGAAATCCATGCTAAGCGATATTCCCGATGAGAAATAACGCTTGCACCTCCGGAAAAAGAGTCGCGATATGTTTTCCGAAACATATCGATTCCAATATCGGGAGATTCTTGCCATGACACGTCACCACCTCATCGCTGGCCTCACCGCCGCTGCTTTGCTTACCCCCAGCCTTGCCCTTGCGGATGATGTGCTGGTCTTTGCCGCTGCCAGTTTGAAAGACGCGATGGAAGAGGTCGCGGTCGGGTTCGAGGCCGAAACCGGCAACACCGCCACCATATCCCTTGCCGGATCGTCGGCGCTGGCCCGTCAGATCGAACAGGGCGCGCCTGCGGATGTGTATATCTCGGCCAATACCGGCTGGGTCGACCAGCTTGAAAGCGAAGGGCTTTTGGCCTCGGGCACAAGGCGCGACCTTTTGGGCAATTCGCTGGTGCTGATCGCCCATGATCCGGCGGCGGAACCGGTCGACATCTCGCCTGATCTCAATCTCGCCGGGTTGCTGGAGGGCGACCATCTGGCGATGGCGCTGGTCGAAGCGGTGCCCGCCGGGATCTATGGCAAGGCGGCATTGGAGCATCTGGGCCTGTGGCAAAGCGTAGCGGATCACGTGGCGCAGGCCGATAATGTCCGCGCGGCGCTGGCGCTGGTCTCAACCGGTGCGGCGGGCTTTGGCGTGGTCTATGCCACCGATGCCCTGGCCGATCCGGGCGTGACGACCATTGGCACCTTTCCCGCAGACTCGCACCCGTCGATCACCTATCCCGCCGCAGCGCTGGAGGGGCATGAGGATGCCGCAACGCAGGCATTTCTGACCTATCTTACCGGCCCCGCTGCCCGTGAGGTGTTTGAAAAGCTCGGCTTTACCGTTCTGGGGGACGAATGACAGACTGGCTTGGCCCCGAAGAATGGCAGGCGGTGGCGCTATCTCTGAGAGTGGCGCTGGTGGCGACTTTGTTCAGCCTGCCGCCCGGCATCTTCGTGGCCTATGCGCTGGCCCGCTGGCGCTTTCCGGGGCGCGAGATATTGAACGGGCTGGTGCATTTGCCCCTGATCCTGCCCCCCGTTGTGACCGGCTATCTGCTGTTGATCAGCCTTGGCACACAGGCCCCCCTGGGCGCGGCGCTCGCCCATATCGGCATCACCTTCGCCTTTCGCTGGACCGGCGCCGCACTTGCCGCCGCGATCATGGGCTTCCCCCTGATGGTGCGCGCGATCCGGCTGTCGATTGAAGCGGTGGACCCGAAGCTGGAAGAAGCCGCCGCCACCCTCGGGGCCTCGCGCCTAAGTGTGTTTACAACCGTGAACCTGCCGCTGATCCTGCCCGGCATCATCGCCGGGGCGGTGCTGGGCTTTGCCAAGGCGATGGGCGAGTTTGGCGCCACGATCACCTTCGTCTCCAACATCCCCGGCCAGACCCGCACCCTGCCCACCGCGATCTATACCTTCCTGCAAGTGCCGGGCGGCGAGGGCGCAGCGCTTCGGCTGGTTCTGGTCTCGGTTTCGGTTGCCATGGTGGCGCTGGTCGCCTCGGAAGTGTTTGCCCGCCGGGCGCAACGCAAGCTGGGGGCCGGCACATGAGCCTGTCCGTGTCGATCCACCATCAGCTTGGGGGCTTTGCCCTCGATGTTGCCTTTGAAGCCCCCTCTGGCGTGACCTCGCTCTTTGGCCGCTCCGGCGCGGGCAAGACCAGCGTGATCAACGCGGTGGCGGGGCTGCTGCGCCCCGATCAGGCCCGCATCACCCTGAAAGGTGAGGTGCTGACCGACACCGCCGCTGGCATTTCCCTGCCGCCGCATAAGCGCCGCATCGGCTATGTGTTTCAGGAGGCGCGGCTGTTTCCGCATCTCGATGTGCGCCGCAACCTGACCTATGGCGCGCGGATGAATGGCGTGGCCGAGGATGCCGCCGAGTTTTCCCGCGTGATCGAGATGCTGGGGATCGGGGCGCTGCTTTCCCGGCGTCCGGCAGGGCTTTCAGGGGGCGAAAAACAGCGCGTGGCCATGGGGCGGGCATTGCTGGCGCAGCCCCGGCTTTTGCTGCTGGACGAGCCACTGGCCGCCCTCGACGACGCGCGCAAAGCCGAGATCCTGCCCTATCTGGAACGCATCCGGGATGAGGCAGGCGTGCCGATGCTGCATGTCAGCCATTCGGCGGCCGAGGCCGGGCGGCTGGCAAGCAATGTTGTGGTATTGGAGGCAGGCCAGGTGCTGCGCGCAGGCTCCGCCGCCGAAGTGCTGGGCGATCCGAGCCTCGCGCCCACCGGCGTGCGCGAAGTTGGCGCCGTGCTGCGTGCCCGGGTCGTGACCCATCATGACGACGGGCTGAGCGAGGTGGATGCAGGCGGGGTGCAGCTGATGCTGCCGCAAATCGCCCAACCCGTGGGCACCGAGCTGCGCATCCGCATCGCCGCCCATGACGTGATCCTGTCACTGAACGCGCCGGAGCAGCTTTCGGCCCTCAACGCGCTGCATGGAAGGATCGAGGCGATCCATGCCGGCGACGGCCCTGGCGCCATCGTGGCGCTCGCCACCCCCGCCGGAACCCTGCTCGCCCGCCTGACCAAACGCTCCGTCGCCCGGCTGGATCTGTCCCCGGGCAAAGACTGCTATGCCATCCTGAAAACCGTCGCCATCGCGCCCGAAAATGTGGGCGTCGCGGCGCGGTAGGGGGGCGATCCCAACAGCCGCCAGAGCACCGTTCGCTGGGATCAGCGAGATGAAATACCTCCTAACCCATTGTAAACAAAGAGAACGCCTTATCCGCGGATAAGGTGGGGGCGTGACCTTCAAATAGCTATGCCCCGTTCCGCCCCGCCCGGAACAGCCGCGTTAGCGGCCCGGGCTGCGCATGACCGCCCGACCGGTCGTGCGCTCCCCCTGATCCCGTTCTGTCGCCATCGCGCCGGAAGATCTGGGCGTGGCGGCGAAGTAGCCACGAGGCATTTCAGCTAACC
>JARRIY010000033.1:0-26822 GCA_037379985.1 Maritimibacter sp.
TCTGAATTTCGGTCCAGATGCGGGTGTAGAGCTCCTGGGTTTCAGGGGCGCAGAGGGTGGTGAAGAAACCTGCATCCTTGAGATCGTCGGGAATGACCAGTTCCGGCGCGCCGATCATTGCGGGGTCCATATACTGCTCAGACCCGGTGATGCCGTTCGCATAGCGCGCATAGTTCGAGATCATCGCGGCGTTTTCCGGATCCATCACGAAGTTCTGGAACAGCTTGGCGTTTTCCGCGTTCTTGGCATCCGCCAGAACCGCTACGGCATCCTGCCAGACCGGATAGCCTTCTTTCGGGTAGCCATAGGCGAAATGCTCATTCGCCTCGCGCACCCGCATCGAAGCGCCGTTCCAGAAGTTCGAGGCCAGGATGTCTTCGTTGATGAATTTCTCGATTGCCGGGTAATCGACGCCGATCCAGCCTTTCTTGGCTTCGGTCAGACCGTCACGCACCTTTTTCAACAGGTCGAGATCATTGGTGCACTGCTCGCCGCCATAGTAATAGATGGCCATGTTCATCACGTCCTGCATCTCGGGCACGATGTTGACCTGGCCATGCAGCTCCTGCGGCGTGTCGAAGATGATCGCCGAGGTGTTGATGTCGCCGGGATAGGCGGCGGTGTTCACCAGAACCCCGGTGGTGCCCCACTGATAGGGCACCGAGAAGTGGCGGCCCGGATCCCAATCGACATCGACCCAGCGCGCATCGACATTGCTGAAGTTTTCCATCTCGTCAGGGCGGGTTTCGGCGAGCAGCCCTTCAGCGGCCCAGAGCGACACAAAGGCGTTGTTCAGCACGGCAACATCGAAGCCATGACCACCCGCCTTGACCTTGGCTGTTGCGGCATCCGAACTGTCATATTCGGTGACCGTCACCTTCACATCATAGGTGTCTTCGAATTTCTGGATCAGATCGGGCGGCGTGTAGTTGCCCCAGGTGTAGATGTTCAGCGTGCCTTCGGCATAAGCCGCCTGAGCGGTCAGGGCGACAAGCGCGGTGCTGAGTTTGAACAGGTTCAACTTGGTCATAATGGGTCCTCTGTTGGTGGAGATCAGTTTTTGGTTTTGCTGAGAACGAAAACACCGGACAGGATCACCACGCTGGCCGACAGCATGATCGACGCGATGGCATAGACTTCCGGCGAGATCCCCCGGCGCAACTGGCCGAGCATGTAAGTCGGCAGGGTCTCCTGGCCGGCCGACTTGATGAATTGCGTGATCACCACATCGTCGAAGGAGATCACGAAAGCGAGCATGAAGCCGCCGAACACGGCGGGCAGCAGCAAGGGCAGGGTGACCCTGCGAAATGTCACCCATGCATTGGCGTAAAGGTCGGCGGCTGCGGCTTCGAGATTGCTGTCCATGCCTTCGAGACGGGCCCGGATCGGCATATAGGCAAAGGGGATGCAAAAGGTGGTATGGGCGGCGATCACATAGCCCAGCCCGTCGATGCCGGTCAGCTTGCGGATCAGCGCGAACAGGATCAGCAGCGCCACGGCCAGCACAATTTCGGGCACCATCAGGGGCTGCGAGATGACCATGTAAATCCACTTGGAGGATTTGAACGAGGTACTGCGCGTGGTGGCGATGGCCGCCATGGTGGCAAAGCTGACGGCAATGCCCGCGGCGATTGTAGCGATCAGCACCGAGCGCCCGGCGGCCTCGCGGATCATTTCGTTATGGACGGTCGAGACATACCAGCGCCAGGAAAAGCCGCCCCAATGGCCCAGCACGTCATCGCCGCTGAAGGAATAGAAGATCAGCACGCCGAGCGGCATGTAGAGAAACAGAAAACCAAGCAGGGCAAGCGGCGTGATGCCGGGCAGGAAGCGGACGTTGAACTCGCGGGTGGGTTTAGCCATGGGGAAGGTCCTTCTTGCCGGTCGCGACGACGTAGTAGATCAGCACGAGAACGATCATCAGCGTGAGGGTGAGCGACAGCGCGGCGCCCAGCGGCCAGTTGCGCCCCTGTCCGAATTGCAGCTCGATCAGGTTGCCGATCATCAGATTTCCGCCGCCGCCCAGCACGCGGGGGGTGACGTAATCGCCCAGCGAGGGCACGAAAACCAGAATTGAGCCTGCGATGATGCCCGGTTTGATCGAAGGCAGCACCACCCGGCGGAACGCGGTCCAGCGGGTCGCATAAAGATCGTAGCAGGCTTCCAGAAGGTTGAAATCCAGCCGCTCGACCGAGGCATAGACCGGCAGCACCATCAGCGGCAGATAGACATAGGTCATCCCCATGCCGATCGCGAAATCAGTGAACAGCATTTGCAGCGGCGTGTCGATGATGCCGGTGCTCATCAGCGCGGAGTTGATGATGCCGTCCTTACGGATGATTTCCAGAATGGCGATGGTCCGGATCAGGAGGCTGCTCCAGAAGGGCAGGGTGATCAGAAACAGCCAGATATTGCGCGACGAGGTGGGGCGGGTTGCGATGAAATAGGCAACCGGCACCCCGAGCGTGAGGGTGGTGATCGTGGTCAGCATCGACAGCTTGATCGACCGCCAGAAGATCGAAAGATGCGCATCGGCAAAGCCCAGCGTGCCATCGAAAATATCGCGCTGCACAATAACTTCAGCCCAGGCAGAGCCTGAAAACTGCCAGACAACACCGCCATAGGTGTCTTTCTGCAGCAGGGAAAACAGCAGCACGATCACCAAGGGGACCAGCGATAGCAGGGTGATGACGATCAGCGCCGGTGCCGATAGCAGCCAGCGTTTGCGGTGATCCGTGCGCTGTTGCCTGAGTTCCGCGCGCGACAACTGCCGGTGAGTGGTGGCCGTAGGGGCAGGAGGGGTTGCGGGTGTGTTCACGGTTACGCTCGTCATGCCGATACCAGTTTGACCGCGCTATGCGGTACGCTGATCTGGGTGTGGTCGCCCTGTTTCAGCGTCGCCAGGATCGGGTTGGCATTTTGCAGCCGCGCCATGATCGAGCGGCCTTCGTCCAGCGTCACCTCGACATGGGTGTCGGTGCCGAAAAAGGTGATGGCATCGACCGTTCCTTCAAAACACATGCAGTCGTCTTCATTGGCCGGGGTGCCGAGATAGATCATCTCGGGCCGCACCATGACCGACAGCGTGCCGTGCTCTTCTTTGGGGGCCTCAACCCGCATGTTGTGACGTCCGGCTACCAGCAGATCGATCTTCGAGCCGTCGCGGCCCAGAATGCTGGTGTCGAGGTAATTGCTTTCGCCAATGAAGTCGGCGACGAAATGGTCGGCCGGTTCTTCATAGAGCTCGCGCGGGCTGGCGACCTGATGCACCGCCCCACCGTTGATCACCGCGATCCGGTCGGACATGGTCAGGGCTTCTTCCTGGTCATGGGTGACAAAGATGAAGGTGATGCCGGTTTCGACCTGCAGCCGTTTCAGCTCGACCTGCATTTCCTTGCGCAGCTTGTAATCCAGCGCCGAAAGCGGTTCGTCGAGCAGCAGGATGCGCGGATGCGGGGCCAGGGCGCGGGCCAGCGCCACACGCTGTTGCTGACCGCCGGATAGGGCGGCAACCGGGCGGTCGCGCAGATGCTCCATCTTGACCAGCGCCAGCATCGCATCGACGCCTTCGTTGATCTCGGCACGCGGCTTGCGCAGGGTCTCAAGCCCGAAGGCGATGTTCTGCGCCACGGTCATATGCGGGAACAGCGCGTAATTCTGAAACACCGTGTTCACCGGGCGCTTGTTCGGCGGCAATTGGGTGATTTCTTCGCCGTCGAGAATGATCTCTCCGGCGCTCGGGGCGACGAATCCCGCGATCAGACGCAGCAGCGTGGTTTTGCCACATCCGGAGGGGCCCAGCAGCGTAAAGAACTCCGCTTCACCGATCCTCATGTCGGTTTTCTTCAAGGCTTCAAAGGCCGTAGGGCCCGAACCGTAGGTTTTTGCAACAGCTTTCAGTTCGATCATTTTTTCCTTTGACCCTGTGGGCCACTTCCCTGTTTTGATCAAATTCGTATTGACTTAAAACTTTTAGTCAATAAAAAAATGAACACGAACAAGAAAGGATAACCCCGGTGACAGCCAGATTGCATATCGACGAGAGCGGTGCGAAAGGCGGGTTGCGTCATCGTAAAAAGGTCAAGCGGCGCGATGAAATTATGTTTCATGCAAAGGCGTTGTTTGCCGAACGGGGCATCGACGCCACCACCATGGCTGAAATCGCCGAGGCCGCCGAAGTGTCGCCGCCGACGGTGTTCAACTATTTTGGTAACAAAGATGGCATCCTGATTGCATTGATCGCCGAAGGCACGCGTAAGGCGACGGAAAACGATGTTTCTATGAAGCCGCGCGATGATTCCGATTTCGGCTCGATCCTTATCGATGCGATGGTGGCCGTCTCGGAAGGCACGCTGAATATCGCGGCCAAACGGGTCTGGCGCTATGCAGAAGCTGCCGCGATCCGGCATCCCGACACCGAACTGGCGCGGGAATTTCGGCATATCGATATGCGGTTGCGCGCCACCTTGGAAGCCTTTCTGCTGCATTACGATCTGCGTCTGAGATCGGGCGAGCCTGCCGATACGGCCTATCTGGCCGACCTGATCTACAACGCCTGGAGCGTGACCTTCATCGAGCTGATCAAGGACGAAGGACAAGACCTGATCGCCCATGAACGGTATCTGTCCGACCGGCTGCATCCGCTGGTGAAGATGCTGTTTGACGACGCATTCCTGAATGCGCCCATTCTCAAAGCCAAAAAGGGCTGACACAACATGGCTTCTGCCGATCTTCTTATTTATAACGCCAAAGCGCTGACCATGGACGAGGCCGCGCCGCGTGCCGAGGCCGTTGCCATTGCCGGAAACCGGATTATCGCCGTGGGCGATCTGGGTGATGTCGAAGCCCATGCCGGGGCCGAAACCCGCCGGATTGACGCCAAGGGTGGCACCTTGCTGCCGGGCTTTGTGGAATCGCATATGCATCTGTTCAGCGGCGCCTATGGCCGCAAGCTGATGCAACTGGCCGAGGTTCAGGGCGAAGCGGCGCTGGCGGCGGAAATCCGGGCCTTTTCAGCGGCCAATCCGGAGGAAGGTCTGCTGATCGGGCAGGGCACGCCCTACGATATTCTGGGCGACGATCACCTGATCACCCGCCACGATCTCGACCGGATGGAACCCGACCGCCCGCTGATCCTGATGGGCTATGATTTCCACACCTCCTGGGCCAATACCGCAGCTTTGCGTGCGGCGGGGCTGCTGGAGGGCCGCGATGTGGGCGCGGGCAACGAGGTGGTGATGGGCGCTGACGGCTTGGCCACCGGCGAGCTGCGCGAGAAAAACGCCTTTCTGCCGGTGTTGGATCTGCGCACCTCTGGCGGGCGCGAAATGCTGGGCATGACCGGGATCGAACCCGAAACGCCGCCCAGCCCGGAAGAACGCGCCGCCGATATCGAGGTGATGAAAGAGGGGATGCGCTATTGCGCGGCGCAGGGCATCACCGCGATCCACAACATGGATGGCAACCGCTATATGCTTGAGCTGCTGCATGAGATCGAACAGGCGGGCGAGATGGCTTGCCGGGTTGAAGTGCCGTTCCACCTGACGCTGGAAATGCCCTATTCCGAGCTCGACCGCGCCATGGCGATGCATGCCGATTTTAACAGCGACATGCTGAAATCGGGGCGGGTCAAGCTGTTCTGCGACGGGGTGATGGAAAGCGGCACCGCGCTGTTCGTCGAGGATTATGCCAACCAACCCGGCTACAAGGGCGAGTCGATCTTCGATGCCGAAGCCTTTCGCAAGGCGGCGATTGAGGTGGATCGACGGGGCCTGCAGATCAGCACCCATGCCATTGGCGATGGTGCGGTGCGGATCACTCTCGACGGTTATGAAGCCGCGCAAAAGGCCAATGGCCGGCGCGACAGTCGGCATCGGATCGAGCATATCGAGCTGATCCATGAAGACGATGTGCCGCGCCTGGCCGAGCTGGGCGTGATTGCCTCGATGCAGCCTTTGCACGCGCCGCAAGCGCTGGGTGAGCCGCTGGAGATAGGGCTTAGTGCCATCGGCGACGCGCGCTGGCATCTGGCCTTTGCCTGGCGCAGCCTTGTCGATACCGGCGCCGAATATTGCTTTTCTTCGGATTGGCCAATTGTGACGGTCGAGCCGCTGGTCGGGATCAAGGCCGCGCTGAGCCGCGAGCCCTGGGCCGAGGGCCTGCCGGATCAGCGCCTGTCGCTGCAGCAGACGCTTGAGGCCTATACTTTGACCATCTGCGACGGCAAAATCACCCATCAGAGCTGAGGCGCGGGGACCGGTGGATTGGTCGGGCTCTGAAGCCTATGTCTTGCCGATGTCGTCGCAGGGGGCTCGCAATGCGAGGCCTCGGTCAATCGCCTATATCGGCCAGACAAGGCACCCGTAGCTCAGCTGGATAGAGCGCTGCCCTCCGAAGGCAGAGGCCACAGATTCGAATCCTGTCGGGTGCGCCATTTCACTCGTTCCCATATCTCGGCCCGTCCTGCCGGATTGCGGTCAGTACAATTCCTGATTGCATCGTAAGATTTGCTTAGGAGGCTGCTGCTAGTCTTGCGCCGTTGCCCCTTGGGGGATCGGGTCTGTGCCCGGTCGCCTGATGAAATGCGGTGACGGTAGAAACAACCGGAAAGAATTGAAATGTCTTACTCTTTGACTACCTCCCGCCTGCGTGGCGTGGGGATTGGCCTTTTCGCCTCGCTTATGGCTACCGCTGCGGCGCATGCAGATTCGCTGAAAATTGTGACCGATGCCAACTATGCGCCCATGTATATGAAAGATGACAGCGGAGCGCTGATCGGCGATTCCTACGAATTGCTCAACAAAGCCGCTGCGGCGGCCGGGATTGAGCTGACCTATGAGGTCGTGCCGTTCAAACGCGCCGTCGACCTGGCGGAAAAAGAAGCTGGCACCTGCAACCTCGCCTTTTGGCGCACTGAGGAACGGGATCCCAATTTCGCCTGGGTCGGCCCGCTGGCCATCGACGGGATTGCGGTGTTTTCGAAAGCTGGCGCCGGTATCGTGATCAATTCACAGGAAGATACCTTTGCCTATACCACTGGTGTGGTGAGTGGCTGGACCAGCACCAACGAGCTGGAAGCCGCGGGCCATCCGAAGCTCGACGCCGTCAATGATGATACGGCCAATGTGAAAAAACTGGGGGCCGGGCGCATTGAGCTTTGGGTCAGTGGCACCCTGTCGGCACCCTATAACGCTGGCAAGGCGGGCGTTGAGGTTGAGCAGGTCTTCCCGATCAGCGAAGTGCCGCTGTCGCTGGGTTGCAACCTGGATACCGATGCCGCCGTGCTTGAAAGCCTGCAAACCGCGCTGGACGCGGCGAAAGGCTGATAGAATACCCCCGCCCGGGCGCGTATTGGCTCGGGCGGGTCCTAACCTGCCGCGCAAGGCCGGGCTTTGGCGCGGCCTTGGTTCGGGCTTATATGCCGGGTGGCGGGCCGATTTTGCGCGGGTCCTGTTCGCTGTGGCTGGCTTTAATCAAGCCCCTCAAGCCCTTCCAGCATCGGCCCCAGATAATGCTCATAGCGCCGCCAAGCCTCAGAGCTGCCGGTATACATTTTTTGTTTTACCTGATCAGAAGAGGCGGTGCGGATCGCGCGTTTGGTCTTGTGGAAGTCGAGGCAAGCCTCTTCCCAGTCAAGACCGATAAACTCAATCAGCTTGCGGCTTTCGGCTTCCTGATCTTCGGTTAGGTGCTCGTAGGGCACCATCCGGATGCGGTCCGGGAACAACTGCATCCAGAAACTCATCAGATCCAGATGAGCGTGATACATCTGGGTGACAGCGTCCATTCCATTGCCGAAGTCATTTGCTCGCCCTACAAAACAGCGTGAATAGTTCGACCAGCAGGTTGCCCGGCTATCGCGCCGCATAAAAAGCACGCGCGCCTCGGGCATGGCCAGCAAAGCGTGCCCCAGCCAGCTGAAATTCAACGGTGTTTTGTCGGTGATCACCGGCGCCGCGCAATTCAGTTTGCTGATCCCGTCGATATAGGCGGCGCGGATCGTGCGCAGAGCCTGTTGAGCCGGGCCCTGTCCCTGTTCCTGACGTCGCCAGCCGAGATCCTGCATGACGTTGCCAAGATTCTGCAGCTCACCCGCGCCATAAACATGGCTGTGGCTTGCAAGGATCTGTTCGACAAGAGAGGTGCCGGATCGTGGCATCCCGACGATGAATACCGGGCGCTGCGGCATTGGCAACTCCTCCAGAATGTCGGAATTCAATCGCGCTGGAAGCGGGGAGAATTGCTGTTTGATGATTTCAAAAAGCTCTTGCTGCCTGTCCATGTTGTAGGGATGATAGGCGCTCAGCGATGCATTGGCTTTTTCCAGACAGTCGAACGCCTTGGCCGTTTCACCATTTTTATGATAGATATTGAACAGGGCAAAGCCGACGATGTGATACTCGTTACTGCTGAAATCTGCCTCGTCAAAATAGCTTTGCAGCCGGGCCAGATCGGGGTCGTCTTCGGAGGGCAGGGTGGCTTTCAGAAGTTTGGAGAGGGCGAGAATGGAGTCCGGTTCGCAGTTTAATGCCGATTTGAAGCAACGAACCGACTGTTCTTTGTCACCCAGCAAGTTGTAGCAGTTGGCAAGCAGTGACCATGCTTGTGCGTTGTCAGCCTCTTTGCTGACCACATCTTCGCCGATGTCACGCGCCTCACTCACCCAGTTCAGAGTCAGATTTGCGTCGGCAAGGCGTAACCGGATTTCTGTGTCTTGAGGGAAACGGTCGAGCAACGGGGTCAGAAAGTCGATGGTTTCCATCGCGCGCCCCTGAGCGTTCAAGGTTGTGGCGATATTCTGCACGATCTTGATGTCATTCGGGGCGATATCATGGGCTTTGCGAAAGTAGACCTCAGCCTCTTCATGGAAGGCAAGCATCAGCTCTGCATGGCCGGCGCCGATCAGGGCCTGCACATTGTTGGGGTCGAAATCCAGAACCTTCTGACAGGCTGTCAAACTGTCCTGCCATCTGCCTAGCTGCGCGGTGGAATATGCCAGATGCAGGTAGGGCGCTGCATTTTGGGGTGCCCGTCTGATGGTTTTCCGGGCTGCCTCAATAGCCTCTTCATGACGGCCAAGAAAGGCGAGAGACGCGGTGCGGTTGACATGGGCATCGATAAAATCCGGGGCAAGGGTGCAGGCGCGATCGAACTGCTGGATTGCCTGCTCATGACGCCCTGACCGGCCATAGGCCAGCCCGATCAGATGCGGTAGCGCTGGCGCATTGGGGTAGCGGCTGACCAGTTGCGTTCCTTCGTCGATGACCTGTTCAAAGGCCCCACTATCTAGTTTATCCCGCAGGGTGTGAATCAACTCCGCCGGAGGCGGTGTTGTGTCTGCAGCGGGTTGTGCCCGAACGGCGGCTTCAGCTGCCTGAGCAACGGCCTTTTCAAGTTTGGTAATGCCGCTTTGCGCGCGCTTGTTGCCGGGGAATTGGGTCAGAACTTCCAGATATAGCTGCGCTGCGTCGCCATATTCGCCGCGTTTGAGTTGCTTATCTGCTTTACGCAGGATGGAATCGACCGACATGGAGGCTGCCCCGTTCTGTGACGCTTTCGGCAGTTATCACCCATCCATGGTTACTGAAGCGTCAATACGGGCTTTGATCGCGGGGGGTAAATTGGCCAAAATGCGTTCTGGCACCTCGACCTTCCGGCGTTCCACCTCGTAGATTAGGGCCTCGGCGGCATCAACGCCATTTCCAAGGCACAACAAATAGGTGCCGCATTTACTGCGGCTGGTTTGTTGGGGGAGTGGGTTGCTCGGGCTCTCCGCCGCTTGGCTGGTCTGAGCGGGGCGGGGTCAGTCGAGCCCCTCAAGCCCTTCCAGCATCGGCCCCAGATATTGCTCATAGCGCCGCCATGCCTCTGAGCTGCCGGTATACATTTTTTGTTTTACCTGGGTCGCCGAAATGGTTTTCACTGCGCGTTTTGTCTTGTGGAAATCAAGGCAGGCGTCTTCCCAGTCCAGACCGGCCGCAGCCACCAGTTTGCGGCTTTCTTCTTCCTGGTTCTCGGTGAGCTTTTCATAGGGCACGATGGTTACCTGTTCTGGGAACAATTCGGCCCAGAACTCCATCATGTCGAGGTGGTAGCGATACATCCTGGTGGTATCGACCATGTCACAGCCGAAGTTGTTCGCTCGTCCCTTGAACGAGTTCGAGTAGTTCGACCAGCAGGTTGCCCGGCTGTCGCGCCGCATGAACAAAACCCGTGCCTCTGGCAAGGCCAGCAGGATATGTCCCACCCAGCGGAAGTTCAGGGGCGTCTTGTCGGTGATCACCGGTTCGGACACGTTCAGCCGTTTCAGCCCGTCCAGATAGCTCTCGCGCAATTTGGCCAGCGTCTTTTGATCGGGGTGACTGCCGAGTGTGCTCTTTTTAAATCCAACACGTGCCATCCCTACGCCAAATGTCGTCAGTTCACCGGCGCCGTAAACCTGACTGTGACTGGCCAGAATCTGCTCGACAAGCGAGGTGCCGGAACGCGGCATGCCGACGATGAAAATCGGGCGATGCGGCGCTGGAAGCTGATCGATGATCTCGGAAGAAACCGGCGCAGGCCGCGCCAGCATCTGCTCTTTGATCTCATCAAACAGGTTCGCAATACTCTCGATATCATAAGGCTCGGCTGCCCGGAGCGCTTGATTTGCCTTGTCCAGGTAAGAGAAGGCCGTCGCCGTATCGCCGACTTTATCGTAGGCTTCGAACAGGATCATGCCGATATCGGTACGCTCGGTGTCTGTGGTGGTTGGCGCGTCGAAATAGCCCTTCAGCCGCTCTAAATCGGGGTGATCAACCGGTAGCGGTTCCAGCTTCCACCGCAGCGCCAGAGCACCAATATGCACTGGGTCGATCTCAAGTGCACGGTTGATGCAGTCGACCGCGTTCTTGACGTCGCCCATCACGTAATACCCGTTTCCGAGCAGCCGCCATGCTTCGGCATTCTGTGGGGCAGATTCCAGTACCGTGCGGCAGGTCTCGATTGATTCGCCGACCAAATTGTGTTCGCTTTGAGCCTTGGCGAGTGACAGGCGCAGCTCGTTCGAACCCGGGTGTTTCTTCAATTCGTCGGTCAGGAAGGTGATCGCCTCGTCGGGTCGAGTGTCGGCGACCAGGGCGGTCGTGATATTGGAAATGATCTCCAGCCGGTTCGGTTCAATTGCATAGGCCTTCCAGAAGTACTTGCTGGCTTCGTCGTGCTCGCCGATTGCCCCATGCGCGTTTCCTGCCGCGATCAACGCATCGACCGAACCTGGCATCAGTTTGATCGCCTTTTTGAACGTGGCGATGGCTTGCTCTGCATCGTCCTGCTGCAGGCGCGCGTAGCCAAGGAAAAAATACCCGAGGCCGAAATTTGGGTCGATCTTCAGCGCCTGGCGGGCCGCGTCCTCAGCCTCGGCATTGCGGCCAATCTCGATCAGCTGACCGGCCTTGTTGGCATAAGCCCCGACAAAACCGGGCTCAATCGCGCTGACACGGTCAAATAGCTCGATGGCCTTTTCATGTTGCTTGAGCTGAACGTGAGCCTGGGCAAGCTTGTTAAGCAGAGCCGGGGCTTTCGGAAACAGCAGCGCCAGACGCTGCCCCTCGGCCACTACGCGCTGGAAATCCCCCCGATTCATCATCGCGTCAAGCGCGTGCAACTGTTGCGGCGGCGGGGTCGGTCCGGCGGCCGCTCTGCGCCCGGGCTGGGCGCCGCTAGTGAGTTTTACTGGGGCAGTGCCGCGCGGAGACTGCGCGGCTTTGGCCACCGTCGCCAGACCCGTTTTGGCTTTCAGATTATTGGGGAATTTCGCCAGCACCTCTTTGTAGATGCCTGCAGCCGCGCTGAAATCGCCGCGTTTCGCCAGCTTCTCTGCTTTGCGCAAGTTGGATTCAACCGACATTGCTTCCCCGTACTTTTCGTAACCCCAAAACTATTTCTCACGCCTCACTCTCAAAGACCAGAGGATCAATGCCGGCTTTGATAGCGGGTGATGAAATTGGCCAGAATGCGTTCTGGTATCTCAACCCTTTGGCGTTGGACCTCGTCGATCAGGGCCTCGGCGGCATCGGCGGGGAAGTAGCCTTTGTGTTTGTAGATGCGAATGCGGGTTTCGAACTCGTGGGCATCCGCTTCGGGATGGAATTGCGTGGCATAGACATTCTTGCCGTAACGCAGCATCTGAAACGGGGCCGGGCCGGAGCTGAGCAGATGCACCGCACCTTCGGGCAGGTATTGCACCGCTTCCTTATGGCCGACAAAGGCGTTGAAGCGTTCGGGCAGGGCTGCGAGCAGCTGGTCATTGCGTCCGTCTTCGGTCAGCTCGCATTCCACCGCGCCCACCGGCTCGCCAAAACGCTCTTTCGAGACGCTGCCAGGGGTCAGATGATGGCCGAGAATGCCGATCCCGTAGCAGCAGCCCAGAAACGGAATGTCGCGGTCGCAGATCTCCGGCATCAGGGCAAGAATGCTGGCCTCAATGCGGGCTTCCACCGGGTCTTTGCTTTCGGCCGGGTCTGACACGCAGCCTGGGCCATCGCCAACAATTACGCCGCTATATTGGCTGAGATCCATATCTGCGGGCAGGGGTTGGCAATCCAGCCGGATCCGATGGGTCTGATCCGCGCGCTATAGCCTGGCCGCGAAGCGGTCAAGCGCTTGGGCAACAGGACAGAATGCCCCATGCGACAATTCGCGCTCGTTCAAAAGCGGAGAAAAGCCACATATTGAATCCGGAATATGTGTCTGGCAGTGGTGCCCGACGGAGGGAGGAACATGCAAAGACTGTTTCGCGTTGCGGCCTTGGCCGTGGGTCTGGCGGCGGGGGCTGGCCTGTCGGGCGCCGCGTATGGCCAGGGCAATGCCACCCCCGCCTTGCCGACGCCGCCGCCTGTTCCGATGAGCATGGCGAACACGACAACGGCCGATCACTCGAAATATGAGATCCTCCGACAGGATTTCAAATCCGGCCCGGAGGTCACGGCAGCCTGCCTCACCTGCCACACCGAGGCCGATGATCAGGTGATGCACTCGATCCACTATCAGTGGAGCTACGAGAGCGAGGCCGGGCAGATTCTTGGAAAATCAAATGTCATAAATGCGTTTTGCGGCAATGTTGCGGGCAACGAACCGCGCTGCACCTCCTGCCATGCGGGCTATGGCTGGGACGACATGTCGTCGCCCCCGCCGGCGCAATCCACCGCAGTGGATTGTCTCGCTTGCCATGATCGCTCTGGGCAATACACCAAAACGGCGACGGGGGCGGGGCACCCGCCGCTCGACCCGGTGCCACCGGGCACGAAGACGATCACCGGCGCGCTGGCCTGGCCGGTGAACCTTTCGATGGCGGCGCAATCGGTTGGGGCGCCGGGCCGGGATAATTGCGGGAACTGCCATTTCTACGGGGGCGGTGGCGATAACGTGAAGCATGGCGACCTGTCGTCGGTGCTCTATAATCCGCCGCGTGAGGTTGATGTGCATATGTCGCCGGATGGCGAGAATATGACCTGCGCAGCCTGCCACGTCTCCGACCAGCACCAATGGGCCGGGTCACGCTATGATCTTCTGTCGTCCGATCCGGAGGGCACCGGCAAGCCCGGCGAGCGGCGCGCTGCGGCCACCTGCGAAAGCTGCCACTCGAACGATCCGCATCCGGCAACACTCATGGGGATGAAGCTGAACGATCATGTGAACGTGGTCGCCTGCCAAACCTGCCATGTGCCGGAATTCGCCCGCGGCGGAGTGCCGACCAAAACCTTCTGGGATTGGTCGACCGCAGGCCGGCTCGATGCCGCCGGAAAGCCGATGCACGAGAGCAATTACATCTCCTCCACCGGGGCTGAACTGCACACCTATCTGAGCCAGAAGGGCGATTTCAGATGGGACGAAGATGTCGTGCCGTTTTACACCTGGTTCGACGGGCACGTGGAATACACCACCGGCGATCAAACCATCGACCCCGAGACGATTGTGGAGATCAACCGCATTCATGGCGATCCGGAAAACGGGACGAGCCGGATCTGGCCGTTCAAACGGATGGAGGGGCGCCAGTCTTATGACGCGAACCTGAACCGGCTGGCCTATTCCCATGTCTGGGGGCCGACCACCGATACGGCTTTCTGGACCAACTTCGATTGGGGCAAGGCAATCGAGGCCGGGATGAAGGCGGCCGGGGTCGAATATTCGGGCGAATACGGGTTTGTCGATACGCATATGTACTGGCCAATCACCCATATGGTGGCGCCCGCAGAGCAAGCGGTGGACTGCGCCGAGTGCCATGCCAACGATGGGCGGCTGGAGGGGATTCCCGGCATCTACATGCCCGGCACCGAGAGCTATTCGATTGTCGGCCTTCTGGGGCGGGCGCTGGTGGCTTTGGCGCTGCTCGGCGTGGTGGGGCACGCGCTCCTGCGCCTGGTCACACGCAGAAAGGAAGGCCCCAATGCATAAGCGGCTGGTCAAAGTCTATCCGCGGTTTGAACGATTCTGGCACTGGGCGCAGATGGCGCTGATCTTCGTTCTGATTTTTACCGGGTTCGGTCTGAACGGCGTTCATGGCCTGATCCCCTTCAAAGCGGCGGTGATGCTGCATACGGTTTCAGCCCTGGTTCTGCTGGTGGTGTGGGTTTTCGCCACTTTCTGGCTTTTTACCACCGGCACCTGGAAGCAGTTTCTGCCGCGGGTGGAGGGCATGATCCAGATTGCGCGCTACTATGCCTTCGGCGTGTTCAAAGGCGAGCGCTCGCCCTATCACAAGGTCTATTGGCGCAAGCACAATCCGCTGCAGGCAGCGACCTATTTCGGGCTGAAATGGGCGGTGTTCCCGGCGATCTGGGGGTCGGGCATTTTGTATCTGACCTATAATTTCTGGGAGCCGATGCCCGGATCTGCCTTATTGATAAGACTCGTGGCCAACCTGCACTTGCTGGCGGCCTACGTGATCCTGTCCTTCGTGATCGTGCATATCTATCTGCTTACGGTGGGCCGCGGTTTCCGCCACCACGTACAGCCGATGATCTCGGGGTTCGACGAGGTGGAACTGACGCCGGAGCAGGAAGCCTATCTGGAAAAGAACGAACCCTGGCGGCTCAAGCCCTGACAGAAATCAGGCGCAGTGCGGCGGAAATAAACCACGCTCCAAAAACAAAACCCCGGGCGGCGCCGGGGTTTAACCTATCTGTTGTTTTGTGGCGGGCTTATGCGCCCCAGCTGCGAACCTGACCGCAATCCATGTGCACGAAATCCGAGCGCGTATATTTGCCAACGCCGCCTGCGCGGCAGGCCTGTGCTGCCCGGAACATCTGATTGACCGAGCGGTTTTTCAGACGCAGATCGGCGGCCTGGGCCTGCATATGCAGCGAGTGTTTCGCTACGCCGCTGGAACGAGCCCGCAGCATTGCGTTGGTCTGCGGCGAGCGATAGCCGGAGAGCAGCGTATAGGGTTCGCTGACATCGAGCAGGCTATGCGTTGCGGCGATGATATCGATGGTGCGGGTGTCGATATTCTTGATCTCATCCACACGCCAGTCGCGCATGAAATAGGTGATCTCCTGCAGAGCTTCGGGAATGTACTTCCCTTCGATCCAGTAGATCATGTTGATCGATTCCCCGGTGCGACCGGAATACATCGCGACGCGGCGGATATCGCCCCCACCACGAAGGAACCCAGCCGCTTTCGCGAATGTCGGGGCGGAGCTTACGGCGGTAGCCGCAAAAACACCCAGCAGAGCCCGACGGCTCAGCCCATTAGAGCTTTGAAAGGTCATCTGTCCCAGTACGTCCTGTCGTTTTCTCTAATCCTGCGCGCCACTTGCCATGGCTGCACAGGTGATTGCCTCATCCCCAGGCACTTTTGGTTTATGGCATGTTACGAATCGCACGCCAAGTGCGAATTGCAGTGTGAATCCGCATTTCAAGGGGAATCGGCGGGATCTTGCTGAATTCAGCCGGTGGGCCGGATTTGTGACCAGAATGCCTCAGCCCGCACAACCATAGCGGAAAAACCACGAAAACGCGGTTTTGTGAATGGAACCCTTACCTCTGACATGGCAAAATCACGCAAAACCGGGAACCGCTGCAATAGATCTAATTTCTGAGGAAGAACCAGATGCGAGTTTTGCGTCAATTTACCTCTCGTTTCACCATGCTGTCGACGGCGGCGTTTTTCGCGCTGTCCAGCCCAGGCCTTGCGGCGGAGGGAGATTTGCAATTCCCCGCCTTTGCTCAGGCCGTGGCGGAAGCTGCGATCGGGCAGGATGAGGTTGCAGCCTTCTATCGGTCAAACGGCTATGAGCCGATCTGGACCAGCGATGATGCCGCTTCGATGGCACGCCGTACCGCGCTGCTGCGGGCGCTTGGCTCGGCGGGCGATCACGGCTTGCCGGTTGCGCAATATGATACATCGGCGGTTGAGGCGCAGATGCGTCATGTGGCATCGCCGCGTGAGCAGGGGCAGGTTGAGGCCGAGCTTAGCCGGATTTTCCTGACCTATGCGCATCAGCTGCAAACCGGCATTCTGAACCCGCGCGACGTGTCGCGGGACATGAAGCGCCGTCCGCAACGTGTTGATGGAACAGAGCTTCTGTCCGGGCTGGCGGCGAGCGACAATCCGGATTTCTATATTCGTGGACTGGTGCCGGATTCCGATGAATATGCCCAGCTCATGCATGCGCGTTTCGAGCTCGAAGAGCTGGTCAATGAAGGTGGCTGGGGCCCGACCGTGCAGGCCAGCAAGCTCAGCCCCGGCGATAGCGGCCCGGCGGTGATCGCGCTGCGCAATCGTCTGGTGGCGATGGGATATCTCAATCGCTCGGCGACCATGACCTATGATGCAGATATTCAGAAGGCCGTGCAGCGCTTTCAGTCTGATAGCGGGCTAACCAGCGACGGCGTGGCCGGAGACTCGACCCTTGATGCGCTCAACATCTCGGCTCGGGATCGGCTGAAATCGGTGATCGTGGCGATGGAGCGGGAACGCTGGCTGTCGATTGACCGCTCGCGGCGCTATATCTGGGTGAACCAGACCGATTTCACGGCCCGCATCATCGATGCTGGTGCGATCACTTTCGAAACCCGGTCGGTTGTTGGGCAAAACAACAGTGATCGACGCACGCCGGAGTTTTCCGACGTAATGGAGCATTTGATCGTCAACCCGACCTGGAACGTGCCGCGCTCAATTGCGACCAATGAATATCTGCCGAATATGATCCAAAGTCAGGGGCAGACCGCTAGGCATCTGCAGCTTGTCGATGGGCGGGGCAATGTGGTGTCGCGCGAATCGATTGACTGGGAAGCAGTAACGCCCGCGAATTTCCCCTTTGACCTGAAGCAGCCGCCCTCGCGCGGGAATGCCTTGGGTCTGGTGAAATTCATGTTCCCGAACCCCTATAACATCTACCTGCATGACACGCCCTCCAAGAGCCTGTTTGCGCGGGAAACCCGCACCTTCTCGCATGGCTGTGTGCGGCTGGGCGATCCGTTCGATTTCGCCTATGCGCTGCTGGCCGAGCAGGAGGACGATCCAGTGAGCTTCTTCCAGTCGATCCTGCGCACTGGGCGGGAAACTCAGGTTGATCTGGTCAACCCGGTGCCGGTGCATCTGGTTTATCGCACCGCCTTTTCCAACCTGCGGGGCGAGATGAGCTATCGGCGCGATATGTATGGGCGCGATGCGATGGTCTGGTCGGCCTTGCAGGCGGCGGGTGTAACCTTGCCGGGCGGCGAAAGCTGATTTAACGCGCAATTGAGCGCCCCGGCCTCCGGGGCGTTGTCATTATTGTGTTTCCTTGGCAGGCTAAACCGACTAAACGGACATCGCCCGGTGGCATGTTTTTGGGGAGTAGAATGGCTGAGGACATTCGCAATCGCGTGATCGAAATCATCGCTGAACAAGCATTGCTGGAACCCAGCGATGTGCGGCCGTCTCAGACGCTGGAGGATCTTGGGATCGACAGTCTGGGGCTGGTTGAGGCGATTTTTGCCATCGAAGAAGCCTTTGATATTTCGGTGCCCTTCAACGCCAATGAGCCGAGCGAGAGCGATTTCGACATTTCCTCGGTCGAGGCCATCATCACGGCCGTTACCGGTCTGATCGCCGAGCAGCAGGGCTGAGCCCGATGCGACGCGTGGTGATCACCGGCGCGGGCACGATCAACGCGCTTGGCAAGAACGTATCCGAGACCATCGAGGCGATGAAAGCCGGGCGGTCGGGGATCGGCGCGCTGGACATTCGCGATGTTGAGCGCCTGTCGATCCAGATCGGGGCGCAGGTTAAAGATTACGACCCTGCCGCGCATTTCAGCAGCCAGCAACTCACGCTTCTGGATCGCTATGCCCAATTCGCCCTGCTGGCCGCCGATGAAGCGATTGCGCAATCTGGTCTGAGCTTTGAGGGCGCACTGGCGGATAGCTCCGGGGTGATCCTGGGCAATTCCGGCGGTGGGCTGAACTCGCTCGATGACAATTATCGCACCGTCTACGAAGAGGGGAAGAACCGGGTTCATCCCTTTGTGGTGCCGAAACTGATGAACAATGCCGCCGCCAGTCAGGTGTCGATGGCGCATAACCTGCGCGGCCCCGGTTTTACCGTGGCCTCGGCCTGTGCCTCGTCCAATCACGCGATGGGGCAGGCGCTGATGATGATCCGATCTGGCATGGCCGATGTGATGGTCACCGGCGGGGCGGAATCGATGCTGTGCTTTGGCGGGATCAAGGCCTGGGAAGGTCTGCGGGTGATGTCGAAAGACGGCTGTCGCCCGTTCTCGGCCAATCGCAACGGCATGGTGCAGGGCGAAGGCGCGGCGGTCTATGTGTTTGAGGAATACGAGCACGCCAAGGCACGCGGGGCCGAAATATTGGCCGAAGTTGCGGGCTTTTCGATGTGCTCGGATGCGGGCGATATCGTCACTCCCAGCCGCGAAGGTGCGGCGCGGGCGATATCCGGCGCGCTCAGCGATGCCGGGCTGGCGCCGGAGGATGTGGGCTATGTCAACGCCCATGGCACCGCAACCACGGTGAATGACAGGACCGAATGCGCGGCGCTGCGCGATGCGTTCGGGGCGGCGGCGGACAAGCTGATGATCTCGTCGACCAAATCCATGCATGGCCATGCGATTGGCGGCACCGGTGCGATTGAGCTGATCGCCGCGATCATGGCGCTGCGTGACGGGGTAATCGCTCCGACGATCAATTATGAAGAGCCGGACCCGGATTGCACGCTGGACGTGGTGCCGAATGAGGCGCGCGAAGCCGATGTGAGCGCGGTGCTGTCCAATGCCTTTGCCTTTGGCGGGCTCAATGCGGTGCTGGCGCTGAAAAAGGCGCCGTGATCCGCAGACTGAAGGATTCGGCTTGATCTGCGCTGCTTGGGGAAACGGGTGACGCCCGACCTTGGGTGGGCGTTATGCTGGGGCTGATCGGTGTGCCGCGCTTCAAAGCATCCATGCCTGATTTGCAATTTATGACATTGCCATACGCCCTCCCGGGGGGAGGATCGGGCGTCGCTCGTCCAAGGACGGGCGAGGGCATGTGGGCTAGTCGGCGGATCGATCAGAACTCGACCTACGGATACCCAAAGAAAAAACCGCCGCATCCGAGGGCGCGGCGGCAAAATCTTTCGGCTGATCCCGGCTTACTCGGCGGTTTGCAGCGAATTCCAGGCGTCGGTGAAGCCTTTCAGCGAGACCGGAACATCGATCACGGCGTCGGGCTGGGCGACCGGCGAGATCTTGATATGCGCCAGGCTGCCCGCTTTGAAGCTGGCGACTTCCTCGGCGGTAAAGCCGATTTGCGCGACACAGCCTGCCGGTTGGCAGAAGCGGAACGGATAGCGCTTGGCGGCACCGGAATCGACGCCCAGGGTCAGTTGCTGGGTCAGCAGCGTGCCCAGCGGCATGATGACCGTCGAACCGGCCACGGCCTGCTGGCCTGCGGGCAGAACGCCCACGGTGATCTTGCCAATCGGATTGGCCTCAGGGGTTTCGCGCAGAATCTGCGTCAGCTGGCAGGGATCGGGGCCTTCCTGACCTTCCGGCATACGCAGGCATTCGCGTTCCCAGTCACCAAAGGTATCGGAGACATAGGTTTCGAGTTGTTGCGGCTGGGCGGGCTGATCCGCGGGCGTGCCCATATCAACTTCGGGGAGCTGCGCATCGGCGGCGGGGGCCTCGGCGGTGTCGCTGGTCGCGCCACTATCCTGCGCGATGGCCGGGCTGGCGACGGCCATAAGAAGCGCCAGGCCAAGAGGTTTGAGAATATCTGCCATAGTCATAATCCCGTATTTTGTACCATTTGCGGCTCATTAACATGGGCGCCGGGCTGAGTCAGTGTGCAATTCGCTCTGGCAGGGCGGAGTTGGAGGATTTCTGCCGATCCGATGCCCGGATAAGTCCCGCATCGCAAATAGAAAAGGGCCCGCAGCCCGGACCCTTTTCTGAATTTTATTTTTTCACTCCCTGCCGGACCAGCCGACATGTCGGAACGCTACGACAGAAGGTCGCATCGGTCAACACTCCTGTCCGCAGGATTTGAAAATTGCTGGGGTTTTACCGTAAGAGAAGGTGTGTCAGATAAAAAAAGCCGCGCCTCAAGGGCGCGGCCAGTCTGACAGGGAGGAAGTGTTCAGGCGAAAGAGGGCAAGCGCCCGAACAACCTTAGGTTGGCACTGAGTCCTTAAGAATGTATTTGCAAACCGTGCTTTTTCGGCGCCGGGAGGAAGAAAACTGATGAGTGAACGGGTTTTTGTCGGCGGCGGCGGTGTGAACTATGCCGAAAAGCAGGAGCTTTTGCTGAAATATGCCAATCGGCACGGGGTGATCGCGGGGGCAACCGGTACGGGCAAGACCGTAACCTTGCAGATTCTCGCCGAAGGGTTCTCTGCTGCCGGGGTGCCGGTGTTTCTGTCAGATGTGAAGGGCGACCTGTCCGGTCTGGCCAAATCCGGCAGCGCTGAGTTCAAACTGCATGACGCTTTTACCGAGCGCGCGGGCAAGATCGGCTTTGACGATTACGCCTATAGCGCCTTTCCGGTGACCTTCTGGGATATTCTCGGCGAGCAGGGGCATCCGATCCGCACCACGGTGGCCGAGATGGGGCCGCTTTTGCTGGCGCGGCTGCTGGAACTGACCGATGTGCAGGAAGGCGTGCTGAACGTGGTCTTCCGCGTTGCCGACGATCAGGGGCTGGCGCTGCTGGATCTGAAAGATTTGCAGGCGCTGCTGGTCTGGGTCGGGCAACATGCCGATGAGTTGTCGCTGCGCTATGGCAATGTCAGCAAATCCTCGGTGGGGGCGATCCAGCGGGCGCTGCTGGTGCTCGACAACCAGGGCGGGCAGAACCTGTTTGGCGAACCGGCGCTGGAGCTGGCCGATATGATGCGGGTCGATCCGGACGGGCGCGGGCGAATCTCGGTGCTGGCGGCGGATAAGCTGATGGCATCGCCCCGGCTTTACGCCACCTTCCTGCTTTGGCTGCTGTCAGAGCTGTTCGAAGAGCTGCCGGAGATGGGCGATCCGGATAAACCCCGGCTGGTGTTTTTCTTTGACGAGGCGCATCTGCTGTTTGACGACGCGCCGAAAGCCCTGATCGACAAGGTTGAACAGGTGGCGCGGCTGATCCGCTCCAAGGGCGTGGGCGTTTATTTCGTATCGCAGAACCCGGCTGATATTCCCGAGGATATTCTGGGCCAGATGGGCAATCGGGTGCAGCACGCGCTGCGCGCTTTCACTGCCCGCGACCGGAAAAATCTGCATCAGGCGGCGCAGACCTATCGCGACAATCCCCGGTTCGACATCGAAGACACGATCCGGGAGGTCGGTGTGGGCGAGGCGGTGACATCGCTGCTGGAAGCCAAAGGCGTGCCGGGCATGGCCGAACGCACGCTGATCCGCCCGCCATCTTCGCAGCTTGGCCCGATCAGTGCCGAGGAACGCGTGCGGCTTATGGCGGAATCGCCGATTGCCGGGAAATACGAGGCGCAGATTGATCGCGAGAGCGCCAGCGAGATATTGGCAAAGCGCGCGGAACAGGCGGCAGAGGAGGTGGATACGCGCGAGGAAGAGGAAAGCCCCGCCCGGCGCGAGTTCAATTCTGCCCGCCGCTATTCCCCGCACAGTTCGCCCCGTTCCTCAGGCGGAACCGGCCATCGCGTCACCAGCCCGCGCAGCCGCTCGGTGGCCCGTCAGATGGGCGACGGGCTGAGCTCGGCGCTGGTGAAAGAGCTGAAAGGCACCACCGGCAGACGCATTATTCGCGGCATTCTGGGGACGATGTTCAAGGCGCGGTAGAGGGGCGGCGCTGCGTAGCCCGGGCGCCAAAGCGGCTGTTCCGGGCTGGGCTGTCGTTTGAGAAATGGTCTGGCGCCTTATGCGCCCCATTTCGCTTCGTGTTTGGCGAGCGTCTTTTCCGCCGCTTTCATCGCCGTTTTCAGCCCGTCACCAACCGAGCCACCGGCGATTTGATCGCTGGACAGGGCGCCGGAATGGGCGGCGCAGAGCCAATTGGGATTGTCCCAGCGGGCCAGCAGATCGGCGCCCCAGGCGCGGAACTCCTTCGCCGCGCCTGCGCGTTTTTCCAGGGCAAAGCGCAGGGTCGGGTGAACCGAGATTTTCGGTTTTTTGCGCAGGCCTTTGGCGGGGAGCATTCCGAATGTGTCATCCACATGCAGGCTGCGGCTGGCGGGGTGCCAGACCAGAACCGATGAACAATGGATGTGCTCATTGGGGTGAATGAACAGCACGCCGTCGGGCCCGGAAAATTCCAGATCAGGGGCAAATTCCGCCCAGAGAGCCGGATCTTCGACGCGCAGGCTTTCCCATTTCAGATGCGGGAATTTTTCCAGATGCCGTACCGTGCCGTAGTGTTTGGCTTCGGGGAAGGCGGCCTGCATCGCTTCCACATGCACGGTATGGAAGGGGTGGGTGTTGAGCACGGCGGCCACCTTGCCGTCGGTGATCGCATCGACCTCGGCGCGTTGTTCTGGCGTCAGCGTATAGCTGTCGAGAAACACAAAGCGCCCGTCAGACAGTTTCACCAGCGAGGCCTGGGTGCCGATGTCCAGCATGCCTGCAATTTTGAACGATCCGCGCAGGTTCCAGAACCCGTTGCCGCAGTCAATAATCTTGTGATCCATGCCGATCTCCTTTCCCCGGGGCCTAGCTTTGTGGCCCCGGCGGGAAAAGCCTGCCGTTACGTCACGGGAGCCCTATCCGGGCTTTACCAGAGCGGGCGGATGCGGAGCTGGGCGATGCGGTTTTCGTCGCGTTTGGCCACTTCAAAACGGAAGCCGTGGAAGGAAAACACCTGTTTTTCATTCGGGATCATCTGGGCTTCGTGGATCACCAGCCCGGCGATGGTATTGGCTTCCTCATCCGGCAGGTTCCAGTCCATCGCGCGGTTGAGATCGCGGATCGTCATCGCGCCATCGACCAGATAGGAGCCATCCGCCTGCGGCTTCACCTCCTGCTCGGCGGCTTCGGTGTCAAACTCGTCGGTGATCTCACCCACGATCTCTTCCAGAATGTCTTCCAGTGTGATTAGCCCCTGCAGGCTGCCATATTCATCGACCACCAGCGCGAAATGCGCGTGACGCTTGAGGAAATTGCGCATCTGCTCGTCCAGCGGCGTGGTTTCCGGCACGAAATAGGGCTCTTTCGCCACGCTGAGGATGTCGAACTTGGCAAAGGCATCGGTGCGGGCGGCCTTGTTGAGCGCCGCTTCGCCCTCAGCATACATCGCGCGGGTCAGGTCTTTTGCATGGATGACGCCGACAATGTTTTCCGGCTCGCCTTTGAAAACGGGCAGGCGGGTATAGGCCGATTGCAGCGCTTGCTCGAGCACCTCGCCCGCCGGTAGATCGGCATCGATCATCTCGATCTGCGAGCGGTGCAGCATGATTTCCTCGACCGCGCGGTCGCTGAGATCAAGCGCCCCCAGCAGCCGGTCGCGATCTTCTTTCTCCACCGCGCCTTCATGGTGGCCAAGGGTGATGGCACCGGCAATCTCGTCACGGACCGCCAGAAGCTGGGCATTGGGATCGGTTTCGACCCCGAAAAGCTTCAGCACGCCCCGGGTCAGCGCCCGCACCGCCATGACCACCGGGGAAAACACCACGATGATCGCCCGGATCGGGGCGGAGACAAGCGCAGCGGCGCTTTCCGGCCGGGTGATGGCATAGGTTTTCGGCAGCACTTCGGCAAAGACCAGCACAAGAAGGGTCATCACCAGGGTGGCCCAAGCCACGCCATTGGCCCCGAAAAGCCGGGTGAAGAGTGCGGTTGCCAGCGAGGCCGAGAGGATGTTCACGAGGTTATTGCCCAGCAGAACCGAACCGATCAGGCGTTCATTATCCTCGGTGATCGCCAGCGCCCGCCCGGCGGCTTTGTCGCCCTTATCGGCGCGTGCACGCAATTTCCCGCGTGAGGCGGCGGTCAGCGCGGTCTCGGATCCCGAGAAAAACGCGGACAGAACCAGCAACAGGGCGATGGCAATGACGCTTATCCAGAAGGCGGTATCAAAAAAACTGCCGGTTTCGGCGGAGTTCATGGCATGATCTCTCATAGTGTGTTGCCATTGTATGGAGTGGCTGGGGCAGTGTTTCAAGGGAGGGCCTTGTGAAGATTACAAAGCTTGGAAATCTGATCGGTCCGGTCTTTGCCTATGGCGGGGCTTTGGGCAACCTTTCGGCCCTTGGCGCATTGTTGCGGGAAGCCACGCGGGCGGGCATCCCGGCAGCCCGGGTGATTGCTACCGGCGATATCGCCGGACCCTGCGCACAAAGCAGCGAATGCGTGGCCGCGACCCGGGCTTTTGGCGGGCCGGTGGTGGCGGGTAATATTGAGCGGCAACTGGCCACCAGTGCTGCCGATAGCGGATCGGGCTTTGCTGCGGGATGCGAAAGTGCCCGGCTGGCGCGCTATTGGTGGGCGCAGACCAATGCGCAGATCGACGGGCCCGCGCGCGACTGGATGGAAGCGCTGCCCGATATGATCCTGTTTGCCCATGAAGGGCGGCGCTATGCGGTGATCCATGGCGGGTTTACCGATGCGGCGCGCTATCTTTGGCCAAGCTCGCCGGAAGTGGTGTTTCGTCAGGAGCTGACGGCGATTGAAGCCGCCGCCGGGTCGGTGGATGCGGTGATCGCAGGCCATTGCGGCATCGCGTTTGAGCGGATGATCGGCGGGGTGCATTGGATCAATACCGGGATGATCGGCTTGCCGCCCCATGACGGGCGACGCGGCGGGCGCTATGTGCGGCTGGACAGCGACGGGGCGCGCATTCTGCGGCTGGATTACGATCCCAACCGTGCCTTTGCAGCTATGGTCGCCACCGGGCATTTGCTGGGTTTTGATCTGGCGCTGATGGAGGGCTATTGGCCGAGCGAAGATATTCTGCCGGAGGAGATGAAAATGCCGGTATAGGCGGGCGTCGGTCGGGCAGCTATCCTACCGCGTCAGCACCAGCGTATCGCCGGTCATTTCGACCTTTGAGAACAGGCTGAGATAGGACATGCCGAGCAGCGATTCCTCCATCTGCCCGCCATTCACATAGACCCGGAAACGGCTGTCTTTCACCGGCCCGAGCCGTAGCTCATCGACATAGGCAGGGGCGGTGGTGACCCTGCCATTGGCGGTTGAGGCGCTGCCGCTGAAGGTGAGCGTATCGGGGTTGATCCCCACGCGCTTGGCATCGGCTTCGGTCAGCACCACATCGGTGGCGCCGGTATCGACGATGAAACGCACCGGTTTGCCGTTGACCTCGGCGGTCACATAGAAATGCCCGTCAAGCTCGCGCGGGACTTCGATCTGGCCGTTTTCCAGCACCGATTGCTGCGGGGCAACTTGTTTCTGAATATCCGACCAGAGCCCGTAACCGGCGATCACACCAACGAAAATCAGCCCCCAAACAGCGGCCTGCTGAGCCATCTTGTTCCAGTTGCCGCGGTTTTGAGCGATGAAATAGCCCAAGACCGCCGCGCCAAGCACGACCAGATAGATGAGCCGGGAGAAATCATAGGTATCCATGTGAATGATATAGGGGCAGGGGGCGCGGGCTGAAAGCCGGATCAGCTCACAAAGCCGAAATCGGCCATCCCGTCGAGCACGAATTGCACTGCAAGAGCGGCCAGCAACATGCCCAGCAGCCGGGTCAACACGTTGATCCCGGTTTCGCGCAGGATCCGTTCAAGCAGCCCGGCCGAAAGGAACAGGGTAAGAACCACCAGAAGCACGGCCAGCATCACCAGATGCACCGCCAGTAGCTCCATCCAGTTCTGGGTCTGCCCGGCCAGCAGGATCATCGTGGCCATGGCGCCGGGGCCGGCAAGAAGCGGTGTGGCGAGCGGAAAGACCGACGGGTCATCCGCTGCGTCGATGCCGGTTTCAGATTGGTCCTTGCGGCGTTGGCTGCGGCGTTCAAACAGCATGTCGAGCGCGGTGAGAAACAGCAGAATGCCGCCAGCGATGCGGAAGGCGGGCATCGAAATACCAAGGAAATCCAGCACCTTTTCACCAAACAGCCCGAACAGGGTCAGCAGAAAAGCCGCGACCAGTGCGGCCCGAAATCCGATGACGCGCCGCGCCGCTGCGCCCGCGCCCTTGGTCATTGCCATAAAAATCGGCGTAAGGCCGATGGGGTCGATCACCACGAAGTGGGTGACGAAGGTGGGGATGAGCAATTCGGCATTCATATCGGCTGGGTAGCCGAGTTGGAGCGGGCTGGCAATGGGGGCGCGCGGCGGTGTGGGGGGCTGGTGTTGCTGGTTGGTATTCTTAGTGCGGGGGTTTTCACAATTCTCCCCGTTCCCCGCCCGAACAGCGCCCTTCAGGGCGCAGGGCGAGCGCCTG
>JARRIY010000034.1:0-24698 GCA_037379985.1 Maritimibacter sp.
TCGAACGAGGCCCCGCAGTGATGCACCTGGCCGCGATGCACCAGCCCGCCTTCGATGAAGAGGCGCAGCATGTCGAGGTCGTCAAGTTCGCCATCGGCCCCGATCTCGCCTTCATAAGACAGATCGAGCCCGTACCAGACCGGAATCTGGTGGCCCCACCAAAGCAGGCGTGAAATGCACCAGGGCTCGATGTTTTCCAGCCAGTGGTAATAGGTTTTCTCGCCCGATTCCGGGATGATTTTGGTGCGGCCGCTGCGCACTGCATCCAGCGCCGGACCCACCACTTTTTCCGCATCCACAAACCACTGATCGGTCAGCATCGGTTCGATGACCACTTTCGAGCGGTCGCCAAAGGGCTGCATGATCGGCTTGTTATCCACCAGCGGTGATTGATTGCCTTCGTCATCCAGCACGGTGACGGCAAGCCCTTCTTCGGTGATCTGGGCGATCACCTTTTTACGGGCTTCAAAGCGATCCAGCCCGCGCAGCTCGTCGGGGACGAGGTTCAGCGTGTCGACTTCTGCGCCGGTGAATTCCGCACCATTGGCGATTTCCTGCGCCCTTGTGGCACAGGTGGCATAGTCGTCGCCATCGGCGCGCATATGGCCCCGCATATCCATCAGGCGATACATCGGGATGCCGCCACGCTTGGCGACCTCGTAGTCGTTGAAATCATGCGCGCCGGTGATTTTCACCGCGCCCGAGCCGAAGGTGGGGTCGGGATATTCATCGGTGATGATCGGGATCAGGCGGCGATGCTCTTTCGGCCCCACCGGGATTTCGCAAAGCTTGCCGACGATGGGCGCATAGCGTTCATCCGAGGGGTGCACCGCCACCGCGCCATCGCCCAGCATGGTTTCGGGCCGGGTGGTGGCGATAGAGATATAGTCGCGCGTCTCGCGCAGGGTGACGTTACCGTCTTCGTCTTTCTCGATATATTCGTAGGTTTCGCCGCCCGCGAGCGGGTATTTGAAATGCCACATATGGCCCGCGACTTCGATATTCTCGACTTCCAGATCGGAAATCGCGGTTTCGAAATGCGGATCCCAGTTCACCAGCCGTTTGCCGCGATAGATCAGACCCTTGCGATACATATCGACAAAGACCTTGATCACCGCGTCGTGGAAATCGGGGCTGTTTTCATGGCCGGTGCGCGGATCGCCCGGGGCGCCTGCCATGGTGAAAGCGTTGCGGTCCCAATCGCAGGAAGCACCAAGGCGCTTCAGCTGCCCAACGATGGTCGAGCCATATTGGCCTTTCCATTCCCAGACCTTTTCAAGGAATTTTTCGCGGCCCAGATCGCGCCGGCCCAGATTACCCTCGGCGGCCAGCATCTTTTCGACCTGAAGCTGGGTGGCGATGCCCGCGTGGTCCTGCCCGGGCTGCCAGAGCGTGTCAAAGCCACGCATCCGGTGCCAGCGCACCAGAATATCCTGCAGTGTGTTGTTGAACGCATGGCCCACATGCAGCGCGCCGGTCACGTTGGGTGGCGGGATCATCACCGTAAAGGTTTCATCGCGCTTTTTATTCGCGCCAGCGCGGAAAGCATGCGCCGCTTCCCATTTTGCAGAGATCCGCGGCTCGGCGGCAGCGGCATTAAAGGTCTTTTCCATGGCCATGTCGGGCAATCCCGTTTGGTGCGTCAGTTGCTTTTAGCGGGTTTACCCGAGGGGGGCGGCGAGGAAAAGCGAATTGGGCAGATGCGGTATGTTTGACGTGGAGGGCCCAGCGGTGCTTTACGGAAAGAGGCCGCAGATCAGATGCGGAGGCGGAGAGTGAACATGGGCGACGTGATTGCATTTGCTGTTGGGCCTGATGGGAAAAGCCGTGAGACCCAACCAGCGCCGATGGATGCGCTGAAGGCGCCTGAGGGCGGATATGTCTGGGTGCATGTCAATATGAGCGGGGCGGAAGGGCAGAGCTGGCTGGAGGGCTCGGGGCTTGATGCGTTCAGTCGCAGCGCGCTCAGCCTGATCGAGACCCGCCCGCGCTGCCTTGTGCATGGCGAGGCGGCGCTGGTGTTTCTGCGCGGGGTGAACCTGAACCCCGGGGCGGAGCCGGAAGATATGGTGGCATTGCGGCTCTATCTGTCAGACCGGCTGGTTGTGACGACCCATCGGCGCGATGTGATAGCGGTGCAGGATGTGATTGCGGCACTGTCGCGTGGGGCAGGGCCGGTGAATACCGGCGAATTGCTGGGGCAGCTTGCATTGCGGCTGTCTGAACGCGCCGATCCGATTGTTGCGGCGCTGAACGAGCGGATCGACGATCTGGAAGAGGTGGCGCCGGAAGAAATCGGCGTGGCCCCGATGCGCGGCGAGCTGGCTGATGTGCGTCGTGAAGCGATCCTGCTGCGCCGCTACATGTTTCCGCAACGCGATGCGCTGGCGGCGCTGGAGATCGAGGATTTCCCCTGGCTGACCGCCCATGCCCATATGCGCCTGCGCGAAGCGGCTGACCGGGCGACGCGCCTGGCCGAAGATCTGGATGCGATCCGCGACCGGGCGCAGGTGGTGCATGATCAGGTGATGGATATGCGCGCCGAGGCGATGAACCGGCAGATGTTGCTATTGTCGGTGGTGTCTGCGATCTTCCTGCCGATCACCTTCATCACCGGGCTGCTGGGCATCAATGTCGGGGGCATTCCGGGGGCGCACAGTTCGCTGGGATTTTGGTCGGTCGCGGCGTTGTTGCTGGTGATTGCGCTGGGGCTGATCGGGCTGTTCTGGAAATTGGGCTATCTGGGCCGAAGGTAGAATTTGTGAAGTTTTCCGTACAGAATCCCGCCAAATTCACCCTGAAAAAAATCGCAAATGTGAAAGCGCCACCCGCGCCTAGGAGCGCCGGTCGATCCGCGTGGTCAGGTGGATCAGGCTTTCAGAACTCAGCACCCCGTCCAACTCGCCAATCCGGTCGAGCACCACATCAAGCTCGGCGGTGGTCTGGGCGGCGAGGCTGAGCACCAGATCGAACCGGCCTGAGGCGGTATGGGCAGCCTCGACCTGCGGCAGGGCTTTTAATCGCCCCAGCACCGAAGCCAGCGCGCGGGGTTGCAGCGACAAAAGCACTGTGGCGCGGATCAGCGATGCGGACGCTGTATTGCCACGCCGCAGCGCATAACCCGCGATCTCGCCCCGCGCCTCGAGCCGATCAATCCGGGCCTGAACCGTTGAGCGCGCCAGCCCGAGCTTGCGCGCCAGCACCGCTACCGGGGCGCGTGCATTTTCAGCCAGCAGGCGCAGAAGGGCCTCGTCAGTTTCGTCCATTCGTCGAAATCTCCGTCGATAAGTCGTGAAGATAGCGCTAAATCGCCAATCTGTCGCTATGAATCGTCAGCTTTGAGCGCAATCCTGATCTAAAGAACGCGAATGGGTGAGATGATGAGCCGATTTCCACAGGTCTGGACCACGCCGGAAGACTACCTGCGCACGATGCGCCCCGAGGTGCCGGTGTTTTTCTTTGCACCAGAAGCGCTTGCCGCGACGGCAGAGCGTTTTCAGCGCGGTTTTGACGGGCTGGTCACCTATGCGGTGAAAGCCAATCCCGAGCGGGCGGTGCTGGAAAATCTGGTGGCTTCCGGGATCAACGCGTTCGACGTGGCTTCGCCTGCCGAAATTGCCCTGATGCGCGAGATCGCCCCGGATGCGGCGCTGCATTATAACAATCCGGTGCGCTCGCGGTCCGAAATCGCGGCGGCGGTGGCGGCCAATGTGGCCTCCTATTCCATCGACGGGATGGGCGAGCTGGCAAAGCTCATCGAGCAGGTGCCGATGGGCACCGAAGTTGCGGTGCGGTTGGCTCTGCCGGTCGAGGGCGCGGCCTATCATTTCGGCGAAAAATTTGGCGAAGACCACGACGGGTCGATTGCGCTCTTGCGCAGTGTGGCCGCTGCCGGGTTCACCCCTGCCATGTGTTTCCACCCGGGCACGCAATGCACCGATCCCGAAGCCTGGGAGCATTATATCGAGGCCGCCGCCGAGGTATCCGCTGCCGCCGGGGTGCCTTTGGCGCGGCTGAATGTGGGCGGTGGGTTCCCCTCAGATCGCGATGGCGAAGGGGCTGATCTGGAAGCTATTTTCGCCACGATCCGGCGCGCCACCGATGCCGCCTTTGGCGCTGATGCGCCGGCGCTTGTTTGCGAGCCGGGCCGGGCGATGGTGGCCGAAGCCTTTACCCTTGCCACAGAGGTGAAGGCCCTGCGTGCCTGCGGGGCGCTGTTTCTGAATGACGGGATCTATGGCGGGCTTGCCGAAGCGCCACTGATGGGAGCTGTCGGGCGGATGTATCTGATCTCGCCAGAGGGTGAGCCGCGCCAGGGGCCGGTAACGCTGCGCGAGATTTACGGGCCGACCTGCGATTCGGTTGACCGGCTGCCCGATCCCTTGCCGATCCCGGGTGACGTGGCCGAGGGGGATTATCTGATCTTTGCGGGGATGGGGGCCTACAGCAATGCGACGCTGACCCGGTTTAACGGCTACGGAGCGCATGAGATCGTGACCCTCCACGAGACGATGCTGCAGGCGGCTGCAGAATAGTCGGGAACGGCCTGCCGCCCCAGACGGGGCGGGGTCAGAGGCGGGGTCAGGCCACCTTGCCCAGAGCCAGTTTCGGGGTCACGCCGAGCGCATGAACGATGTCATGGGTCATATGCGGCTTGTTCAGCGTATAGAAATGCAGATCTTCCACACCGCCCTCGATCAGATCGCTGCACAGCTCGGTGGCCAGCGCGATTGACAGCAGCTCTTCGCGATTGTCGCGCTTGGCCTTGTCGAAGGCCTCATCCAGCCAGGCGGGAACCTCGGTGCCGCATTTCGCCGCGAATTTCTTCACCCCCGACCAGTTTTCAATCGGCAGGATGCCCGGGATGATCGGCGCGTCGATCCCGGCTTTTTCGCAGCGATCCCGGAAGCGGAAAAAGCTTTCGGCTTCAAAGAAAAACTGGGTGATGGCCGAGCTTGCGCCTGCGTCGATTTTGCGTTTCAGCCAGTCGATATCGGCGTCAATCGACCCGGCTTCGGGGTGACGGTCCGGATAGGCGCCAACGCGGATATTGAATTTGCCGGTCGCCGCCAGCGCTTCGATCAGCTCGACCGAGCTGGCAAAGCCGTCGGGATGCGGGGCAAAGCCTTTGGCCCCTTTCGGCGGGTCGCCGCGCAGCGCCACGATCTCGGATACGCCAAGCGCGGCGTAGCTTTCGGCGATTTCCAGCGTTTCGGCGCGCGAGGCGTCCACGCAGGTCAGATGCGCGGCCACCTTCAGCCCGAAACGATTATGGATCGTTTCGACCGCATCATGGGTTAGCTCGCGGGTGGTGCCGCCAGCGCCATAGGTGACCGAGACAAATTCAGGATCCAGCGGCGCGAGGTCACGCACCGTATCCGACAGGCGGAAAGCGCCCTCGATATCTTGCGGCGGGAAGAATTCAAAAGAAATACGCGGAGTGGTGGTCATCGGTCTCATCCATCTACTGTTGCCACTCTTGTAAACCCGCCGGGCTTGTGAGACAAATTCATAAATCTCACAACCTTTATTAGGATTGCTCATGTATCTCGAATTCCGGCACCTGCGCACCATCCGCGCCATTCACGAAGCCGGGGGGCTGGCGCGGGCCGCCGACATTCTGCACATCACCCAATCGGCACTGAGCCATCAGGTGAAAGCGCTGGAAGAGCAGGTGGGGATGGAGCTGTTTCAGCGCCGCTCGAAACCAATGAAGCTGAGCCCGGCAGGGCAGCGGCTGCTGCGGCTTGCCGAGATCGTGCTGCCGGAAGTGTCGCGGGTGGAAGAAGAGTTTCGCGCGCTGCAATCGGGTCGCTCTGGCCGGATGCATATCGCCATCGAATGTCATGCCTGTTTTGAATGGCTGTTTCCGGTGCTGGAGCAGTTCCGCGCCGCCTGGCCTGACGTGGATGTGGATATCCGGATGCGGCTGGCCTTTGACGCGATCGAGGCGCTGCGGCGCGAGGAAATTGATTTCGTGATCTCTTCCGATCCGGTTGATCTGCCCGGGATCACCTTTCAGCCGTTATTTGATTACGAGCCGCTTTTTGTCTGTGCCAAGGGGCATGAGCTAGCCGATCACGATTGGATCGAGGCTGAGGATTTCGCTGGGCAAACCCTGCTGCATTACCCGGTGGAGCGCGCCAAGCTGGATATTTTCACCCAGCTTCTGACGCCTGCACGGGTTGAACCGCAGGCGATGCGGGCGGTGGAGTTGACCGAGGTGATCCTGATGCTGGTTGCCGCCGGGCGCGGGGTGACGGTCTTGCCCGACTGGGTGCTGCGCGATTATCGAGGTCGCCCTGATTACGTGGTGAAACCGATCACCGAAGGCGGGATTTCGAAACGCATGTATGCCGGGATTCGCGAAGAAGACGCGGCAAAGCCCTATATCGCCCATATGGTGCGGCTGGCCCGGACCGAGCCGGTGAAATTGCAGAAAGGCACGATTTGATGCAGCCCAAGGCATCTGCTGAGCTGATTGACGCCATTACCGCGCTGGATTTGCAGACTATGTATGATTGGCGTGCGGGCGATCCGGCGCCGCTGGACGCTGAGGCGCAGCGCGTCGCTGTGGCAAAAAGCCTTGAAACCGGCGAGGCGGTGACGACCTGGCGGGAGGATGCACTGGCGGCCTACGCGCTGTTCGTGCCGCGTGGGCAGGGGCTGTGGTTCGCTTCCGGCATCGCGCTTAACCCAGATCTGGCCGGGACCGGGCACGATCCGCAGTCTGCGCGCGGCGGTGGGGCGGTTTCTGGCTCGCCCGGATGTGAGCCTTGTGGAAAGCAACGTGTATAAGAGCAACCGCAAATCCGTAGCCCTGCATCGGCGGCTGGGTTTCTCGGTGACGCAGGAAAATGATTTCGGTCTGGCCTTTCGCGCCGAGGCCGACGCGTTGATCGCGCAGATGGGCTAAGGGGTCTTGCGCGCGGAGATGGTTCAAATCTGTTGATTAGTCTGGGCGTAGCCCACATGCCCGTCCACTAATGAGGAAGGGCCGCCGCCCGTTTTGCACCTCTCAGTGGTTTTCTCTAAGCCCGGGCTTACAGTAAGCTGAACGAAAGCCACATGTTTTCTGATGTGTGGCGGCCTTTCCTGCACTATAGCTTAGACAGGCCGCGTGATGTGGGCTCCTGTCACGGTTGGGTTTATTGCGTATGCTTCCCGGTCCGGGGCAGCGCCCGATCCATCCGGAGAGCAGGACTTGTTGGGGAGGAACAATCAGAATGAAACGCCTTGTTACCTGGCTGAAAAGCGAGCAGGGGATGATCTATGCCATCGGATTTGTGATCCTGTTGCAGGGGCTGGCCGGGCTGTTCTTCATGAGCGATGTGGCCGAAGAGCTGATCAAGGGGGACTTCACCGATACCTGGCATCTGTGGCTTGAGGCCTTTGCAACCCTCGCGCTGCTGTCGGGGATCGCACTGCTGGTGGTCGAGATGCGGCGTTTGCTGATGCGCATGGTGCTTCTGAACCGCTCGATGCAGGCTGCTCGGGGTGAAATGGCCGAGGTGATCGACGGGTTTTTCGCCGAATGGGGCCTGACGCCGTCGGAACGCGACGTGGCGCTGATGGTGCTGAAGGGCATTGATAACGAAGCGATTGCCGAGATGCGTGGCACGGCTACGGGCACGGTGCGGGCGCAATGCACCTCGATCTATTCCAAAGCCGGGGTCGATGGCCGCGCGCAACTGTTCAGCGTATTCATGGAAGAGCTGCTGGCGGGCGGGGAAACGGCTTAAACGCTGATCTGCCGGGATTGGTGACACAAACCGCGTGTTTCTGCGATAGATCCAGACGCTGAGATTTCAGAACCCCGCCCGAGCCTTTGCCCGGGCGGGGCTTTTGTTCTTACTTCGCCATTTCTGGCTGCCAGCGCCAGCTGGTCACAACGATCCAAATCAGGGTCGAGATTTCGACGACTGAGAAGAACCAGTAATGCAGGGTGTTTTCACCGGCGAAAAGCGATCCGACCTGCACGACCAGCAAGGCCAGCCCGACGACGATATTGGCGATGCGGTTGGGGGTATAGGGCAGCAGCCGCGAGAGCACGGTCATGATCATGCCAAGCTCCATAATCGCCGCAAATATCAAGAGGAAGGTTTGCGACATCTCTATTCCGTCGACGGTGTTCCCGACGGAAAGCTCCTGAATCATCGGCGGATACATCAGCGAAAAGACATCGCAGAAGATGTAGTTGAGGAACAGGAAGATCCAGAGAAGCGAGAGTTTTGCGTCCTGAAGCATGATGAAATCTCCAAAGGGGTGTGTCGTGATATGACCTGTTATATGGATCAAAATTTGCTGTTCATACGCGTGATATGATCCCATAGTGGATCAAATATGTTCCACGAGGGTATTCATGCGAAGCTGGAAACAACTGCCCTATTTCCTTGCCGTTGCCCGCAGCGGGTCGTTTCGGGCAGGCGCCGCCGAGCTTGGCGCGACGCACGCGACCACAAGGCGCCAGATTGATGAGCTGGAGATGGTGCTGGGCACGCGGCTTTTGCATCGGGATCGGAGCGGGGTGGAACTAACCGAGGCCGGGCGGCGGTTTCTAAGCGAGGCTTTGGAAGCAGAACGCCACGTGATGGCTGCGGAAAATCGGGTATTGGGATTGGATCGCGAGGCAAGTGGCACCGTGCGCCTGTCTTGCGAAGCCTTGATCGCCCGCTCGCTTCTGCCCCCGGTCCTAGCCCAGTTTTCGCAGCGCTATCCCGAGATTGATATTGATCTGAAGGTTGGTGACAGCTTTGACGATGTCGCCGGTCATGAGGTCGATCTGGCTGTGCGCATTGCCGCAGATCCTCCGGCCGGTGCGCGAGCGGACCGGATTTGTCCGTTCAACGTGGCGACCTATGCCAGCCAGACCTATCTGGCGGAGCAACTGCCCCTTGCCGGACCACGCGGGGAAGGGCTGGCATGGATTGGCTATGACGATGCGGGTGTGGCGGGCAGGATCGCGGCCTCGCCTTTCCCTGATGCCCCGCTGCGCTATAAAACCACCGACCTCGACACCCATCTTGCGCTTGTGCGGGCGGGGGCCGGGCTTTCGGTGCTGCCGGTATGGGTCGAAAGCCGCTATCCGGAGTTGCAGCAACTACCGGGCACGCGACAGGAGACCGGCCGTGCAATCTGGCTGGTGATCAATGCCGATCTGGCCCGGATCACCCGGGTGCGCCGCTTTGCGAAAGCGCTGTCGACGGCCATCGCGGCCAGCAGTGGCGCAGACCTTGCCCGGTAAGCATAATTGCTTCGGCCCTTGGCAAAGGGGCGTGTCGCGCGTATAGCGCGGGCGTTACACAGGAGCCGAATGATGCAAGGCAGCGCCAATCTAAACGTCATGATCAAGGCCGCGCGTAAAGCGGGCCGCAGCCTCGTGAAGGATTTTCGCGAAGTCGAGAACCTGCAGGTCTCGATGAAAGGCGCGGGCGATTTCGTGTCGCGGGCCGATATTGCCGCCGAGGCGATCATCAAGAAAGAGCTGATGGAAGCGCGCCCGAATTACGGCTGGCTGGGCGAAGAAGGTGGCGGCGAAGACGGCAAGGATCCGACCCGGCGCTGGATCGTCGATCCGCTCGATGGCACCACCAACTTCCTGCACGGTCTGCCGCATTGGGCGGTGTCGATTGGGCTGGAACATAAAGGCGAGATCATCGCCGGCGTGGTTTTCGACCCGGCGAAAGACGAAATGTTCGTGGCTGAAAAAGGCATGGGCGCCTGGCTTAACGAAAGCCGTCTGCGCGTTTCGGGCCGGAACCGGATGATCGAGGGCACTTTTGCCACCGGCATTCCGTTCGGCACCCGTCCCGACCTGCCCGAAACCCTACAGGATCTGGCGCGTCTGATGCCGGTCTGTGCCGGTGTGCGGCGCTGGGGCGCTGCGGCGCTGGATCTGGCCTATGTGGCCGCCGGGCGCTTTGATGGCTACTGGGAACGCGGGCTGCACGCTTGGGATATCGCCGCCGGTCTGGTGATCCTGCGCGAAGCGGGCGGGCTGGTCGAACCCATCGTGGCCGGCGACAACATGCTGGATACCGGCGATATCGTGGCCGGGAACGAAGCGATCTTTGATAAGTTTGCGAAGGTCATTCGCGGCTGATCCAGACGCTTAGTCTGCACCTTCACGGCAAAGATCGGGCGCATTGCGCGCCCGAATCGGCTTTGGTCTGTGGCAAATCTGACCTGACCTATTTCGAACTGGTGACCACTGCTTTATCGCTTCCGGCCTCTGCGGCATCGCCATCTCGCTCTTTTGCTATCGGGCTGGTCTCGGTGGCGGACTCGACGGCGGGCAGATCCTGCGCCGTGGCGAGTTCTTCGTCATCCTGGAAATAGCTGGCGGTTCGGTCAATCACCCCCTGTACCCGGGTGAAAAACGGTGTCAGCGCATTGCGGTTGCCGGGCATGCTGGCCTGATGCGTTGCGGAAACGAATTTTGCCCCGGAGACATCGCGAAAATACGGATCTCCCCCAGGTACGGTGTATGAAATCATTCCCAGCGCCAGAATGCCCGCCAGGATCAGGGCGAAAAGCGGAGATGAATAGGACGACATGGTTTTCTACCATTGGCTGCTCATTGTCATTGTCGTCACTGTCTCAGACAGGGCTTAACAATTCGCTAAATTAGATAAAATTGAATGTATCGACCGGCGCAGCCCCGCCGGATCGGATTTGCGACGCGCTTGGCACTGGACCTCGGTGTCGCTCATCACCTGGTATCATGCAGAAGGGCTGGGGACGCGTCTTGTGACCCGCTTCAAAGGTGTGAAGGTGGGCGAAGATGCTGATGGCAATCGCTATTATCGCAATGCTGCCGATACCAAACGCTGGGTGATCTATTCCAGCGAGCCGGTGGCCTCGAAGGTTCCGGCCGAATGGCATGGCTGGCTGCATCACAGCTTTGACAATAACCCGGCTGAAAACCCGCTGCCTCACAAGGCGTGGGAAAAGCCGCATCACGACAATCTGTCGGGCAGCTTTGAGGCCTATGCGCCCGCCGGGTCGCTGCGTCAGGCTGCGCCGATTGACCGTCAGGACTACGAGGCCTGGCAGCCGGAATAAGCCGGAGGCTCGGGCGATGATGCGCAGGGTTTTTATCCCGATTTTTCTGGCGGTTGCCGCCCTGCCTGCCATGGCGCAGGACGTGATTGTTGTGCCGCTCGATCCGGCCAGTCCCGACGAGATCGTCGCGGATCCGGCGATTTCCGGTCAGGACAGCACCGGCACTGCCGATGGCATTCCGCTCGACCCGATCAACCCGGATGATGTGATTACCCTTGAGCCGCTGCCTGAGGGCTCGCAGGGGGGCTTTATCGAGCCGGATCTGAATCCGGGATCGGTGGTTGGGCAGGAAGTCACCACCGTGATCGAAGACGACGTGACCCAAGGCACCGGTGCGGTGCTGAAGGGGCTCGATAAATTCGCAGGCAGCGTATCAGATCTGACCCTGAAAACGGGCGAGACCAAACAATTGGGCTGGCTTCAGGTCACGCTGGGCGAATGCCGTTACCCGGTCGATAACCCGTCGGGCGATGCCTATGCCTGGTTGGTGATCCGGGAAAACAACGATGAAGTGCCGATTTTCCAGGGCTGGATGGTGGCCTCATCCCCGGCGCTGAATGCGCTCGATCATGCCCGATTCGATGTCTGGGTAACCCATTGCACCACTGAGTGAGCATCGGGCAGGGGGCGTGATTGTATCGCGCCCGGCTGTTCGGCCAGCGCATCTTTGAGCAGCGCCTGATAGCCCGCACGGGCAATCTCCACCGCGCCTAGGCTGGCCAGATGATCAGTCAGGAATTGCGTGTCGAACAGCGTGAAGCCGGTGCGGCCCAGATGTGCGACCAGCGTTGCCAACGCGATTTTTGATGCATTGGTGCGGTGCGAAAACATGCTTTCGCCAAAGAACGCACTGCCCAGCACCACGCCATAGACCCCGCCCACCAGCGTATCGCCTTCCCAGGCTTCGATCGAATGGGCGTGCCCCTGTTTGTGAAGCTCTTGATAGGCCTTGAAGATCGGCGGGTTGATCCAGGTTTCTTCCCGCCCGGCACAGGCGGTCACGACCCCACTGAAATCTTCATCGAGGCTCAGCCGGAACGGGGTTTTCAGCAGGCTGCGTTTCAGCGAGCGCGACAGGTGAAACCCATCGAGCGGCATGATCCCGCGACGCTCCGGATCGACCCAGAACACCTCCGGGTCGTTCCGCCGTTCGGCCATCGGGAAAATCCCCGCCGCATAGGCGCGCAGCAATAGTCCGGGGGATAGCTCTACCGCCTTCACCCGCGCCCCACTTCAGCCCAGATTTTCTTCGAGCCAGCGTTCCAGCCAGTGAATATTGTATGCCCCGCTGATGATATCGGGCTCCTGCAGCAGCGCAGTGAAAAGCGGCAGGGTGGTGTCGATCCCATCGACGATCAGTTCGCCCAGAGCACGTTGCAGACGCGACAGCGCCTCTTCCCGGTTGCGACCATGCACAATCAGCTTGCCGATCAGGCTGTCGTAATAGGGCGGGATCGAATAGCCGTCATACAGCGCCGAATCCATCCGCACACCCAGCCCGCCGGGGGCGTGGTACTGGGTGATCTTGCCGGGGCAGGGGGTGAAATTCGGCAGCTTCTCGGCATTGATGCGAATCTCGATCGCAGCGCCGTTGATCACCAGATCATCCTGGGTGAATGACAGCGGCATCCCTTCGGCCACGCGAATCTGTTCGCGCACCAGATCGACACCGAAAATCGCTTCGGTCACCGGGTGTTCCACCTGCAGACGGGTGTTCATCTCGATGAAATAGAACTCGCCGTCCTCATAGAGGAATTCGATGGTCCCGGCACCGGAATATCCCATTTCGGCAATGGCGTTGGCACAAATAGACCCAATCCGTGCACGCTCTTCAGCGCTGATCGCTGGTCCGGGGGCCTCTTCGAATACTTTCTGGTGGCGCCGTTGCAGCGAACAATCGCGTTCGCCCAGATGCACACCGCCGCCTTTGCCATCGCCAAAGACCTGCACCTCGATGTGACGCGGCTTTTGCAGGTATTTCTCGATATAGACTTCGTCATTGCCAAAGGCAGCTTTGGATTCGCTGCGGGCAGTACGGAAGGCGGTTTCCAGATCTTTTTCGCTCTCCGCGACTTTCATCCCGCGTCCGCCACCGCCAGCGGTGGCCTTGATGATCACCGGATAGCCCATCTCGGCGGCCACCTGTTTGGCGCTCTCCACATCGGGCACGCCGCCCTTGGAGCCCGGCACAACCGGAATGCCCAGCCGTTCGGCGGTTTCCTTGGCGGTGATCTTGTCGCCCATCTGGCGGATATGCGCCGCCGAGGGGCCGATAAAGGTCAGGTCGTGATCTTCGACGATCTGTACGAACTTGGCGTTTTCCGACAGAAAGCCATAGCCCGGATGGATCGCCTGCGCGCCGCTGATTTCACAGGCGGCGATGATCGAGGGGATGGACAGGTAGCTATCTGTGCCCGGGGGCGGGCCGATGCAAACGGCTTCGTCGGCCATGCGCACATGCATCGCGTCGGAATCAGCCGTGGAGTGAACGGCGACCGTCTTGATCCCCATTTCACGGGCGGCACGGATTACGCGAAGCGCAATCTCGCCCCGGTTGGCGATCAGGATCTTGTCGAACATGGCGCGCTCCCGGCTTATTCGATGATCATCAGCGGAGCGCCGAACTCGGCCGGAGCCCCGTCTTCAACGAGGATACGTTTGACCACACCCGAGCGCGGGGCCGGGATCTGGTTCATGGTTTTCATCGCTTCGATGATCAGCAGGGTATCGCCTTCCGACACGCTGTCGCCCACTTTCACAAAGGCAGAGGCGCCGGGTTCGGGCTGCAGGTAAACGGTGCCGACCATCGGCGAGGTCACGGCGCCGGGATGCGCGGCCGGATCGCCATCGGCATTGTCTGCCGCCGGGGCAGCTGCGGGCGCTGCGGCGGCAGGGGCAGCAGCAGGGGCGTAAGCCGCCGGAGCTGGGGCAGCAGCCATCACAGGCGCGGCCATGCCACGACTGACGCGCACGTTCAGGCTATCGCCTTCACCATATTCGCGCTTCACCTGGATTTCGTTCAGATCATTATCGCTCAGGAGCTCGGCGAGCGCCTGGATGAATGCCACATCGTTTTCGCGGGTGTTTTCGGTCATGCCATCCTCGACAGTCAGCCTTGCCCCATCTCACTGTGGGGCTTCATGGGTTTTCACGCTTATAGGACGCCGCGTCGCGCGAGGAAAGCAATGTTTGCGCTTGAAATATACCGTTTAGATAAACAACACCCCATAACGCGTGTTTGGCGCGCGCATTACGGCAGTGTTGGGGGAATTTGGGTATAGCTACCCGTTGCCCAGCTTCTGCTGGACCATCAGTTGTGTTGTGCCTGGCCGCGAAGGCTTCCGTGGTCAGGCATCAAGCGGTGTTGACTGGGCCGCGGCAAGGCTAGCTTGCGCCGAAGCGGCACTGTCTTTAGCGGCGGAAACTGTCTGCGCGGCATGCGCTTCGGTTTCAGCGGCTTTCTGCTGGTCAGAGTCAGCCTTCACCGCTTCCGTATCGCGCGCAGTGGCACGTTCGGCTTCGATTCGGGCAAGAACCTGTTTCAGATCACGTTCGACTTCGAGCAAACTCAGCTCGAATGTCGGCGGCGGACCTGCCGGCAGATTGCGTTTTTCCATCTCTTGACGGATTTCGTTGATGTCACGCGCTTGCGACGCGGTAGCATCTTGCTCTGGGTGCTGACGGGCATCCGTTCCGGTGCCGTTTGACTTTTGGCCCGGGTCGACCTTTTGCACGTCAGGCCCTGCGCGCTGAGGCATAGCTACGGCGGCAACCGCGGCTGACCCAAGCGGATTGAGTCCTGAGAGTTCCATTTCCCGTGCTCCGTTTCACTTTCGGAGCCCCCACCAAGTGATAATTTACGCCTGTTCGGGCGATTTATCCACAGAATATGAAGGGTTTGGTAAATAGAAGTTAATGCGGGGTTAGGGCCGCGCGGTAGAAACCATCCAGAAAACGCGCCGCGTCGTCAAGATGCTCATCCCCTGCTGGCGACAGTATGCCACGCATCTGGGCATCGAAATCGGCATATTGCTGGGTTGTGGCCCAGATCGAAAAGATCAGGTGATAGGGATCGTAGCTGGCGATTTTGCCCTGATCTGCCCAAGTGCTTATCACCTTTGCCTTTTCATCGACCAGCGCGCGCAGTGATCCGGTGATCTCGCCCATGATGCGCGGCGCGCCCTGCACGATTTCATTGGCAAACAGCCTGCTTTCGCGGGGCATTTCGCGGGACATGTCCAATTTGCGGCTGACATAGGCCATCAGCTCATCCACCGGGTCATCGGCATTTTCATCAAGCGCCCGCAGCGGCTCCAGCCAGTCATCCAGAAGTTCTGACAACAGCGCCGTGTGGATCGCTTCTTTCGAGGAAAAATAGTAAAGCACATTGGGCTTTGACAGCCCGGCGCTTTGGGCGATCTGATCCAGCGTCGATCCGCGAAATCCGTGCCGGGAGAACACTTCCAGCGCAGCATCCAGAATGGCCGCGCGGTTCTTTTCCTGTATGCGGGTTCTGGGCCGTTGTTTGGGCAAGTTGCGTCTCCTCCGCTCTGATTTCAGCCTACCATGCCACCTCGCGTTTTCAACCAACCGGTTAAATCTTTGTGCCGAATTTTTCTTTTGGGCAGAAAGATTTGAACCGGGGGGCGATTTAGCGGCACTTTAAGGAAAGCCGCAAGTCGGAGATGCCGTGCGAGAGAAAAAAATTGCATTAGAGGCCTATCTGGTGGCCTCGGCCCGGCTGGGCGACACGCGGGCGCTGAACCGGCTGGTGGCTCTGCACGGGCCGCGTTTGCTGACGCATGCGGCGCGGCTGCTGGGCGAGCGGGACGCGGCGCATGATGTGGTGCAGGAGGCCTGGATCGAGATCATGCGTGGGCTGGGTGGCCTGCGCGATGATGCTGCCTTTCTGCCCTGGGCACTGCGCATCGTATCGCGCCGTGTCGCCCGTGAGATCAAGCGGCGACAAAAGTTGCGGCGGCGCGATGAAGCGCTGCAGGCGGAACCGGATGAACCAAACAGCCCGGATCAGGCACTTAGAATCGATAGCGCCCGGGTGGCGGCGGCGATTGCCCGCCTCAGCCCGGCACAATCGGCCACGATGGCGCTGTTCTATCTGGAAGAGCTGAGCGTCACTGACGTGGCCATGGCTTTGGACGTGCCGGTGGGCACGGTGAAAACGCGATTGATGCACGCACGGACCAAGCTGCGCGCGATGCTGGAAGGAGAGAGTGATGGATAAGCTCGATGATATGATCCGCGAGGCGCTGGAAGGCGAGGATCGGGAAATCTATGACCAGACCCGCGAATATGGGTATTTCGCCCTCGGGCTCAGCCAGTTCCGTGGCAAACTCGGCTGGGTGACCTGGGTGATCATGATCGTGCAAACCACGATGTTTTTTCTGGGCCTCTGGTGCGCGGTGCATTTCTTTCAGGCGCAGGAGGTTCTGGTCGCAGTGAAATGGGGTATCCCGATGGCGATGCTCTGGATTATCGGAACCAATCTGAAACTCAGCCTGATGCCGCAGATGCAGGCCGACCGGGTGCTGCGTGAGCTGAAGCGGGTCGAGCTGATGCTGGCGAGTGAAAGGGCGGGGAAATGACTCAGACCATCGCTTTGATCGCCGGGTCCTATCTGCTGGTCACTGCGGCGGGCTTCCTGATGTCGCGCGGTTTTTATACGCGCATGGTGCTGGGATCGGCGAACTCAGACCCGATGCTGCTCAATCTCTCTGGCGCGGTGCATTTCGTCATCGGTGCGGTGGTGCTCGTCAATCACTGGGACTGGTCGGGGATCGGCGCGGGGGCCGTCACTCTGGTGGGCGTGGCAGCCGTGGCAAAAGGCGCTGCCCTCATTGCTGTGCCGGAGCTGACGCTGAAAAGCCCGAAGACGGTCGGAAACACCCTTATCGCCTCCGCTATCGGCTTTGCCCTCTGGGGGGCGATCCTGATCTGGACAGGCGTCACGGGCGGGGCGAGCTGATGCTTCTGGAACGTGATACGTGAGCACATAAAAAGGGCCGACACCGCATTGCGTGTGTCGGCCCGGTTGGCAAGACGGGGCGGCCTTGCCTGGCAAGTTCGCTGCGGCGGTGACTACCCTCACCGGAATACAGGACATCGCAGCACCCATTGGGTTTGGGTGAGATGCCAGTTCTGCTCTATTCGCACAATCAACCTCAGGTTTAAGGGGCTAAACGCAGAGGATAGAACAGGCTTATCCTCCTGAAGTTATATGCGAAAACCGCTGCGATCTTGCCGGAACCCTTTAGTTCAGTGCCGAGGCGACATTGACGGCCTGATCGTAAACCAGATTGCCCCCGTGATAGGCCGTGAAGGTGATCAGCACCACGAAGGCGAGCTCGACCAGCACAACGATGCCTTTGCGCGAGCCTTCCAGCGCGAGGCGACGCCAGCTCACCAGCAGGCGCAGACCGGCCCAGATGGCGAGCCCCGTGGCAGTGACGGCGCCGAGCCCTTCATGCATTTCCATCACGGCATCCGGCACACCGTTTTCCAGCGCGATATCCAGCGCTAGATCGCCAAACATGGCGGTCAGACTGGCAGAAAGACCGGCCAGAACGGCGGTGGCGAGGCTGAATTTGGCATAGGTGCCGGAGGTCAGTGAGATCCCGCGCCAGAGCGCGATGGCGTCGATCATGACAAGCAGATAGGCGAGCACAATGGGGAAGTGCAGGATCATCGGGTGGATATGGGCAAGCGACATTAGATAGGTCTCCGGAGCGGATGTGAGTGGTGCCTTGTTGGCTTGCCGCTGACATGACTGCAGGCTTTCCTTGTCGCAATAAGCCGATGATGTAGGGCACTAAGCGCAAGTGCAATCGCAGCCATAATGCCTTGAAACATAACAAAACGGCCGAGGCATTGCCCCGGCCGCTGCTAGCTCGTTTGTCGCGTAAATCAGGAATTCATGCGGTTTTCGATCAGATCGTCCACCACGCCGGGATCGGCGAGGGTCGAGGTGTCGCCAAGCGCGCCATAATCATTCTCAGCGATCTTGCGCAGGATTCGGCGCATGATCTTGCCCGAACGGGTTTTCGGCAGGCCCGGCGCCCATTGGATGAAGTCAGGCTTGGCGATTGGGCCGATTTCCTTGCGCACCCAGTTCACCAGCTCTTCGCGCAGCTCATCGGTGTAGGGCTCGCCTTCCATCAGGGTGACGTAGCAATAGATACCTTGCCCTTTCAACGCATGCGGGAAGCCGACCACGGCGGCCTCGGCCACTTTGGAATGCGCCACCAGAGCCGATTCTACTTCAGCTGTGCCCATCCGGTGGCCAGAGACGTTGATCACGTCATCCACCCGCCCGGTGATCCAGTAATCGCCATCGGCATCGCGCCGGCAGCCATCGCCCGAGAAGTAATAGCCTTTGTAATCGGCGAAATAGGTTTTCACGAAGCGGTCGTGGTCGCCATAGACCGTGCGCATCTGGCCGGGCCAGCTATCCTTGATCGCCAGCACGCCTTCACAGGCGGTCTCGTCGATCTCTTTGCCGGTTGTTGGTTCCAGCACCACCGGCTGAATGCCGAAGAAGGGCTTTTGTGCCGCGCCGGGTTTGGTTGCATGGGCGCCGGGCAGGGGGGTCATCATATGACCGCCGGTTTCGGTCTGCCACCAGGTGTCGACAATCGGGCGGGTGCCCTTGCCGACCACATCATTATACCATTCCCAGGCTTCCGGGTTGATCGGCTCGCCCACCGTGCCCAGCACTTTCAGCGCCGAGAGGTCATAGCGTTCCACCGGCTCGGTGCCATGGCGCATCAGCGCGCGGATGGCGGTGGGGGCGGTGTAGAACTGGTTGACCTTGTGCTTTTCGCAGACCTGCCAGAACCGGCCCACGTCCGGGTAGGTCGGCACGCCTTCGAACATCAGCGTGGTGGCGCCATTGGCGAGCGGGCCATAGACGATATAGCTGTGGCCAGTGACCCAGCCCACATCGGCGGTACACCAGAACACATCACCATCGTGATAATCGAAGGTGTATTCATGGGTCATCGCCGCATAGAGCAGATAGCCGCCCGAGCTGTGCAACACGCCTTTCGGGGTGCCAGTGGAGCCTGAGGTGTAGAGGATGAACAGCGGATCTTCCGCATTCATCGCTTCCGGCTCGCAAACATCCGAGGCGGCTTCAAACATCGCCGTGTAGCCATGATCGACGCCCGGCTCCATATGCACATCGCCGCCGGTGCGTTCGACCACCAGCGTGGTCACGTTGCCGCAATGCTCGCGGGCCTTGTCCACATTGGTTTTCAGCGGCGTGTTGCGGCCACCGCGCGGGGCCTCATCCGCGGTCACGATCAGGCTGGCTTTGCAGTCGTTCACACGGCTGGCCAGCGCTTCCGGCGAGAAGCCCGCAAACACCACCGAGTGCACCGCGCCGATCCGTGCGCAGGCCAGCATCGCATAGGCCGCTTCTGGCACCATCGGCATGTAGAGCACCACGCGGTCGCCTTTGCCGACGCCCAGCTCTTTGTAGATATTGGCGAATTTGTTCACATTCACCGACAGTTCCTTGTAGGTGATATGCTTCGACAGGTTCGGGTCATCAGCTTCCCAGATGATCGCCACCTGATCGCCACGGGTGGCGACGTGCCGGTCGATGCAGTTGGCCGCAACGTTCAGGGCGCCGTCTTCGAACCATTTGATCGAGACATCCGGATAGGCAAAGCTGGTATTCTTCACCTTGGTGGGCTTGGTCATCCAGTCAAGCCGGTCTGCGGCCTCGCCCCAGAACCCGTCGGGATCGGAGACCGAGCGGGCATACATTTCTTCGTATTTCGCCGCGTCGATTTTGGCATGGGCCACGAAATCCGCTGAGGGCGGATGAATTTTTGCGTCGGACATGGATCCTCCTCTGAGCTTTTTCGCTCTATCTTATACAACAAACCAAAATGCCTGCCCCGTAGGGCAGGCTGTTTTGTCAGATGGCCAGATAGTCGTGGCGCAGGGTCTCGTTGTCTAGGACTTCCTGCGCAGAACCATCAAACACGATGGTGCCGGTATCAAGGATAACCGCGCGGTCGGCCAGAGCCAGCGCGCGCAGGGCGTTCTGTTCCACCAGAACGGTGGTGATGCCCTGGTTCTTGATCACGTTCAGCGTCTTTTCGATCTCATCGACGATCACCGGGGCGAGGCCCTCATAGGGTTCATCGAGCAAGAGCAGCTTGATATCGCGCACCAGTGCCCGGCCGATGGCCAGCATCTGCTGTTCGCCGCCGGAAAGGGTCACGCCTTCCTGTTTGCGGCGCTCACCAAGGCGGGGGAATAGCTCATAAACACGCTCGATCTCCCAGCCCGGGCTGGGAGCAATGCGGGCCAGTTCGAGGTTTTCCTCAACCGTGAGGCCCTGAATGATGCGCCGGTCTTCCGGCACCAGAGCCAGACCCGCCTGCGCGGCGTCATAGCTTTTCATCCGGTGCAGCGGTTTGTGATCGAGCCAGATCTCGCCATGGGTCACCATCGGGCTGCCCGTGCGGGCGATGGCGCGCAGGGTCGAGGTTTTGCCCGCGCCGTTGCGGCCCAGAAGGGCGAGGATCTCGCCTTCGTGGATGTTGAAGCTGACCCCCTGCACGATATAGCTCTCGCCATAATAGGCGTGCATGTCATGGACCGAGAAGAACGCCGGCGCGGTGGCCGCGTGGTTGGCGTTTCTCGAAAAATCCGGTTTCGCGTTCATGCTGCTTCTCCCAGATAGGCTTCCTTCACCTTCGGATGCCCCTTGATGTTATCCGGGGTGTCCTCGACCAGCGGTGTGCCCTGTGCGAGCACGGTGATCCGGTCGGCGAGCGAGAACACCACATGCATGTCATGTTCGATGATCGCCATAGTGATGTCGCGCTTTTCTTTGATCTCTTTCAGCAGATCGATGGTGTTATTGGTGTCCGCACGCGCCATTCCTGCTGTTGGCTCGTCAAGCAGCAGAAGCTTGGGGTCCTGCGCCAGACACATCGCCATTTCCAGCCGACGCTTGTCGCCCCGGCTCATCGAGGCCGAATGCATGTTGCGTTTGTCGATCATGTTCACGTCGATCAGCATCTTTTCAGCTTGCTCGGTGATCTCGGTTTCATGCGACACGGTTTCGAACGGATGCAGGCGGAAGGCGCCATCGCGTTTGGCAAAGCACGAGATCATCACGTTTTCCATCACCGTCAGATCGGCAAAGATCTCGGGGGTCTGGAACACCCGGCTGATGCCGAGCTGATTGATCTCGAAGGGTTTACGTCCCAGCACCGACTGGCCGTTGAACATCACGCTGCCGGTATCCGGGATCAGCTTGCCAACAAAGCAGTTCAGCAGGGTCGATTTGCCCGCGCCGTTCGGCCCGATGATCGCGTGGACCGAATTTTCGGCCACCGAGAGGTTCACGTCAGACAGGGCCTGCAAACCGCCGAAGCGTTTGCCCACACCTTTAACTTCAAGAATACCCATGGCTCACGCCTCCTCTTTCTCGCCCACATGGGGCACGGGTGCAGGGGGGTGTTCGGGGGCAGGCCCGTCATCCGAGTTCGATTTACGACGCATGGCCGCCCAGAGCTTGGTTCCGCCTTCGACCAGCCCACCGGGCAGGAAGACCACGATCAGCATGAACAGCAGGCCAAGGGTGAGGTTCCAGCTTTTGCCGACGAAGAAGTGGCTGATATCGATCAGGAAGTTTTCCAGCCCGTCGGGCAGGAAGTCAAACCAGCCATGCAGCACGGTGTCGTTGATCTTTGAAAAGATGTTTTCGAAGTATTTGATGAAACCCGCGCCCAGCACCGGCCCCATCAGTGTGCCCGCGCCGCCTAGGATGGTCATCAACACGACTTCGCCGCTTGCCGTCCATTGCATACGTTCCGCGCCGGTCAGCGGGTCCATCGCCGCCAGCAGACCGCCAGCCAGCCCCGCATACATGCCCGAGATCACGAAGGCCGCGAGCGCATAGGGGCGGGTGTTGATGCCGGTGTAGTTCAGCCGCGTCTGGTTGGTCTTGATCGCGCGCAGCATCAGCCCGAAAGGCGAGCGGAAGATGCGCAGGCTGAGATAGAAGACGATGATCGCGATCACCGCAGTGAAGTAGTAGCCGTTGTTGAAGGTGAATTCCCAGCCGCCGATGGCGAGCTTGTGGCTTTCACTCATCACCAGACCGAAGAAGTGCGGCGAATTGGGCTCGCCCTCCCCGAACAGGATGCGCGCGTCGTTGCTGTATACCTGCAAGCCGGTTTCACCGTTGGTCAGCGGGGTCAGCACCGAATAGGCGAGGTTATAGCTCATCTGCGCAAAGGCCAGCGTAAGGATCGAGAAGTAGATGCCGGAGCGACGCAGGCTGACAAACCCGATCACCAGCGCGAACAGGCCAGAGGTGACGATCGCCAGCGGCAGGCCCCAAACCACGTTGTAATCCAGAAGCTTGTACATCCAGACCACGGTATAGGAGCCGACACCCAGAAAGGCCGCGTGACCGAAGCTGAGGTAGCCGGTCAGGCCAAACAGGATGTTAAAGCCGATGGCGAAGATCCCGAAGATCGCAAAGCGCTGCATCAGGTCGGGATAGCCCGCGTTGAACTGCGCCATGCCCGAACCTTCAGGGAAGGGCTGCAGCAGCACCGGGGTGGCCAGCGTCAGAAAGATGACGATCAGCAGGAAGCGCGTGTCGCGCGAAGAAAGGCCGAGAAATTTCATGTCTTATTCCTCCATCACACCGGCACGGCCCATCAGCCCGCGGGGGCGGGTGAGCAGAATGACGATGGCGACGAGGTAGATGATCACCTGGTCGATACCGGGGATGAGTGCTTTGATTTCATTCATCGAGGCGAAGCTTTGCAGGATGCCGAGCAGAAAGCCTGCGGCCACGGCGCCGGGCAGGCTGCCCATGCCGCCGACCACGACCACCACGAAGCTCAGCACCAGAAATTCCATGCCCATATGGTAATTCGGTGCCAGGATCGGGGTGTACATTACCCCCGCAATCCCTGCGACAGCGGCAGCGAGGCCAAACATGATGGTAAAGCGCCGGTCGATATTGATGCCGAGCAGGCCCACGGTCTCGCGATCCGCCATGCCCGCGCGCACCACCATGCCGAAGGTGGTGAATTGCAGGAATGAGAACACCCCGCCAATCACTACGGCTGCAAACAGGAAGTAGACCAGACGCCAGTAGGGGTAGATGATCGTATTGGCGTCAAAGCCGATCATCATGCCGAAATCGAACGAGCCCCGAAAGATCTCGGGCGCGCCGGTTTGGATCGGGTTGGCACCAAAGAAGTATTTCACCAGCTCCTGCATCACGATGGCGAGGCCGAAGGTCACAAGGATCTGATCGGCGTGATCGCGCTTGTAGAAATGCTTGATCAGCCCGCGTTCCATCACGAAGCCGATGACCAGCATGATTGGAATGGCAAACAGGATCGATAGCGGCACTGACCAGTCGATCAGCCAGTCGCCAAAGTCCTTGCCAAACCAGCCTTCCACATAGGGCACCTGCACGGTCAGCGGGTTGCCCAGAAAATCGGTTTTGGTTGGATCGAGCTGTTCATAGGAAAGCCCGAACAGGCGCTGAACGGCGACGGCGACGAAGCCGCCAATCATAAACAGCGCGCCATGGGCGAAGTTGACCACACCGAGCGTGCCGAAAATCAGCGTCAGCCCCAGCGCGATCAGCGCATAAGCTGAGCCCTTATCGAGCCCGTTGAGGATTTGTAAAATGATGGCGTCCATGTCCCCACCTGTCGGGTATAGTAAAAGAACCGGGTCTGATGCCCGGGTTTGAAAGCAGGGCGGGGGAATCCCCGCCCTGATCGAATTGTCAGAGGCTTAGCCGGCGTTGCAGGTGCCGAGCGACGCGTCTGCGCCACCGAACATGTCGTTGGTCGGCTCGTACATCACCTGATCCACCGGGGTGGCTTCGACGATTTCCAGCGTGTCGTAAGGCGTCGTCGGGTTGTCGGCGCCTTTCATGACCAGCACGTCTTTGAAGCACTGGTGGTCATCGGCGCGATACAGCGTTTTGCCATTGCCCATACCGTCGAACTCAAAGCCTTCCAGGGCTTCGGCCACGGCGCAGGGGTTAAAGCTGCCCGCACGGGTCACCGCATCTGCATAAAGCAGGGTCTGCACGTAGCAGGTATGCGCCGAGTTTGACGGCGGACGACCGTATTTCTCACCGAAGCTCTTCACGAAGGCTTGGGTGCCGGCATCCTGAAGCTGCCAGTTCCAGTTCATCGAGCCGTAAACGCCTTTGATGTTGTCGCCAGCACCAGCGGCCATCAGTTCGGAGTAAAGCGGCACGATAACTTCGAAGTTTTTGCCGTTCACAACCTTGTCGCGCAGACCAAACTGCACCGACTGGGTCAGCGAGTTGATCATGTCGCCGCCGTAGTGGTTCAGGATCAGCACATCGGCGCCCGAGTTCAGCACCGGCGCGATGTAGGACGAGAAGTCGCCTGCGCCAACCGGCGTGCGCACGTCTTCGACCATGTTCCAGCCTTTGGCTTCCATGAAGGATTTCATGGAGTCGGCTTGGGTCCAGCCCCAGCTGTAATCCGAGGTCAGCATGTAGAAGTTGCGATCGGCACCGTAGGCTTTTTCAAGCACCGGAGCGAGCGCAGCGCCCGACATGTAGGCGTTGAAGAAGTGGC
>JARRIY010000035.1:0-30735 GCA_037379985.1 Maritimibacter sp.
GCAGGCGAGCAAGCATCCGAAACCTGCGAGATTGCCACGTTCCTGCGGCCCAACCAGCCTTTGGCCGTGGGATCGCGCCTGTTTGACCAAAGCGCCGATGCCGCCCGGGCGCAGGGCTACAATTGGATTGATGCCCGCTTCACCAAATCCAATCATGATGCGCAGAGATATTATCAAAGCCACGGCTTCCGGAACTGGAGCCATAATGGCGACATGCAAATCATGCGATTTGATCTGGATTGAGAGAGAGGCATGAGAGTTTTCACCCGCCCCGCGACCCCCGATGATGCCGAGGCCATGTGCGGCGTGATCAATCCGATTATTGCCGAGGGCAGCACCACAGCGCATCGCAACTCGTTTGATGCAAGCCGGATGCTGCGTCACTACATCGCACCTGATCGGTTGATCTCATGCACCGTTGCGCAGGCTGGAAATCAGATTCTGGGCTTTCAGGTGCTTGAGCTTTGCGATCCTGATTGGGATGAGCCACACCCGCTCCCCGCAGATTGGGCGGTGATCGCCAGTTTCGTTTTACCCGAGGCGCAGGGCAAAGGCGCTGTTTGCCGCCACACTTTCCGCCGCCCGAGCCGCCACTGTGCCGGTGATCGACGCAACGATCCGCGCCGATAACGTGCCCGGCCTGGCCTATTACACGGCGATGGGTTTTGAGGATTATGGAATGTTGCGCGACGTGCCGCTCAGCGACGGTCAGATCGTCGATCGGATCCGCAAGCGCTACAACCTGTAGTGGCTAGGCCTGCTTCGGATCAAAGATGTGGCGTGTGCCGCCACATCCGCTTTCTTTACGTCAGTCGTTGTGAACCCCCTATCGAAACACAACGCTGCCGCACCCACGAAGCCCATTGCCGCGGGGAAGTGTAAAGTTAAGGTTAACTTACAGTGAGACCCAGGCGCTCATGTGGCGCAGGAGTTCGTATTGTGCGTCGTCATGCGCGATTTGATTGGGCAGGCGAACTTCACGGTAGTGTTTGCGCGGCTTCTTGGTGGATTTCGCTTGGAAATCATCGTGAAAGGTCGCGGTGCGGATAACAGAGTTCATAATTCCGAGCATGGGCTTTCTCCTAAATCGGGGTCCTGAATCCTATATGCGCCCGAAATTCGATTCGTAGAAGTATCTATGGTTTTTCAGATGTAAGTTGTGCTAACATGCATTCATGGATTGGTCACGTTTACCCTCTCTCGCCGCTCTGCGTGCTTTTGATGCTCTGGCACGAAACGGATCGCTTTCAGCGGCCGCCCGGCAGTTGAATGTCACCCATGCCGCCATCGCGCAGCATCTGCGCACGCTGGAAAACTTCTTTGGCGAATCCCTCGCCACGCGCAACGGGCAGGCGATGCAGCTGACTGAAACTGGCTATTTGCTGGCGGAGTCGCTGAATGAAGGCTTCGATACAATCGGCGAGGGCGTTGAGCGCATTCTTGACCGCAACGCGATGCGCCCGGTCACGGTATCGCTGACCCCTTCCTTTGCCGAGGTTTGGCTGATGCCCCGGCTCGGACAGTTCTGGGCGGCGCATCCCGATATCGAAATCCGCCTTGTGCCCACCATCACCCTGTCGGATCTACGCCGCGAAGGCATTGATGTTGCCATTCGCTTCGGCTCCGGTGATTGGCCGGGGATGGAAGTTGAAGCGCTGGATGTGAGCCGTTTCGTGGTGATCGCCTCGCCCGACTACACCAAAGTCAAAAGCCTCGAAGAGCTGGGCAAGCTGAGCGCGCATGATTGGTATTTCTCGTCCGGCTCGCGTGAACAGCGGGTCTGGGGGCGGGCCATCGGCATTGATTTCGAAAAGCTCGGCGCCCAGAGCATGGCCAATAACGGGCTGGTGGTCAGCGCCGTACGGGCCGGGCTGGGCCTGTCGCTGCAATCACGCACATTGGTGGCGCCCGATCTGGCTTCGGGGCAACTTGTCACGCTTTATGAGGGCGATCCTGAAGGTTTGGGCTATTATCTGGTCACGCGCCCCGGAATCATGCCAGAGGCCGCAAAAACATTCGTGACATGGCTGCGACGCGCGGCGCGGGCTCAGAAACAGGTTTGACCAGCCTGTTGATTGCCACTTCGCCATCCGATGAACCGTTCCCGGCTGAAGCTCAGCACCAGACCTTGCCAGTCGATCTGACGGGCCACGCTTTCTGGACATCCGACAAGCGGTAATTCGCGACCCGGTCCAACTTCACGATCCAGCGCCGCAATCACACCTTCGGGCGAGCGCCCGAAATCAATACGTTGCCCGGCCTCCGGCACCGCCAGCCCGGTTGCACCGGGAATGAAATGCACGAAAGCTCGCTGCGCCTGCTGGGTGCAGGCGGCAATAAGCAGAAAACCAGACAGACAGGCTGCGCGGCGCAGGCCCTGCATGGGGATCATTTCGGGCTGCGTTTCGCCAGAATACGCTGCAAGGTCCGCCGGTGCATGTTCAAACGCCGCGCGGTTTCCGAGACGTTGCGGTCGCACATTTCGTAGACCCGCTGAATATGCTCCCAACGCACCCGGTCGGCGCTCATCGGGTTTTCTGGCGGCGGCGGAAGCTCATCGCCATCTGCCAGAAGCGCATTCATCACGTCATTGGCGTCAGCAGGTTTCGACAGATAATCGGTCGCCCCGGCTTTGACGGCTGCAACAGCGGTTGCGATGGCGCCATAGCCGGTCAGCACGATGATCCGTGCATCCGGGCGCTTTTCCCGCAAGGTCTCGACCACATCGAGCCCATTGCCATCTTCCAGACGCAGGTCAATCACCGCATAGGCAGGCGGATGTGCGATTGCTTTTGCCTTACCCTCGCTGACCGATTCAGCCGTTTCCGGCTCAAATCCGCGTTTTTCGAGGGCTCGTGCCAGCCGCTTGAGAAAAGGTTCATCATCATCGACGAGCAGGAGCGACCTGTCTTCGCCGATTTCTCTTAGCTGGTGATCCGACATTCCAATCCCTTACCGCAGTTCGCTGGTCCACGGCACAGTATGCGCATGGGGATCGAAGGTCAATTTGTCACGGTTCAGATAGAAAGCCTACTTTACGGCATCGATAAAGCACGATGTCCGGGCCGCCATATCTTCTGGCGTAGCCTCACGTTTGAAATACTCAACAAAGCCGATTTCGGGCAAGACCAGATAGGTAAAGGTAGAGTGATCAATCAGATAGAAATCCGGATCGGGATTCTCTTCTTTCTTGAAATAGGTCTTGTAGGCTTGGCTCGCGGCCCGGATTTGTTCGGGCGTGCCGGTATAGCCGATTGCATCGGGATGTAGAAAATCGGTGAAATCACGCAGCCGTTCCGGGTCATCGCGCTCCGGATCAATCGAGACAAAGCCCATCTTTGCATCATAGCCTTCGCCCTGAAGCAGATCGAGCGCTTCGGCGTTGCGGGCATTATCAAGAGGGCAAACATCGGGGCAGAACGTGTACCCGAAATAGAGCAGTGTCGGCTTGGTGAACATCTCGGCATCCGTCACCGCCTGCCCGTTTTCGTCAATCAGCGACAGCGGCCCACCGATGCTTCCGATACCCGTCTGGATACTGCCATCGCGACAGGCGGCAAACTGGTCTTCACCACCCGATTTCTGCCCCATCCACCAGAACCCAACAGCGGCGGCGACAACGGCAGTGCTTGCCAGAATGAATAGAGGCTTTTGCATGACATTCTCCTACAGTACTGCAGGCATTGATCCGACATACGCTGCGAACATACAAGTGAACAGAATGACACAACCCCGGATTGGTGCCGACGATGGCTGAAAACAGTTCACTGCTGCTTGAAAACGAACAGGGCAATAGCTGGGTTCGCCTGCGTACCCTGATCATGCTGCGCTGGTTCGCCGTATTCGGGCAGATCGCCGCCATTGCGCTGGGTGAAGCGCTGTTTGAGCTCGATATCGAACGGGGCTATTGCGCCATGGCGATCGGGCTTTCGGTCAGTCTCAACCTGTTCTCGCAAGTTGTATTTCCCGAAAGCAAGCGGCTGAGCCAACAGCAAACCACAATGTTTCTGGCCTTCGACACGGTTCAGCTTGCCATTCTGCTCGGCCTGACCGGCGGGATCAACAACCCCTTCGCCTTGATGATCCTGGCCCCTATCACCGTAGCTGCCACCGCGCTTTCGCTGCGGTCGGTTCTGGTGGTTGGTGAAGTGGCGATTGTGGCCCTGGCGATGATTGCCTGGTTTCATCTGCCTTTGGTCACGACCACAGGCGAGCTTTTGGAAATGCCGCAGCTTTTTGCGCTGGGCTATTGGGTCGCCATCGTTGTCGCCATCGTATTTATCGGCATCTATACGCGCCGGGTCAGCTCTGAGATTCAATCCATGAGCCGCGGTCTTCTGGCCACGCAAATGGCGCTGGCCCGCGAACAGAAACTGACCGATCTGGGCGGTGTGGTGGCAGCAGCGGCACATGAGCTGGGCACGCCTCTGGCAACGATCAAACTGGTCTCGTCAGAGATGGTTGGCGATCTGCCAGAAGGATCAGAGCTGCGCGAAGATGCCGAGCTGATCCGTGATCAGGCAGATCGGTGTCGCGATATTCTGCATTCGATGGGGCGTTCAGGCAAAGACGACCTGCATCTGCATCAGGCGCTGCTCGGTGCGGTGATCGAAGAAGCTGCCGAACCGCATCACGAACGCGGCAAAGTGATCAGCATCGAAACCGCAGATGGAAGTATCCTGCCCGAGTCCCAACCGATGGTGCGGCGTCGCCCGGAATTGGTGCACGGGCTGCGCAACCTCATACAAAACGCGGTTGATTTTGCCTCCAGTCAGGTCTGGGTCGAAACCTGTTGGAGCCCAACCACGATCTCGATCAAGATTATCGACGATGGCACCGGCTATCCGCCGCATCTGCTTGGCAAAATCGGCGATCCGTTCATCAGCAAGGGCCGAAAATCGTCACGCGATGCCCGTCGTCCGGAATATGAAGGCATGGGGCTGGGTTTGTTCATCGCCAAAACGCTGCTGGAACGCACCGGGGCTGAGCTTAATTTTGCCAATGGATCAGACCCTTACACCGGAGAAGCGACCCCTGGCAAAAGAACAGGTGCTATCGTTGAAGTTGTGTGGCAACGTGGCCCTGGTAGCATTGAAGCAACCGAACGGTTGCCGGTTCTGAGTGAGAATGTCCGTTTCGAAAGCTAAGACATGGATGAACCTTAAGTGTTCGTTAACCCTTTCCTTGGTAAGAAAAGAGAAATCAAGATTAACGGCGGGCTAATCTGATGTATCAAGCACTTCTCATCGTCAGCCTTATCGCTGCGGCATTCCTGATCGCCCTGGCTGTTCTTTATGTCTTTGCCCTGGCGGATCATCGCAAAGTCAGCCGGTTGCGCCGGTTTTCCGAAGCCGAGCGCGATTCAGTCGTGTTCATTTTTGATAATGAAACCTTGTTGGATGCCACCCCGGCGGCGCGGCAGCTTTTGGCAACGACTCCGCAGCGCGGCACGGCTTGGACCCGTCTTGCCACCCTGCTCAGCCCGCGCTTTCCACGCCTGAATGAACGCATCATTGATCTGGCGGAAATGGGCGAGATGGAGATCAAATCCGCCGACGATTCCGGTATGCTGCATGCGGAATGGCATGACGGTGTTGCGCGTATCACCCTGACCGGACCCGAAGCCGATGGCGAGGCCAGCACAATCGACGGGCAGAGCCTGCTGGCCATGACACATGAGCTGGAAACCCTGCGCCGAAATGCCGAACTGGCGCCGTTTCCGATGTGGCGCGAAGACAGTGCCGGGCGGATTACCTGGTGCAACCGGGCCTATCTTGATCTTGCCGACAGTTTTGACAGCGACACCGATACCCGCCCCTGGCCGCCGCATAAGGTGTTCACCCTGTCCGAAGACACGCGGAAAGTGCCCGCGCAGGAAGGCAATCCGGCGATCCACCGTTTTGCGATTTCACCGGCAAACGCGCCAACGCGGCAATGGTATGAAGTGTCAGAGCTGAACCTTGAGGCCGATGAACGGTTCTTCTTTGCCTGGCCGTCTGATCGGTTGGTGAAGGCCGAAACCTCGCTGCATGAATTTGTCACCACGATCTCGAAAACCTTCGCGGCGCTGCCTATCGGGTTGGCAATTTTTGATCGCAAGCGCGAGCTGGCGCTGTTTAACCCGGCGCTGCTGGATCTGACGCTTCTACCGGCCGAGTTTCTGATCGCAAAGCCGACCATTGCGGGTTTCCTCGATAAGCTGCGCGCCGCAAGGATGATCCCGGAGCCGCGCGATTACAAATCCTGGCGTCAACAAATCTCTGATCTGGTCGCTGCCGCCGAAAACGGCACTTATGAAGAAAGCTGGACCTTGCCGACCGGCCAGACCTATCGCGTCACCGGCCGCCCGCACCCCGATGGAGCCGTGGCGTTGCTGTTTCAAGACATTTCGGCCGAAATCTCGGTGGCGCGCCGGTTCCGGGCCGAGCTTGATGCCGGTCAGGCGGCATTGGATGGGCTGGCGCAGGCGGTGGCCGTTTTTACCGCTGGCAGCAAATTGTCGATGTCGAACGCCGAATATACCCGGCTCTGGGGCACAGACCCCGCCGCCATTAAAACTGACATAGCCTTGGCCGATGCTATTCGTATCTGGCAGGCCAGATGTGTCCCCAGCCCGATCTGGGATAAATTGCGGTCTTTCGTCGGGGCGACCGGCCATCGTGAAACCTGGACAGCCCCGCTGGCATTGCATGATGGGCGTCAGCTGACTTGCCGTGTCGTTCCGCTGGCCCACGGCGCAACACTGGTTGATTTTTCTCTCGCCAGTGGCGTGGGCGAAGATCCAAATCCGGTTTCCAATCAGTCAGAAGATACCGGCGGCGATAAACGTATGGTTGTATCATCGTGAAAATTCCCCCCTTGCGGGGGAATCATGCTCAGTTAGAACCAAGATATGACTGCGCCAATCTGCCGCCTTTCTCTTTCCTCTCCCGACGCGACGGCACAGCTGGCGCGACGCTTTGCATCTGTGCTTGCACCCGGGGATGTGATCCTGCTCGACGGTCCGATCGGTAGCGGCAAAACCCATTTCGCCCGCGCCCTGATCCAAGCCCGTCTGATTGCAGATGGCGCGCCTATGGAAGATGTTCCCTCGCCCACCTTCACGCTGGTGCAGAGCTATGAAACGCCGCGCTGCGAGATCTGGCATGCGGATCTTTACCGGCTCACCCATCCTGATGAGGTGGAAGAGCTTGGGCTGATTCAGGCCTTTGACGAGGCAATCTGCCTTGTCGAATGGCCCGACAGGCTGGGCGACCTGATCCCGCAAGGGGCGCTCACCATGGTCTTTGACGCCACAGATGATCCGGAAGCACGGCAGCTTTCATTGCTTGGAGATCCGGGGCGCTGGGCATCCACATGTGAGACTATTTCAGGGGAATTCGCCCTGCATGACTGAATTCGCCCGGCTCACAGACGCTTTTCTTGACCATACGGGTTGGGCCTCTGCCCAGCGCGATCCGCTGCCCGGCAGCAGTGTAGTTCACAGCTGCGAACGGCTGCGCACTGGTCAGGATGGCGCCCAGGTCATTCTGGTGAAAGCTCCCGGCAATGCCGACAGGATTACCGCCTTTCAGCAGATCGCGCGGCATCTTACGTCGCTTGGCCTCTCAGCCCCGCAGATTGTGGCGACCCTGCCCAAAAACGGGTTGCTGATCGAAGAGGATTTTGGCGAGGCGTCCTTTGCCGCATTGCTTGCCACAACGCCGGATCTGGAACGCAGACTTTACCTGACTGCGGTAGACCTGCTGATCACCTTGCAGAAAGCTCCCCCACCCGTTGCGCCAGTTCTGGATACGGCAACCATGGCCGCCGGCGCCGGGCAGGGTGCGGCGGCTTACCTGCGCGAGGTGATGAGGCAGGAAAATGCCCCAGTCGAGCCGATCCAAACCCGGCTTGCCGATGCACTCAACACATTGCCCACCCGGCGCTCGATCTTGACCCTGAATAGGTTTCATTCTGAAAACCTGTTCTGGTTGCCCGAGCGCGCGGGGATTGCCCGCGTCGGGGTGATCGGGCTGCAGAATGCTGCTCTGTCCTATCCTGCCTATGATCTGATTTCGCTGATCCGTGATCCCTATCGCGATGTGACGGCGGACACCGCCAACGCTGTTCTGGATCATTATGCCGAGGACACCGGGGAAGACCGCGCCACGCTTGATCTTGCCGATGCCGTGCTGACCGCGCAGCAATGCCTACGCAATTTGGGGGCTGCTCCAGAGCATGCAAAACGCTCTGGCCGGGCAGAGTTCATCGACACGATCCCGCGCTGTTGGGCGCATTTGCAGCGGGCACTTGCCCATCCGGCGCTGGGCGATCTGGCCAAGGCCGTGACCAACACTCTCCCCATGCCTGATCCCGCAGCCCTAGCCGCGCTGAAAGAAAATGCCGATCAGAGCAAAAACCCTGATGCTGTCCGGGGATGAAATCCGCTAAGCAGGGCCTGTGATGTTTGAGACAAGCCCAAAACCGCGCCTGTTTGCCGTTCCGCCCGGCGTGGATTTTCCGCGCGCGGTCGTCGATGGATTGCGCGAAAGATTTCGCGATCAGCCGCCCGAAGCGCTGGCCCGGGTTACACTTTATGTGAACACACGGCGGATGCAGCGCCGGATGATCAGCCTGTTTGACGAAGGCGCGGCGGTGCTGCTGCCACGCATCCGGCTGATCACCGATCTTGGTCAGGATGCCGCCTTTGCCGATCTGCCCCCGGCTGTTTCACCGCTGCGGCGGCGGTTGGAATTGGCCGAAGTCATATCGCAACTACTCGATGCCCAACCCGATCTTGCCCCGCGCGCCGCGATCTATGATCTGGCCGATAGCCTGGCCGGGCTGATGGATGAAATGCAGGGTGAAGGTGTTTCGCCGGAGGTGCTGCGTAATCTGGATGTGTCAGACCTGTCGGGTCACTGGCAACGCAGCCTGACCTTTCTGGATGCGATCAGCCGCTATTTCGGGGATGACAGCGAGGATGCACCGGATGTCGAGGCCCGTCAGCGTCGGGTCATCACCCGCCTGACCGAGCTTTGGCATGAGGCACCGCCGCAAGATCCGATCATCGTGGCGGGCTCAACCGGATCGCGTGGCGCCACCCAGATGTTCATGCGTGCCGTCGCCCGCCTGCCGCAAGGCGCGGTAATCCTGCCCGGCTTTGATTTCGATATGCCCGCGCCGATCTGGAACAAGTTGGAAGATGCCCTGACTGGCGAGGATCACCCGCAATTCCGTTTTGCCCGGTTGATGCGAGCGCTGGGCCTGAACAGAGATGATGTTAAGGACTGGAGCGAGCTTGCTCCGGTCGTGCCAGAGCGCAACGCGCTTTTGTCGCTCGCCCTCCGCCCCGCGCCGATCACCGATCAATGGCAGGTCGAAGGGCCGAAATTCGCCGGAATAGAGCCTGCGACTGCGGGGATGTCGCTGATCGAAGCGCCTTCGCCGCGGGCCGAGGCCAGCGCCATTGCGCTGATCCTACGCGAGGCTACGGAAACCGGTACAAGCGCCGCCCTGATCACGCCTGACCGCGTGCTGACCCGACAGGTCAGTGCCGCGCTTGATCGTTGGCGGATCGAACCGGACGATTCCGCTGGTCGCCCTCTGCCGCTTACCGCTCCCGGGCGGCTGTTGCGGCAGGTTGCCGAATTGCTGGGGACAAAGATCACCGGGCCCGATCTGCTGGCGCTGCTGAAACATCCGCTCACTAATACCGGTAGCGATGCGCGCGGCGAGCATCTGCGCCATACCCGCGATCTGGAGTTGGAAGCGTTGCGCGAGGATATGCCATATCCCACGCCCGAAGCGCTGATGGTCTGGGCGGAACAGCGGGAAGACCGACGCGATTGGGCGGTCTGGGTAGGCTCTATTCTTGGCGAATTCGCCCAAACTGGCACCCGCCCGCTGACCGAGCATGTGGCGCATGTGCTGGCTGTTGCCGAGCATCTGTGCGCCGGGCCAGTCGGTGAGGGCAGCGGCGAATTGTGGGAGAAGCCCGCCGGACGCGAGGCACGCAAGGTTTGCGATGAGCTGATCCGTGAAGCCCCCTATGGTGGCAGCTTTTCTCCTGCTGATTTCCGCGATCTGTTTGCCTCGGTGTTGAACCGGGGCGAGGTGCGCGATCCGAATAAGCCTCATCCGAATGTGCGGATCTGGGGCACGCTGGAAGCCCGGGTGCAGGGGGTTGATCTGGTCATCCTTGCCGGGCTGAACGATGGCACCTGGCCCGAAACCCCGCCGCCGGACCCGTGGATGAACCGGAGGATGCGGCAGGATGCAGGTCTATTGCTGCCTGAGCGCCGCATCGGGTTGTCGGCACATGATTTTCAGCAAGCCATCGCCGCCGAGCGCGTAGTGCTGACCCGGGCGATCCGAAATGATGAGAGCGAAACCGTGCCGTCACGCTGGATCAACCGGCTGACCAATCTGATGGACGGCATGTCAGAGGAAGGCGGCAAAGCGCTGGCAGAGATGCGGCACCGGGGCGAGGACTGGCTACGCCTTGCCCGCGCCATGGATCAGGCAGAGACCCAACCGCCCGCACCACGCCCGGCCCCGATGCCTCCGGTTGACGCCCGACCGAAAAAGCTTTCGGTCACGCGTGTCACCAAGCTGGTGCGCGATCCCTATGCGATTTATGCCGAGCAAATTTTGGGCCTGCGCCCACTGCGCCCGCTGAACCAGTCGCCCGATGCGCCATTGAGGGGCACCATCCTGCACAAGGTGATGGAGCGCTTTGTGGAAGAAGCCCCGGAGGTCGAGAGCTCTAAGGCTGGGCGCGAAAGGCTGATGGCCGTGGCGGAGGAGGTGTTGGAAGCTGAAGCGCCCTGGCCCGCCGCGCGGGTGCTTTGGCTCGCCAAGCTCAGTCGCGTTGCCGATACCTTTCTGGCCGGGGAGGACGACCGCAAAAGCCGCGCCACGCCCGCCGGAACCGAGATACGAGGGCGCCTGCCGCTGACCGATCTAGATTTCACCCTGACCGGCACCGCCGACCGGATTGATCGAGATGCGGCGGGGAACCTTTATATTTACGATTACAAAACAGGCTCTATTCCAAGCGATAAGCAGCAAAAATCCTATGACAAGCAATTGCTGCTGGAAGCCGTGATGGCGCAGGAAGGTGGCTTTGACGGGCTGGCGCGCGCCACGGTTTCTGAGGTGGCTTATATCGGGCTGGGGACCAATCCGAAATTCGCCCGCATCGCGGTGGGGCAGGAGCTGATCGACGAAACCCGCACCGGGCTTGGCGAGTTGATCGCGGCTTATCAAAGCCGAATGCAGGGCTATACCGCCCGCCGGATTGCCGCGAGCCAATCCTTTGGCGGCGATTACGACCATCTTTCGCGCTATGGCGAATGGAACCATACGATGCGCGCCGAAGGGCAGAAGGTGGGCGAATGAAACCGAATGACGCGACATTGCGCCAGATCGAGGCAGCCGATCCGGGTGCCAATACCTGGCTTGCCGCCAATGCCGGATCGGGCAAAACCCGGGTGCTGACCGACCGCGTGGCGCGGCTGCTGCTAGCCGGGGTCTCGCCACAAAACATCCTTTGCCTGACCTATACCAAGGCCGCCGCAAGCGAGATGCAGAACCGGCTGTTTAAGCGGCTGGGTGCCTGGGCGATGAAGCCCGATGGCGAGTTGCGAGCGGAATTGCGCGAGCTGGGGGTTGAGGAGGTCGACAATCTGGCCCGGGCAAGGCGGCTGTTTGCCGGGGCGATTGAAACACCGGGCGGGCTGAAAATTCAGACCATCCATTCCTTCTGCGCTGCAATCCTGCGCCGCTTTCCGCTGGAGGCCGGCGTAGCGCCGCAATTCACCGAGATGGACGACCGCACAGCGCGAATACTACAGGGCGACGTGCTGGAGGATATGGCGGACGGGCGTGATCGCCCGCTTGTCGAAGCCCTTGCCGCGATCAATACCGATAGCGATTTTGAAGCCTTGTTGCGTGAAATCACCAGCAAGCGCGACGCCTTTGGTGAGCCTGTGAGCGCGGATGACATCTGGGGGTGGTTCGAACTGGCGCCTGGTTTTGATCAGGCGGATCTGGAGGCGCGAGCTTTCGCCCCCGGTGATGCCACGCTGATTTCGGCGCTACGCCCGGTATTGCTGGCCGGATCATCGACTGAGGTAAAGGCCGGTGAAAAGCTTATGGCGCTTGATCCCACCACGCTCAGCACGCGCGATCTGCCGGTTCTTGAAAGCGTATTTCTGACTGGCGCATCGGCGAAACAGCCTTTTTCTGCTAAGGTAGGGACGTTTCCGACCAAGGCGACGCAAAAGGGCGCCGCTGCCGGGCTGATGGCGGATCTGGAAAATCTCATGCGTCGGGTGGAAGATGCCCGACCATGGCGGTTGGCGCTGGCGAGCGCCGAAAAAACGCTGGCCTTACATAATTTCGCGCAGCCGTTTCTGCGCGAATATGAGCGTCGCAAGCAGGCGCGCGGCTGGCTCGATTTCGATGATCTGATCACCCTGGCCGGGCGGCTGATGAGCGATCCAGGCCTAGCCGCCTGGGTGCTCTATCGGCTCGATGGCGGGATTGATCATATTCTGGTCGACGAGGCGCAGGATACCAGCCCGGCGCAATGGCGGGTGATCGAAAGCCTAGCGCGGGAATTCACCACCGGGGAAAGCGCGCGATCTGACCAGCCACGCACGATTTTCGTGGTCGGGGACGTGAAGCAATCGATCTATTCGTTTCAGGGGGCCGATCCTTCGGGCTTTACCCGCACGCAGGCAGAATTTGCCGAGGCCTTCAGCAAGGTCGGGCAGCAGGTGAAAGACCTGCAATTGGAATATTCTTTCCGCTCATCGCTGGCGATCCTCAGCCTTGTCGATCACGCGCTGGAAACCGCGCCCGGGTTGGGACGTGAGGTAAAACACCTGACCCTCGATCCCGACCGGCCCGGACGAGTGGATCTTTGGCCAGTGGTGTTGCCTCCGGAAAAATCAGATGATCAGCATTGGGCGGATCCGGTTGATGTGCCAGCTCCGGAAGATGCTTCGGTTCAGCTTGCCAACCGCATTTCTGATGCGATTGCCGAGATGCTGGAAACAGGCTCTATTCCGGGGAAAGACGGCGAAATGCGCCGGGTCAGGCCGGGCGATGTGATGGTGCTTGTTCGCCGCCGGTCAGAGCTGTTTCATCAGATCATCCGGGCCTGTAAAACCCGCGATCTGCCGATTGCCGGGGCTGACAGGCTGCGCATTGGCGGCGAGCTGGCGGTGAAAGATCTGACCGCGCTGCTCGCCTTTCTGGCCACGCCGGAAGACGATTTGTCGCTTGCCGCCGCCCTGCGCTCGCCACTGTTCGGGCTGAGCGAAGATGCACTGTTCCGTCTCGCGCATGGGCGTGGGCCGCGCTATCTGTGGAATGTGCTGCGCGAGCAGACAGAACAGCATCCGGCTGTGATCGAGATGCTCGGCGATCTGCGCGATGAGGCCGATTATCTGCGCCCTTATGATTTGATTGACCGTATCCTGACCCGCCATGATGGGCGGCGAAAGCTGATTGCGCGGCTGGGCAGCGAGGCCGAAGACGGGATTGATGCGCTGCTGGCGCAGGCCCTGGCCTATGAACGGATGGATGTGCCCAGCCTGACCGGGTTTCTGACCTGGCTGGCCGTCGATGATGTTGAAATCAAGCGGCAGATGGACAGCGCCAGCGATCAGATCAGGGTGATGACGGTGCATGGCGCGAAAGGGTTGGAAGCCCCAGTTGTGATCCTGCCGGATACTTCGCGCCCGCGCAGCCGTGTTCATAACCGGCTGATCAAAACCCAATCCGGGCTGGTCTGGCGCGCCGCAAGCGCGGAGGCTCCAGACGCGCTCGCCACTGCCAGCGCCGCCGAACAGGAGGCCGCCTGGGAGGAAAACATGCGCCTGCTCTATGTGGCCATGACCCGGGCGGAAAGCTGGCTGATCATTGCGGCAGCCGGGGATATTGGCAACGAGGGCGACGCGGCAAGCTGGTATCGCATCGCCGAGGCGGGCATGGCATGCGAGTTTCCGGCGCAACGAAGCATGATTTCGCCTCGGGACCGGGCTTGCGGTTTGAAACCGGAAATTGGGATGGTGCCCCAGCAGAGCAGGAGAGGGGCAAGGAGACCGCATTGTCCCCATTGCCGAGCTGGATCGCGACAAACCCGACCCTGCCACCAGAGCCCGCCACACCGCTTCTCCCGTCCGATCTGGGCGGCGCGAAGGTTATGCCCGGCGCCGATGATCCGGGCGAGCTGGAAGCCGCGCTGCGCCGTGGGCGGCAGGTGCACAGGCTGTTGGAGCTGTTGCCGGGCTATGATCGGCGCGATTGGCCGCAGACGGCGCGCGATCTGCTGGCTTTTGGCGAAGATGCGGCTAGCGACGCAGAAGTCGACGCGATCTTGCAGGAGGCGCAAGGGGTGCTCACCGCCCCCGATCTGGCCTTTCTGTTTGCCGATGACAGCCTTGCTGAAGTTGAAATCTCAGCGCCGGTCAGTGTGGCCGGAGCAACCCGGTTGCACGGTGTGATCGATCGGCTGATCATAACCCCCGAAAAAGTGATGGCGGTGGATTTCAAGACCAACCGGCTGATTCCACCCGGTCCCGAACAAGTGCCCGAAGGCATCCTGCGGCAAATGGGGGCTTATGAAACAGCACTTTGCGGGCTTTATCCGGAGCGAGAAATCGTAACTGCGATACTCTGGACCCAGAGCGCAACCCTGATGCCATTACCACCCGGTCTGGCGCTGCGCGCTTTTGGCCGACTTGACGGATTGCCCCCCCGTTCCTAGGTTCCCATCAACCCGAAATTAAGGAGCCCTCTGATGACCACCTATGCCGTGACCGATGCCACCTTTGAAGAAGAAGTCCTGAAAAGCGACGTTCCCGTCGTTGTCGATTTTTGGGCGGAGTGGTGCGGCCCCTGTAAACAGATCGGCCCGGTTCTTGAAGAACTGGCGACCGCCTATGAAGGCAAGCTCAAAGTTGCCAAGATCAATGTCGACGAAAACCCCTCTTCGCCTGCGATGATGGGTGTGCGCGGCATTCCGACGCTGTTCATGTTCAAAGATGGTCAGGTGATTTCGCACAAAGTCGGCGCTGCCCCGAAAGCCGCGCTGGAAAGCTGGATTACCGAAGCCATCTGATCTAAGCTTCAGAAACGCAAAACGCCCGGTGCAATGTCGCGCCGGGCGTTTTTTTATTGGGTCATCGGTCTGAAATAACTTATGCCCAGAAACGCGAAAGCCCCGCCATATAGGCGGGGCTTTGCTATCCGTTACCGGAAGGCTGGCGTTAAGCCTTAGCCTTTCCAGATCGCGGCGGCGATGATCGCCACGAGCAGCAGCGGCACCAGGATGCCAGCCGACGACGACGAAGTCGCTTGCTCAACAACGATTTCCGGCTCAACGATCGGATCGGCGAGCGAACCGGCGAAAGCGGCGGGGGCGGTGAGAACGGCAGCAGCCGCAACCATGAATTTTTTCATTTCAGTCTCCAATAGTTCGCCCGGCAAGCATGCCGAAGCAGGGTATGTCTTTACCTCGTGCAGGTAGAAAACAGCACAAGGCGAATTTTGCAACTGGAATCGACAATATCGTCTTAACGGGTGTCAGATTAGCAACACCTGAGTGCCAACCTGAGTCAGGGCAAAAAGCTCCTGAATGTGCTCATTGTAAAGCCCAATACAACCATTCGACGAGCGCCGACCAATTTTGCGCGTATCATGCGTACCATGGATCCGATAATACTGCCAGCCTAGATAAAGCGCATGGGTGCCCAGTGGGTTATCCGGCCCCGGCGGAATGTAGGGCGGCCATTCCGGGTTACGCTGCAGCATCGACGGTGTCGGGCGCCAATCGGGGCCTTCGACCTTGCGCACAATGTTGGTGCGACCACGACGGGTCATTTCTTCGGTCATCGGCACCGAGGTCGGATAAAGCTTATAAGTGCTTTCGTCTTCCGACCAGAAGTGCAAAGCCCGCGAGGTGGTATCGACCAGGATCGCACCTTTATGCAGGTTTGAGAAATAGGGGTGCCAGTCCAGCGAGCGGAAGCTGGAAATATTGCGCCGCACGACTTCGGACAGGTCACGCTCAACTTCGGTCGAGCCAGTATCGGTGTTCGCGGCCAGCGCGGGCGATGCAAGCAAAGAGCTCGCCGCAACCGATCCCGCCAGAAACGCCCGACGGTCAAATTTCTTGGTGTCATCTATCGACATGAGGCATTCCATTCTAAGACGGTGCTGCAATTCGCGGGCTATATAGGCCTTACGGGGCAGCTCCGCAAATCAAACTGGCGTTAGTTTGCTCATATCACGCAGGAATGGCGGTTGAAGTTTCTCTTTTACTGGGCAAAATGCGCCAGCATTCAAACCACGGGTGAACAGATGAACTACGCAATACCGGCTTTGGCAGCTTTGGCCCTTACTCTTGCAGCCTGTGACAGTGTCGCGCCTGTACGTCTGGGGCCTGATGGCAAACCGCTTCCGACCGTTCATCGCATCACTCCAGCAGAGCATAACAAGATTCCCTACGAAATGCTGGATTCGATCAATGAGCTGCGCGCCGCTGCCGGAGCGCCGCCGGTTGAGCTGAATTCGCGCCTGACCGCCGCTGCGGCCACGCATTCGCGTGATATGCATGTGCAGAACCGCCCCTGGCATTTTGGCTCTGACGGCTCGTCGCCGCTCGACCGGGTTCAGCGCACCGGCTATCAGGGCACGCTGCTGGGCGAAAACATTTCGGAAAGCTTTGAAACCGATCTGGAAACCCTCGCCGCCTGGATGGCTGAAAAGGATACGCGCGATGTGATCCTTGATCCGCGTGCCCGGAATATCGGCCTGTCCTGGTATCAGGAGAGCAACGGCAAAATCTGGTGGACGCTGGTAACGGGCGATTGATGCTGTCGTCTACGGATAGATGGCAATCGGTGTACCGACCTTTACAAGACTGAAAATTTCTTCGATTTCACGGTCGCTTACGGCAATGCAACCGGCTGTCCAGTCAGGCTTGTTTCTGTCTTCCGGCCGGTTCGGTCCGCCATGAATGAAAATGTCGCCACCCGGTTCCAGCCCCGCTTCACGCGCTGTCGCCCGATGATGCGTGTCGGGATAGGAAATGCCCAGCGACAAGTGAAACTCTGAATTCGCATTCTTGCGGTCGATGTAATAATAGCCTTCCGGGGTTTTGCCATCGCCTTCGCGCTGTTTGTCGCCAACCGGAGCAAAGCCCAGATTAATCGGGTAGGATTTCACCACCTGATTTTCATGCACCAGGTAGAGCGTGCGCGCTTCCTTATAGACCAGCACATAGGTGATTTCCGGCGCGGTAATATGACGCCCTTGCGAGCATGACGTCAGTACAAGCCCGCCCAACAGGGCCAGTATGATCCAGATCGCGCGCATGTTGATGTGCCTGTCTTTGTTGTTTTGCCTGCCATACAGCAATTTTTCAGACCCGCATAGCGCCCGGATCAGGCTCGGCGGAAGCCTGCGGCCAGTTCCACATGCGTTGACCAGCGAAATTGATCGACCACGGTGATTTTCTCGAGCTGGAACCCGGCATCAATCAGGATCCGCGCATCGCGGGCAAAGCTCACCGGATTGCATGACACGGCTGCGACCTGTTTCAGCTCTGAGGCTGCAATCTCATGCATCTGCGCCTCGGCGCCCGCGCGCGGCGGATCGATCACCACCGCGTCAAAGCGTTTCAGCTCATCGGGCATCAGCGGACGACGAAACAGATCGCGGGTTTCGGTGCTGACCTTTTTCAGCCCCGAGGCAAGACGCCAGCCCTTGTCGAGCGCCGTCAGCATTTCCTCCACGCTTTCAAACGCGTGAAGTTCAGCCTTCTCAGCCAGCGGCAGCGTGAAAGTGCCGCAGCCGGCAAAAAGATCGGCGATCTGCTTGGCATTGCCAACGGCGGCACGCACCACCGACAGCAAAGCCGCCTCACCGTCGCGCGTTGCCTGTAGAAACGCGCCGGGGGGAGGGGCAACCTGCGCCGCACCAAAGCTCTGCACCGGCGGGGTAACCAGTGCGATCAACTCACCCTCCCAGGACAAGCGCGCGAAACCATGCGACCCCGCGAGTTGCGCAAGTTCGGTTTCCAGCGCCAGTTCCAAGGGCTTGCCACCGCTCACCGCAACATCCAGCCCGGCCTCTGACAGGGTCACGGCCAGGCGCAGCTCGGCTTTGCGTGAGCCACCCGCAAGCACCAGCGCTTCCAGCGCGGGCAGGGCAGCGATCAGCCCGGGATGCAAAAGCTGGCAGTTGGGAATAGCAGTGACCACATCGGATTTCGGCGCGTGAAAGCCGATCAGAACTCCGCTTTTGGTGCGCCGTGCTGACAGGGTCGCACGGCGGCGGGTTTGCGGCAAAGATGTATCTATTCCAGCGATATTTGCGTCGATCCCTTGCGCAGACAAGGCCTGCCGGACGACGCCGATCTTCCAATCGGCAACAAAACTGTCAGAAGCATGTTGCAGCGCGCAGCCACCACAGGATTTGTAATGCGGGCAGGTCGGGCGTACCCGATCCGCAGATGGGGTGACGATCCGGGGGGTCGCAATGCGCCCGGCCTCAACCTCACCCTCGATCACTTCCCCCGGGAGCGTGCGCGCCGCATAAACAGGCCCCGCCGCGATACCGTCGCCCTGATGACCCAGCCGTTCGATGGTTACTTGCATCAGTTTTCTCCCAGCAATTCGTCACGGGTCAGCATAAAATCAGACGCGATCCAGCGTGCCTCAAGGGCTTGCAAACGCTCACCCAGCTCCGCCCCCTGCAAGCCCGGCATCAGATCGCGCGGCTTCACAGGAAACACAGCATTTGCCCCGCGTTCGAGACTGTTTTCAAGATCGACCGGCAAGCTGCTTTCCAGCGCGACCGCAGTCAAAATCACCATATCCCGCCCAGCCTCAACCCCGAACCGGTAGCCCAGCTCCTGTGGACTGGCCATGCTTCCACGATGCTCCAACAGATGTTGAAGAGAACGGTCTTCTTTCTTGGAAAGCCGCAAACGCTCTGCATGATCCTGCCCGCCAAGACAGGCAAGCCGCCGCATCGCATTTGGCGCCAGATCAAGCGATTGTTCCAGATGCACCAGCAAGGCCAGACCAGAGGCCTCGGCGCCGGGCAGAACATGAAGTAAAACCCCGGTTTGCCGCATCGATGCCACGGCAGGGGCGGGATCAGGCGCGGTCAGAAGCTTTTTCATCTCAGCCCCAACCCGTTCGCGTGAAAGTGTCTCTAGTCCCGAAGAAAGCTCAGAAATCGCGGCCAGTGCATCTGCGTCCAAACCAGCATCCGGATCGCCATACCAGGCGTGAAACCGGAAAAACCGCAGGATGCGCAGATAATCCTCGCGGATGCGGTCATGGGCATCGTCGATAAAGCGAACTCGCCGCGCCTGTAGGTCCGGCAATCCACCCAGCGGATCTGTCACCTGCCCATCCGGCGTCGCGTAAAGCGCGTTCATGGTGAAATCGCGCCGATGCGCGTCTTCTTCAATCGTGTTCGCATAGGCCACCACCGCGCGGCGACCGTCGGTTTCAACATCATGACGAAAGGTTGTGACTTCGAAGGGATGACCCTGCACAATCACTGTCACCGTGCCATGTTCAAACCCGGTCGGAACCGGATGAAACCCGGCCTTTTTCGCGAGATTAGTGACTGTTTCCGGAGTTGCATCGCTGGTGATGTCAATGTCGCTGATCGGAGCTCCGATCAGGGCGTTGCGCACGCAGCCCCCAACAAACCAGGCCTGATGCCCGGCCTCTGTGAGCATGGCGCACACCGCCTGGGCTTGTTTGCCGGAAAGCCAGCTATCGGTGATCATCAGGCTCATGACGACAACCCTTCGGCCAGCGCCCACAACATGCGCGCGGTCGCACCCCAGATGTAATACGGCCCCCAGGGCACCGTATAGAACCGCCGTTCGACCCCGCGATAATAGCGGCTTTCGATGATGTATTTGTCGCGGTTGGCAATATGGCTGAACGGGACTGTAAACACTTCCTCGACCTCGCCCGGTTCGGCGATTGGATCAAACCAGTCTCTAACAAAGGCCAATACCGGGGTTATGGTGAACCCTGTCACGGTTTCATGCGAGGCCATCCGGCCCAGAATTTCGACATTGGCGGGGGGCAGGGCGATTTCTTCATGCGCCTCGCGCAGGGCGGCCGCCACCGCATCCGCGTCACCCTCATCCACCTTGCCGCCGGGAAAGGCAATCTGCCCCGGGTGATGTTTCAAACCCGAAGCTCGTTTGGTCAGGATCAGCTCAACCCCGCGCTGGGTTTCGATAAACGGCATCAGCACAGCGGCCGCGCGCAGAGTATCCCGCTTTGGCCGAAACTCAGGATTCAGATCGAAATCTGACGACGGAGCACCTCCGCCCAGCGCGGCCTGCAGCCGGGTGATCGGATCAGGCGCCGTCACCCGCTGCCCCTTCGCCATCGAAGCCCAGTGTTTTCGGATCGAATTCATAATGCGCACCGCAGAACTGGCAATCGGCGGTCACGATGCCTTCTTCGGTGACCATATGCGCGATGTCTTTCTGGGAATACATCGCAAGGCTGTCCCGCACGCGGGTCTCGGTACAGGTGCAACCAAAATGAATCGGATGCGGATCAAAAACGCGTGGCCGTTCCTCATGAAACAGCCGAACAAGCATCTGGGTAGGCTGAACCGCCGGACCGATCAGCTCGTCTTCTTTCACCGAGGTCAGCAGAATATTTGCGCGTTCCCAATTCTCAATCTCGTCCTCATCGCCCAGCATCTGCGCCGGGGTCATCAGCCCACCAGAATTGGCCTCGTCTTCTTCGGCGATCCGGGGCGGAACAGCGGGCATTTTCTGTAGCATCACACCGCCAGCGCGCCAGCCATCCGGCTCTTTCCCAAAGGTCAACGCAAAGCGGGTGGGCAGTTGTTCGGATTGCGCGAAATAGGTCTGCGCGCAATCAGCCAGCGCTGTGCCCGCAATCGGAGTCATCCCCGAATAGGGCGTATTGCCTTCGCCCTGATCAATCAGAACCGCAAAATAGCCTGTGCCGATCTGCTGAAACGCATCGCCATTCGGATCGAGCTTGTCGGCATCATAGCTCGCATAGGCGCGGATACGCCCCGGCTCGCCCTCTTTTGCAGGGGCATAATAGTCGGTCGCGATCAGACGTGCCGGACCATCGCCCCGGATCTGCAATGACAATTTCCAGCGCAGTTTGATCGCGGGGCCAATCATCGCGGTCAGAATGGCAGCTTCGGCCACCAAGCGTTCGATGGCGGGCGGATAATGGTGCTGCGCCAGAATTTCATCGAGCGTGCCGTCAAGCCGTACCACCCGGCCGCGAATATCGCTGCGATCCAGCTGAAACGGCAGAACGGTATCATCCCAGGCGATTTTCGACCCCAAGCTCATAGGTATTTTCCTTGTTGCATTCAGTCCGGCATACCCCGTCTATTGGGGCAGAGCAACATGGGGGCGAGAATGATCCGGCGCTACGGAACGGCGAAGCTGAGTGACACGAAATACCGGCTGCGCCGGGGCGTTTATGCGATCCTGCCGCGTGATGGGCAGCTGCTTGTAACCCATCAGGAAGAGCCGGAGCCAGAGTTTCAGCTGCCGGGTGGCGGGATTGATCCGGGGGAAAGCCCGCTGACCGCATTGCATCGCGAAGTGATCGAAGAAACCGGCTGGCGGATCGCAAATCCCCGGCGGCTGGGTGCTTTTCGGCGTTTCACCTATATGCCCGAATATGACCTTTGGGCCGAAAAGCTCTGCATTATCTACATCTGTCACCCGGTGCGGCAAATCTCGGACCCAACTGAGCCAGGCCATTCGGCGCATTGGGTCTCGCCCCGATTGGCGGAAGAGATCGTTGGAAATCCCGGCGACAGCGCCTTTATCAACGCCTTTGTGTAAAGTCAGATTTTACCGGGCTCGGCGCAGATAGACGTAATAGGCGCCCTGACCGCCATGTTTCACATGCGCCTCGGTGATTTGAAGCACATGGGGTTTCAGCGGCGCCATATTCAGCCAATGCGGAACCTGATGGCGCAAAGCCCCATGGCGTTCGGGGATCGGGCCGGTATCCGGCCTTGATTTGCCTTTCCCCGTGATCACCAAAACCAGCCGCTTTTCATCCGCCGCGGCATCGAGAATGAAACGGGTCAGTGCCGGGTGGGCCTGAGCGATGGTCAGCCCGTGAAGGTCAATCCGGGCTTCCGGCGACAGGCGACCTTTTTTGAGCTGGCTGAAGCGTTTGTGATCCATCTGCACCGGCTGTTGGGCAACATGCTCGTTAATCGACGGAGCCAGATCATGCCGGGGCGGGGTAGGGCGCGACGCTTCACCAACGCGAAAACGTGGCATGGCTGGTTTTGCAGGATTCGCCTTAGCTTGGATCTGCTTTTCGACCGGGCGATCAGGCAGGGTCGAGCGCTCCGGATGCATGGGCGCAGCCTTTTCCACCACCTTGCTCCACAGCTCCACCTCATCCGGTCGCAGATTGCGGGGTTTGCGTCGGCTCATCGCTACCCCTCCGGTTTCAGCCGATAGGCGCGCTGGATTGGCAGCAAAACCACCATACGCCCATTATCGTGCACCTGACCGGCCAGACGGCCAGCCTCGGCACCGCTACCGAAAAAGACATCAGCCCGCTGTGCGCCCTTGATCCGCGATCCGGTATCCTGCGCCACCATCAAGCGGTTAAACGGATCGGCCCCGGCTTTCTCCAGCCAGACCGGCGCGCCGAGCGGGGTAAATTCAGGATCAACCGCCAGAGACCGACGCGCCGTAATCGAACGGTTCATCGCGCCGACAGGCCCAGAATCGCCTGAAATAGAGCCCAGAACGCGGAAAAACACATAGGATGGATTGTGATGCAGCAAGCTATCAGCCTGCGCTGGGTGTGCTTTCACCCAAGCGCTGATCCGCGCTGCCGACGCCTGACTGCGTGAAAGGACACCGCGTCGCGCCAACTCATCCCCGAGCGAGCGAAACGGGTGGCCGTTGCTGCCCGCATAGCCAAGGCGGATGATGCTGCCATCGCTCAGCCTGACGCGTCCGGACCCCTGAATCAGCATGAATTGCAATGCTACGGGATCGCTGACCCAGGCGATTTCCAAGCCCCGCCCTTGCAGAGCATGGCCGGCTTTGATCAGAACCGGACGAAAGAACAGCTCAAAGAAACTCTTTGCCGGGCCGTCATAATTCTCCGCCATACCGCAGATCGGTTGCCATTGCGGATCGTGAAGCTGGGCGCAGGTTTCCAGAAACACCGCCATAGCAGCGTTGTGGTCGTCATCAGCCCAGCCATGCAGATCGTCAAAAGACAGAATGGATATCTCGGCCTCATCAAGCCCGGCACGGGCAGGCGTAGCAAAAGCCACCATGCCCGCGAGCACCAGCCCGATCAGGCCGCGCATGTTATTCCCCCGTGGCGACGAGCTGCCAGTTCGGGTTGTCCGAGCCCATGATGCGGGCAAAGCTCCAGATGTCTTTCTGACGTTTCACCTCTTTCGGGTTTCCTTCGACAATCTCGCCCGATTTGTCGCGCACCACAGAGGTAAGCTCGCCAAGGAACCGCACGGTGACTTCGCCTTCACGGCTGTCGCCATCAAACTCGGCATCGACCAGCTTCATCTCGCGCAGGCCGACGAAATGCGATTCAATTTTCAGGCCTTTATCCGCCCGATCCTCGACCACAGCGGCGAAGCTTTCATAGACCTCGTCCGACAGGAAAGGCTGCACCCCGGCCAGATCGCCGGATTCAAAGGCCATCAGGATCATCTCATAGGCACCGCGCGCTCCGCCGAGGAACTCACCGACATTGAACGACGGCTCCGCCGCTTTCATTGCCGCAAGGGCCTTGGCCGCATCGCTGTTTTCATCAACATGATCGGTAATATCCGGATCCGGACCACCTTCGATCACCTCGAATTTGCTGCGCCGGTCCTTGTTGGGCTCGTCGGTTTTGCTGACGGCCGGTTTTTCAAACCCTTCCCGCGTGCCCAAAACGTCGCGCAACCGCAGGACCAAAAAAACCGCCACAGCGGCAAGTACCAAAAGCTGGATCAGAGATTGCGACATTGAGACCTCAATAAGAAGCGCGTTTGAATTTTCGCCCGGACGGCACATATGTAGGCAAGCACGCAGGGCAAGTCCACCGCGCCAACCAAACTAAGAGGGTCTCATGCCGCTTCTTTTGTTGTTTATCGCAATTCCCGTGATCGAAATCGGGCTGTTCATCAAAGTCGGAGGGGTAATCGGGCTGGGTTGGACCTTGGCGATTGTGGTTCTGACGGCGATTTTGGGCAGCTGGATGGTTCGTCAACAGGGGGCGACGGCTCTGAAAGATCTGCAGCAATCCTTTGGGGCGCTCTCTGATCCGACCGAGCCGCTTGCCCATGGCGCGATGATCCTATTTTCCGGCGCATTGCTGCTGACTCCCGGTTTTTTCACCGATGCGCTGGGGTTTTCCCTGTTGCTGCCGCCGGTACGCCGTTGGGCTTATCGCAAGCTTCGCGAGAAAGTGGTGATGCAAAGCTTCACCATGGGCCAACAGGAAACGCATTTTCGCACGGGTTCTAGGCCGGGTTCTAGGCCGGGCGCGGACGATGTGATCGATGGAGACTTCGAAGATGTGACGCCGGACAAACGCCCGACACATCCCGGAGTCGACGGCCCGTCGGGCTGGACGAAGCACTGATCCGCCCTCACGCACCCGCTTTGGCAACCATTCCACATCAGTGTGATTGTGAGCCGTGGCGCAAACTGCTAAGCACACAACGATTTTGAAATCCGGGAGATAGTTATGGCCGACGAAGCCACCACACCGCAAGACCAGCCGCAGGATCCGCAAAACCAAGTTAAGATGCAGGTTCTGGGCCAGTTCATTCGCGATATGTCATTTGAGAACATCCTGTCGCAAAAGGGTGTTCAGGGCGAAGTAAAGCCGACACTTCAGGTTGAAGTCGCGCTGGACGCCAAGAAACGCTCGGTCGAAAATCAGTACGAGGTCGTGAGCAAATACAAAGTGAGCTCGAAAAATCAGGATACTGATGAGCCGCTTTTCCTGCTTGAGCTTGATTATTCCGGGATTTTCCAGGTCGAAGGTGTCGCCGAAGAACAGCTTCACCCCTTCCTGATGATCGAATGCCCGCGCATGCTGTTCCCCTTCGTGCGCCGGATCGTATCTGACGCAACGCGCGATGGTGGCTTCCCGCCGGTCAATCTTGATCTGGTGGATTTCGTCGCGCTCTATCGCCAGGAAATCACCCGCCGCGCTGCTGAACAGCAAGCTGCCGCCGGTCAGCCGAACTAAGACGAGCTTTCAAGCTTGGTCCACAACATGCCGTCGCCCATCGACTCGATAAAGGTCTGATGGGCGGCGGCTTCTTCATCTGTCAGCCGTGACGGCAGCGGATTGGGCCGCGGGCGCGGACGCCAGTCATCCGTTTGCGCGCTCGTATCAGCCTGCTTCTTTTCCTCCGGAGCCAGAACCAGATCTGGCTGCCGCCCACCGATCAGCTCCAGATAGACATCGGCCAGAATTTCACTATCGAGCAAAGCGCCGTGTAGGGTGCGGTGGCTGTTATTGATATTGAACCGACGACACAGCGCATCAAGCGAGGCCGGGGAACCGGGGAATTTTTTCCGGGCAATCAGCAGCGTATCGATGGCGCGATCCATGGGAATCTGCGGCTTGTTGCACCATCCCAGCTCTGCATTCAGGAACGGTACGTCGAATTTCGCGTTATGGATCACCAGTTGATCGCCCGCGATGAAATCGAGGAAATCCTGAGCAATATCCTTAAACACCGGATAATCCTTCAGAAAATCCCAGGATAGCCCATGCACCTCAAACGCACCCTGCGGCACTTCGCGTTCGGGGTTGATATATTGGTGGTAGGTTTTGCCCGTCGGCATGTGGTTGATAAGCTCAACCGCCCCGATTTCAACCATCCGGTCGCCGGTTTTGGGATCAAATCCCGTCGTTTCGGTATCGAGCACGATCTCACGCATCGGTCAGGGTCTTTCTTATCTCGTCCAGCACAGACTGCACCTGTGCCCGCGCGCCGTCCAGAGTGAGGGTTTCGATCACATAATCGGCGCGGGCGCGTTTTTCGGCATCCGGCATCTGTTTGGCAAGGATGGTTTCAAAGGTTTTCTCATCCATCGTGCCGCGCTCCATCACCCGGGCGCGTTGTATGTCCGCCGGGACAGAAACCACAACAACGGCACCCACTGTGCTTTCGGTGCCGGTCTCAAAAAGAAGCGGCACATCGACCACGGCGATATCAGTGTCTAATCCAGCCAAAAACGCGGCGCGATCCGCTGCAACCAGCGGGTGAACCACCGCCTCTATCTGTTTCAGCGCCCCCGCATCATTCGCCATCCAGTGTTTCAACGCGGCACGGCTGACGCCGAATTCATTCACTGCTTCGGGGTAAATCTTCCGGATCGGCTCGACCGCAGCCCCGCCCGGGGCATAGAGCTGATGCACCGCTGCATCAGCATCCCAGACCGGTACGCCCGCCTCGGCAAACATCGCCAAAGTGGTGCTTTTGCCCATGCCGATGGAGCCGGTCAGACCGATGACAAAAGGTTTGCTCATTCCGCGAAAGCCTCGATCGCAGCGGTTCTGGCCTCGCCATCCATCCGGAACTGCCGGGCAGGAAAGCGATGGGTACGAAGACGGACAGAAGGACCAACGTAATGGCGATGACCGGGGCGGCAATTTCGCTCATCGCCTTGCGCGTGGCTTCGGCCGGGGTGAGATTCACCACCGCGCCGGGGCTGAGCGCATCGAGTGGCACGCGAAGCTCGGAATGCCCGGACGAGCCAAGCGGCGTTGCATTCACCACGGTATGGGCGTCTTCCATCAGATTTCCGGCCTTCACCCAATCAGACACAACGATCCGCGCCCCAAATTCAGATCGCAGCGCTTCGGCGCGGGGGCGGGTACGGTTGGCCAGGTGGATTTCGTCGGTTCCGACCTCCAGCAAAGCCGCCACCACTTCGCGCGCAGCACGCCCGGCGCCAAACACCACCGCAGGCCCGGCTTTTGGATTCCAACCCGGCACGGTCTGACGAATGTTTTCAATGAAACCATAACCGTCTGTATTATCAGCGTGAATCTTGCCATCGCGGCGAAAAATGATGGTGTTAGCCCCCGACATCAGCGCGGCGCGATCGGTGATGATATCGGCATGATCCAGCACCGCGCGTTGGAAGGGCGGCGTAACGTTCAGCCCAACAAAACCTGCCTTGGGCAGGGTGCGGATGACCTCGCCCAGATCATCACCTTTGACCGTCAGTGGCACATAGCGACCGGGCAGTTGGAGCGTTTTCAGCCAATGCTCGTAGATCGCTGTTACCGGGCTGGGTCTATCCTCGCTCTGCAAAATCCCGGCCAAGGGAATAGCGTGTTCGATCATATCCTCACCTCTCCGCGCGTGATCAGATATGACAGCAACTCGGTCAGCGGCAAACCCAGAACATTGAAGTAGTCGCCTTCGATGCGCGAAAACAAGCGCACACCTTCCTCTTCCAGCTTATAGGCCCCAACCGCGTGACGGATGCTATCCCAGTTGCGGGAAACGTAATCCTCCACATAGCTTTCGGAAAGCTGATGCATGGTCAGACGCACCACACCAACATGGCGCCAAGTCGGTTCGCCGGCCTCATACAGCACCGCAGCGGAAAGCAATTTATGGGTTTGTCCGGACAGGCGCATAAGCTGCGCTTTGGCCTCGTCCGGCGTTTCAGGTTTTGATAGGATGTCGCCTTTCAACGCGGCGATTTGATCGCAGCCCAAAACCAGCGCCTCAGGGTTGCGGCCAGACACGCGACGGGCCTTATATTCAGCCAACGTATCTGCCACATCCTGCGGGCTCGCGCCTTCCGCATCCAGCCCGGCCCGAATAGCCTCTTCGTCCACTTTTGCTGGTATGACCTCGAACGCGATCCCCGCATTGCGCAGAAGCGTCGCGCGGATTTCAGACCCAGAAGCGAGAATGACGGGTTTGGGCATGTTGAAAGACCTGTGGATTTTTCCGGTTTGTTCCGGGTGAGATTTCAGTGAATTGCGGCACATTTGTGGCAGCTGGGGGTTCTTTGCCTCATTTTGAACAGATTTCTGCCACTTCTTCCACAATGATTAACCAGACCTTACCTGCCTGTGCATGTCTTTGCCGCCGCACAGATTCTCCGATGATTTGTTCACATAATAGAAGATCATAAGCATTTGATAATACAAGTTAATGTGAGTTACTCACAATGATCAGTCAGCGTCACAGATCAGATGGTTTTCTGTGAACAGGTCAGCGGATAGATCAATAATCCCCATGACTCACAGTGCCTACAAACACATCATCTCTTTCTTTCTATAATTCTTTATTTAAAGAGAAGGACCAAAGGATCTCGTGAGGAGAACAGCGATATGAGTGATTTGCTTCTCGATCTCTATTTCTGGATCAAGTCGCTTCACGTGATTTCGGTAATCGCCTGGATGGCTGGGATCTTCTACCTGCCTCGTTTGTTCGTCTATCACGTTGAAGGCTATGAAAAACGCGGTGTTAAAGCCGGGAGTGACATGGATCTTCTGTTTCAGCGGCAAGAGCGGCTGCTTTTGAAAGCGATCATGACACCGGCAATGTATTCGTCCTGGTTCTTTGGGCTTTTGATCGTGTTCACACCGGGGATCGTGGACTGGTCGTCAGTCTGGCCCTGGACCAAGATGATCGGCATTCTGGGCATGACCGCATTTCACTACTGGCTGGCATGGCGGCGCATCGCGTTTTTGGAAGGGCGCAATGAATTGCCGGGGCGGACCTATCGGATGATGAACGAATTGCCGACGCTTCTGATGATCGTCATCGTCTGCTCAGTGATCGTGAAATTCTAAGTTTTATTGACTCAGAAACCTTCTGGGCCTATCTACCGCAACAGCGGGCCGTCCGGCCTGAGCTTATTCCCATATCAGATTGAGACCGCGCGCAGTTGCGTTGTCCTTGGATGCCATCATGACAGACCGTTTGAACCTTGCTGATTTGAAGGCGCAAAGCCCGAAAGATCTTCTCTCCTTGGCTGAAGAGCTGGAAATCGAGAATGCCTCGACCATGCGCAAAGGCGAGATGATGTTCCAGATCCTGCGCGAACGTGCAGATGAAGGCTGGGAAATCGGTGGCGACGGCGTGCTGGAAGTACTGCAAGATGGTTTTGGTTTCCTGCGCTCGCCGGAAGCCAACTATCTGCCGGGCCCTGACGATATCTACATGTCGCCGGAAATGATCCGCAAATTCTCACTGCGCACTGGTGATACGGTGGAAGGGGTGATTTCTGCCCCGGGTGAGAACGAAAACTATTTCGCCATCATCAAGGTTGAAAAGATCAACTTCGCCGATCCCGAACAGGCCCGGCACAAGGTCGCCTTCGACAACCTCACGCCGCTGCACCCGAACGAGCGGCTGAAGATGGAAATCGAAGATCCGACCACCAAGGATCGCTCGGCCCGGATTATTGATCTGGTTGCGCCGATCGGGAAAGGTCAGCGGTCGCTGATCGTGGCCCCGCCGCGCACCGGTAAAACCGTTCTGATGCAGAATATCGCGCATTCGATCTCGATCAATCACCCGGAATGCTATCTGATCGTGCTGCTGATCGACGAACGCCCGGAAGAGGTGACGGATATGAAACGCTCGGTGAAAGGCGAGGTTGTGGCCTCGACCTTTGATGAACCGGCGACCCGTCACGTGGCTGTGGCTGAGATGGTGATCGAAAAGGCCAAGCGCCTGGTCGAGCATAAACGCGATGTTGTGATCCTGCTCGACTCCATCACCCGTTTGGGCCGGGCCTATAACACCGTGGTGCCGTCATCCGGCAAGGTTCTGACCGGTGGTGTGGATGCCAACGCGCTGCAACGTCCGAAGCGCTTTTTCGGGGCTGCCCGGAATATCGAAGAGGGCGGCAGCCTGACCATTATTTCCACCGCGCTGATTGATACCGGTAGCCGGATGGACGAGGTTATCTTTGAGGAATTCAAAGGTACCGGTAACTCGGAAATCGTGCTGGATCGGAAAGTTAGTGACAAGCGGATCTTCCCGGCCATGGATATTTTGAAATCCGGTACGCGGAAAGAAGAGCTGCTGGTCGATCCGAAAGATCTGCAGAAAACCTATGTTCTGCGTCGGATTCTGAACCCGATGGGCACCACCGATGCGATCGAGTTCCTGATTTCGAAGTTGAAACAGACCAAATCCAACGGCGAATTCTTCGACTCGATGAACGCATAATCCCGCCGTTATGGCATAGGGTTGGCTATGGATACGATTTTCGCACTGGCCTCGGCCCGGGGCAGGGCTGGCGTTGCCGTGATCCGCATCTCCGGGCCTGAAGCTTTTCAGGCGGCTGATCGGCTTTGTTCGAGCCGACCGGTAGAGCGCGGATTGCGAATGCTGCGCGATCTCGATGGTAATCCATTGGATGAGGCTTTGGTGCTGTGTTTCGATCCAGGCCACAGCTTTACCGGCGAAGCGGTGGTTGAGCTGCAAACCCATGGTGCGGTGGCGGTGATCGATGCGCTACTGAGGGTGCTTGGGCAGATCGACGGTTTGCGACTGGCTGAGCCGGGTGAATTTACCCGACGGGCGCTGGAAAACGGGCAGCTCGATCTGGCGCAGGTCGAAGGTTTGGCCGATCTGATCGAAGCAGAAACCGAGGCGCAGCGGGTTCAGGCATTGCGGGTGCTTTCCGGTGCGCTG